>NZ_CP178619.1:3342984-3646892 GCF_047305935.1 Bdellovibrio sp. HCB288
AAGAGTTACCTGCTGTGATCGTCCCTGTGGCTTTATCGAAGAATGGTTTTAGTTTTGCCAAAGCTTCCATCGTTTGTGTGTCACGAGGTCCGATGTCGTCTGCAACCACTTCTTTGTATTCAGGTGCCAGATAAACCGGCGTGGACTCTTCCTTCATGCGACCTTCTTTCATCGCCTTGGAAGCCAGTTGGTGAGAGCGCAGTGCAAACGCATCCTGCATCTGACGATTCAAGCCCCACTCTTTTGCCAGGATCTCGGCTGTTTGACCCATGTTGATCCCAACGAAAGGATCTGTCAGACCCAACATCACACCAATTTGCGGGAAATATGGATCTTTCATGTTGCCCTGAAGAAGAGCTTTGATTTGATTCACGTCAGCTTTGAACAATTGCCACAAAAGCGGAAGCGCTTGCTTCGGGCCTTTCGCTGCGAAAAGTCTTTCGTAGATGTCTTGGAATTTTTGCGGTGCCAATGTCGGAATTTGCGACATGGATTCAGTGCCACCTGCCAGGATCACATCCATTGTGCCGGATTTGATTTTTTCAAAACCGTTGGAAATGGATTCCATCGCAGATGCACAGTTTCTGTGAACTGTGTATGCGGAAGTTTTCATCGGGATACCAGCATTCAATGCAACTACACGGGAAATATTCACAGCATCCGCTGGATTCCCCGTATTGCCCACGATCACTTCATCAACGGAATTTACATCCAGGTTCGTTTGCGCAATTAACTGTCGAAGCGCAATCTGCCCCAGCTGTGCTGGATGAACTTTTTTAAGTTTTGTACCTGATTTAGCGAATGGTGTACGCACACCTTCAACGAGAACCACATCGCGTGGTGACTTCATAGAAAACTCCTGTTGGTAATTCAAATAACCACTGAAAATCGTACAGGTTTTTCATGTGAGGACCAAACACAAACGCAAGAATGAGACTGCGAGGTCTAGTTTCAACAAAGCCTTCGTGGATTCACTAGACCATTCCTGCTAAGAACCAGAGTTGAAGCTCTAAATTACCTCTGAAAAACTAATAAAACTCCTCAGATAATCACCTCGACCTCCTAAGAATCTTATCGCCTGCAATAGTTATGTTTCATAGTAAGATCTCGAGGCAGAATGCCTATCATAACCACTTACTTCAAGCTTGCTCGTCTATCGTAGTCTTTCTTACTTCTTACTTCTTCTTACTTCTTACTTCTTACTTCTTACTTCTTACTTCTTACTTCTTACTTCTTACTACTTCCTACTTCCTACTTCCTACTTCCTACTTCCTACTTCCTACTTCCTACTTCCTACTTCTATCTTCTATCTTCTATCTTCTATCTTCTAACTCTCATTTTTACATCTTCTCAGAGACCAGAAGAGTGATTCTCTTCTTATCGTTCTCCCGCGCTACCAAGAAAAGCTGCGTTATGCAGCTAGTAACTGGAGATTCCAATCCTTCTTGCTTCCGATAAATTATGCGCGCTACACAGTATTCTCAAATTTGATTCTTCATCGGCTCCACCTAACGCCAATGGCAGCCGATGATCCACTTGCAATTGAAATTTACTTGAACAACGTTTTCCATCGTCGTAATTAAATTCACACTGAAAATTTGATTTCTTTAGCAAGCGTCTGCGCAAAGTTAATTTCAAATGCTTTCTTTTATTTAAACCAATATTTGAGTTTGATTTGACCTTAGTCGCCTCCTCAAAGCTTCTAGGTTCAACAATGTTTAATTCGCCTTTTAATTCACTCTTAACAATTTCCTTTCCTAATCTCTTCTGGATCTGGGATTTTGTTAGATACGAAATCAATTCTGCCCATGTTGGGTTTGGCAAAATATGAGACAGCAAATCTCTGACTTGCTTCAAATCAGCCATTTGCTCTTCAGAAAATGTGATCTCCATGCGAAATGAATCGTTTCGCTGAGGTTTTAAAATCTCTCTTTCAAGAATCGGCTGATTAAATTCCACTGCCAGGACTTTTTGTGTTTCAAAACTGTTTTTGTTTTGAATTTGCTCCAACACAGATTCAGCCTGTTCTGCTGATACAACTGCTCCGCCAGCCATCGCTTTCGATATACATTTCTGAACTTGATTCAATTGACTTAGATTCAATTCGCCAGATTCGATCGATTTTTCAATCTGAGGAACCTTTTTCAACAAGCGGGATGCCTGTAGTCTTCGATAAGCAGCGTCTTCAGAATATTGCAAATGACCGGTCATATACTTAAACAAGGAGGTAAATCCCAAATCCAAATACAATCGTCTGGATTCAACTTCCACTAAATGCCACAAGATTAAGTGCGTGATCTTACGTTCCCCACGCGCAAGTCTTTCAACGCGATTTAGTAATTCGGAATTTGATATTGAAGTTAGATCCATTCTTTCCTCCGTTTTTTTGAATACTTCTGCCGCTTTTTGAATTTTATAACACGGGTTTTTAAACAGCATTTTTAGGTAATTCTCAGAGGAGAATTGATTTTAGCAATTCATCACTAACGGCCGCCAGGGATTCGCCTGATCCTGACGACACGGAGATATAAAGTCACGCGCACCCGGGATCGTCTTTTTGGAATTCAATCAACCTCGGGCAAAGTGAGAGCACCAAAACGACGTCAAATAATATTCGATTACAATCTTCTAAATGACACATCTTTTCCGGGCTACGCGGAATATTTTGAGCTTTGAGCTTAGAACTTTGAGCTTAGAACTTAGAACTTAGAGTTTAGAGTTTAGAGTTTAGAGTTTAGAGTTTAGAGTTTGCGCTTGGAGTTTAAAGTTCATTTTTTTTACCTGTGAAAGTTGGAATTGTGGATTTTGCGTTATCTCCAAGCTCTTAATTCTGTTTTAGGTAAAATAATATTAACTTCGCCTGAAGCGGAAATATTTAACTTCATAAGGCCGTCATTTCGGACAGAGAAGTATTCAGAATTTGATTGATTGATTGATTGATTGACTGACTGACTGACTGACTGACTGACTGACTGACTGACTGACTAAAACACACAAATAACTCCACCTCCCCCACCAATAACCCGCTATTTCTTGCGGATGAGAATGACTTGCGTACAGAGTGATCAAAATATGTTAACTCGGGGTCAATAATCATATGCGTCATCAGAATTACCTACCGCGACAAGCACCCCATTTATTGACCCCCTAAGGATGCATTTGTAGAGTAACTGCACTTATTTCGCGAAAGAGCTAACGGTTTAAAAGCCTTGGAAAATTTCATGAATTTCAAATACGCGAAAAAAGCACGAAAGGGCATATCCTTGGAAAAGAATTTGAACAAGAACTCTGATAAAGCACCTGAGACTAAAGGCACCACCAACAACTTCGACCAAGAGGCTTTGATTTATCATAGCATGGGCAAGCCGGGAAAAATTGAGGTTATCTCATCCAAGCCCTGCGTGTCTGAAAAAGATCTTTCTCTCGCTTACTCTCCGGGTGTCGCGGCTCCTTGTAAGGTGATCGCAAAAGATCCATCCAAAGTTTACGACTATACAGCCAAAGGAAATTTGGTCGGCGTTATCTCCAACGGTACTGCCGTACTGGGACTTGGGAACATCGGACCTCACGCTTCAAAACCCGTCATGGAAGGTAAGGGAATTCTGTTCAAACAATTTGCTGGCATCGATGTTTTCGACATTGAAGTTGATGCAAATGACGTTGATACATTCTGTAACGCCATCAAAACACTGGAACCTACATTCGGCGGCATCAACCTGGAAGACATCAAAGCTCCAGAGTGCTTCGAAATTGAAGAGCGCCTGAAAAAGGAAATGAAAATTCCGGTATTCCATGATGACCAGCATGGTACTGCGATCGTTTCCGGAGCTGCACTATTGAACGCCGTTTCCATCACAAACAGAAAAATGGAAAACGTACGCATCGTGGTTAACGGCGCCGGCGCTTCTGCAAACTCTTGTGCGAAAATTTTCATTTCCCTGGGCGCACGCCGTGAAAACATCATCATGTGTGACTCTCAAGGTGTGATCTACAAGGGTCGCACCGCCGGAATGAACAAGTACAAAGAATACTTTGCTGCTGAAACTGAAGTGCGCACGCTAAGCGAAGCTTTGCGTGGTGCGGATGTTTTCGTCGGCCTTTCGGTAGCTGGCGCCCTGACTCCGGAAATGCTGAAAGATATGGCCAAGGATCCGATTATTTTTGCAATGGCCAACCCGGTTCCAGAAATCACACCTGACGAAGCACGTACTGCTCGACCGGATGCGATCATTGCCACAGGACGTTCTGATTATCCGAATCAGGTGAACAACGTATTGGGTTTCCCGTCCATCTTCCGTGGAGCATTGGATACTCGTTCAACACAAATCAACGAAGAAATGAAACTCGCAGCCGTTCACGCTTTGGCAAAACTGGCACGCGAAGATGTTCCTGATCGCGTCTCTGCAACTTACGGTGGAAAAACATTCAAGTTCGGTCGTGAGTATTTGATTCCAAAACCTTTCGACACCCGTGTTCTTTTGTGGGTCGCACCGGAAGTGGCGAAAGCCGCGATAAAAACCGGCGTTGCCACTCGCAAGATTGAAGACTGGGATCACTACCGTGAAACATTGGAGGCTTTGCAAGGCCCATCCAAAGTATTCATTCGCTCTGCCATCAACAGAGTTCATCAGAATGCAACGGCAATGGGTGGCGAATTGCCACGCATCGTTTTCCCGGAAGGAACAAGCTCCAAAGTGCTTAAGGCTCTTGCGACTTTGGTTGAAGAAAAAATCTGTCAGCCGATCCTGTTGGGATACCCTGACCGCGTAAAAGAAAAAATTCAGGCCTTGGATATTCCGGCATTGCATGACGTCCCGGTTATTCATCCGGCAACTTATCCGAAATTCTTTAAGTACGTTGAGAAGCTTTACAATCTAAGACAGCGTAAAGGCATCAACATGCGCGAAGCCGAGCGATTGATGGCTGATCCGAATTACTTTGCCGCGATGATGGTGATGATGGGTGAAGCTGATGGTGTGGTGAACGGCGCTTCCGTGAACTATGCCGATGCAGTGAAGCCTATTCTGCAAACTGTGGGCGTCTACCAAGGTGGCGTTCCTGCGGGCCTGAACTTCATCTTGCTTGAAGACAAATTCCTGGTGTTGGCAGACACCACTGTGAATTTGAATCCGACAGCTGAACAGTGTGCGCAAATTGCCCTGCAAGCCGCGAAAGTTGTCGAGTACTTTGGTATTGAGCCGAAGATCGCAATGCTTTCATATTCGAACTTCAGCGGAGCGGAAGGCACTCCTTGTAAAATGAAGAATGCAGCAGAAATCGTTAAAAAGCTGCGCCCAGGCCTGATGGTTGATGGCGATATGCAAGCTGACACAGCTGTGAATCCAGAGATCATGGAAAGACTTTTCCCATTCTCTGACCTTAAGGGTGGCGCGAATGTTCTGATCTTCCCTAACCTGGAAGCTTCCAACATCGCTTACAAACTTATCCAGCAGGTCGGCAAAGTGGAAGTGATTGGACCTTTCCTTACCGGCGTTCGCAGATCTTGCAACGTTCTGCAAAGAACAACAACGGTGGATGGCATCGTGAACTCTGTGGTATTCACCGCGCTGGAAGCTCAATTCATCAAAGATGTTTTGAAATCCCGCGAAGCCAATAAACAATAAGGCTGATCAGACTTTAACATTCCGAACACAAAGGTCTGTGGTAAAACACAGGCCTTTTTTTTCATTCTTCATTTACAATTTTCGTACTAACCCCAGGAGGTACGAATGAAGGAATCCCCTAAGCCTGAAAGCAAAAGCCAACCAAATGTTGAAACCACTCCCAAGGACAACCTTTACGAGTCCCTGAACTCCCTGTCTTTCACGCAAAATTTCACTCTGCTGATCAACCACTACAAGCGCGAAGTCATCACCACCAAGACTCCCACCCGGGTTAAGGGTGAGAATCGCTAAGTCGTTTCACCGGGGATGCCGGGTCATCCCGGTACTCCAGTATAATCTCCTTACGTCCCCCGCTGTCCTCCAACGGAATTCGTTTTTCTGGCAGGGGACCTTTCTTTGAGATTTGCACCTTGATGACATAGGTTGTGCTTTTAAATTTGTAAGTGATATCAAAGCTGCTCCAGGATTCCGGAACACAGGGAGCAATCACTATTTCACCATCCACGATATTAAAGCCCAGTACAGACTCCAACCCCGCACGGTAAAACCAGCTTGCGGAACCCGTATACCAACTCCAGCCACCACGCCCCACATGCGGCTCCACCGCGTAGACGTCAGCTGCAATCACATAAGGTTCAATTTTATATTTTTGCATCCCGGCTCGCGTGCGAGCGTGATGAATTGGATTGATGATATTATACAGCTCCAGTACTTTCTCCCGCTCTTGCAGCTTTGCATAGGCCATCACGACCCAGATTGCCGCATGAGTGTACTGTCCGCCATTTTCACGAACTCCCGGAACGTATCCCTTGATATACCCCGGATCCAAATTCGTTTTATCAAATGCCGGAATTAAAAGTTTGATCAAACCTTTATCTTTAACAATCAGATTTTCTTCAACCTTGCTCATGGCAAGCCGTTGTCGCTCTGGCTGCCCCACCCCTGAAAGAATGGACCAGGTTTGCGACAGCGAATCAATGCGACACTCCTGACCTTGAGAAGTTCCCAGCGGAGTCCCGTCATCAAAGTACGCGCGACGATACCATTCCCCATCCCACGCATTGGCTTCAATGGCTTCACGCAAGCGCAGCATGTGGTCCTCATAGCGCTGGGTTGTTTCAGCATCACAGTACGGCAGATAATCATGCATGACCTTATGAAGGAACCACCCCATCCACACACTTTCGCCTTTTCCTTTTTCTCCAATGCGGTTCATCCCATCGTTCCAATCCCCGCAACCGATCAAAGGCAGGCCATGGGCCCCCACTTTCATGGAATGCTCAAATGTCCGCAGACAATGATTATGTAACGTCGCCTTCTCCTCACTAATTTTGGGTTGAGTATAGGAGTCCTCCTGCTCTGGTGTGAGCAAAGGAGCCTCAATGAATGAAACTTCCTGATCCAGAATGCTGCGATCTCCGGTGACCCGAATATAGTGGGTCACCACAAAAGGCAGCCACAACAGATCATCAGAAAAATGAGTTCGCACACCTCGCCCTGTCGGCGGATGCCACCAGTGTTGAACGTCCCCCTCCGGAAACTGCCGGGAAGCGGCTCTTAGAATGTGCTCTCTTGCGATCTCGGGTGTCGAATACACAAAGGCCATACAGTCCTGCAGCTGATCGCGGAAGCCATAGGCTCCGCCCGATTGATAGAAAGCCGAACGGGCCCACAACCGACAGACCAAAGATTGATAAAGCGACCAGCGATTCACCATCAAATTCAAAGCAGGCTCTGGTGTAGAGACCTGAATCGACCCCAAATGGTGATCCCACATTTTGTGAACTTCCTGAAAAGCCTCTTCCACGGCATCCATCTGCAAATATTTTTCAGATAAACTTTGTGCCGCAACCTTGGTGGGCGCCTGCCCTAACAGAAACACAATCTCAATCTCTTCCTGATCCCGGACAAAGTAACTGGCTTGCAAAGCAGCGCAAGGATCGTGACCGATACCCGTGTATCCGCTAAGCCCCCTTCGTTTCAAGGCCTCCGGAGAGGTATAAGACTTGTTTCGTCCCAGGAATTCTTTTCGATCACAGGAGAACGTTTGCACCTCGGCACTGGTGCGGAAGAACGATACGCGTTCCGCAAACTCGTGATTGTAGGCATTGGTGGCATAAAGAGTTTTATCGTCATCTGCTTCGCACAGGATGTAGGGAGCGGACTTTTCACGCAGATTTCCCAACACCCATTCCACATACGCCCAAAAAGACAAACGTCGATTGCGACCACTGACATTTTTAATTTTCAACCGAGTGATCTTAACAGTATCAGAGGGCGGAACAAACATGGTCAGCTCATGGCTTAAACCAAAGGCACTGTGCTCGAATACGGAATATCCCTGTCCATGACGAACAAGGTACTGTTCCCGATTTCGAATCGGCAGTGGTGTCGGAGTCCAGATCTCCCCGGAATCATCATCGCGTATATAGATGATTTCCGTATTTGGATCTGAGACAGAATCGTTTGACCACGGAGTGATTCTGTTTTCACGGGAATTGACCGCCCAGGTGAATCCAGAACCGGACTCGCTCACTTGAAATCCAAAGTCATTGCTATTGGCAACCACGTTGATCCAAGGTGCCGGTGGCCATTGGTCCTCCTGCAAGCTGATAATATACTCGCGACCATCTTCGGAAAAGCCACCCAGTCCGTTAAAGTACTGCAGATTCGTGGGAGTGAATTTCTTATGATCGTAAGAATGAGGCTGCGCTTTCGGCGCAAAGGCTTCCGCATACTTTATTGGCAGCACCTTGCGTGAAACCTGCTCTTTGAAGGTGCCGGCGTCACTGGAAATCACCACCCGCGCCATGGCCTGAATCAAAGACCGATCACTATCCTGCAAAGTGTCCAGTTTCAAACTAAAGATACCGCCTTGCTTGTTCATCCAATCTTGAAGCCCGGCATAGCGTATTTGCCACTGCACCTCGTCCTGCAGATCCTGCAGGTAAGTGGATTTCGATTCATTCATAATCACAAGATCAAACGCCAGACCTTTTAAACGCAGATACTCGTGACCACGCAGAAGTTTGCGCACCAAGCCCATGTCTTTCTTATCACCGATCATCACCGCCACTATGGGCACGTCACCACTGATCCCGAAAGGCCATAAACTGGCCTGTTCGCGGGTGTATTGCGCCAGAAAGTGGGCCGGTTGTCGCATCGAGGGATCCGAGAAATACAGGCGTTCCGCCAATCGTTGAAATGAATATGCGGATTCGGCATCCATCCCCAGATGGCGCAGATCGATTCTTGATTTTGTCCAGGCAAGTTTGGCTTCCCGATCAAAGGAATGCACATCCTGATAGCGATCCACCAGTTGCAAAAGTTCGTCATACATGGCGGCAAAACCAGTTTTGAAGGTCACCTTACGAATACCACCCGGCGGCACCCGCAACTTAACCCGTAAACTTAAAATCGGATCCAGCACTGAACCGATGCTGTTGGATAATGTACTTCCAGCCCGCAAAGCAATTGGATTGCTGGCATCACGGCCTCGACCGATAAATCGCGAGCGATCGGTTTCGTATTCAATCTCCCCGACGAATTCAGCATCCGTCACCACTCCGTGGAATCCATAAATTTCACTTTGCGCACTGGAACGCGGTCGTCTTTTGACGATGAGACAGCGCTTTTGTTCCAAATAGTTTGTTTGCAAAAACAAATTACTAAATCCCGGATGCGCATGATCCGCTGCCAGAGTGGCCAGGACCGGTTCGAGATAGCTGGTCAGCTCCAGAATTTTTTCCTCACCTGACATATTGGTCAAAGTCACTTCCCGGAGTTCCAGATTGTCTTCCGGAGCAACGATCACTCGCGTGACCGTTTTGATATCCAGGTCTTTTCGGAAAAACTCCACCTGATCCTCGGAGAAAACCGCTTTATAAGATTCAGGTTTGCGCAACTGCGGCAGGAATGTCGTTGACCAGGCCTGGTTCATTTCGACATCCCGGATATAAATATACTGTCCCCAATTATCGCGAGTCGCATCCTCACGCCAACGAGTGACGGCAAGTTTTCCGAATTTGGAAAAGCCCGACCCACCGGTTGAAAGCATCAAAGAATACTCTCCGTTGGAAAGAATCTGCACCCGAGGACTGTGATGCGGAGATTCATCATAGACCCGAACAAAGGACTTCATCAAAGAATCGCCGGCACTTTCCCATTCGATTTCTGCGGCTTTTGGTTCGGTTAATGCCATGTACTCCGGCACTCGTTCCTGCAAGAGCATTTGCGCCGCACGCACCCGTGGTTCGGCATGAAAGCGATTTTGCATGATTTCCGCATTTAATATATTATCGATCGCGATAAGACTCATACCCTGATGATGAGCCATATAGGATTTAACCAAAGCATAGGGCTGCTCCGGGGCTATTCTTTCTGGTGTATAGTCGATGGCCTCGATAAATCCATACTCCGTCAGTATATCAGGCGTTTGCATGTTGCGCAGATTTCGGGTGGCAACGACCGGCTCGACCAAGGCCGCCAGAAAACTGGAGTACGGTGAAACAACCAGATCATGCCCCAGTCCGCGCTTTAATCCCAAACCGGGAATACCAAAAGGACCATACTGATAGTTGTAATTTAAATCCCGGGCATTATAACCAGCTTCAGATATCCCCCACGGCACATTTAATTTTTTACCATAGCTGATCTGGCGCTCGACCACGGCATAAAGGGTTTCCCCGATAAGAGTGTTGTCATAACTTTTCATCACCAGATGGGGCATCAAATACTCAAACATGGAGGCAGACCACGACACCAAGGCCCGTTTTCCCTCGACCGGAACCAGTTGTCGTCCCAGACGAAACCAGTGTTTGGCAGGAACATCACGTTTCGCAATCGCCACGAAACTCGCCAACCGGCACTCCGAAGCCAGTAAATCGTAATAGGAATTATCATGGCGATTCTCACTGACATTGAATCCTATAGAGAAAACCTCACGGTCCTTTTCAATCAGAAAGCCAAAATCCATTTCAGTGAAATAGGTTTCACACAAATCAGACACTTTCCGTAAATCATCACACAATGCCTCCGTGTTGTTTACGACTTTGGCCCCCAACTCGCGGTACTTGATAATCTCGGCCGGCAAGTCGCTATCTGGAAAATCAGCGAGCCGCGCAAAGAAACTGCGATAGTTATCTACAGTGACACTTAACGAGTTCACCTGATCCAGCTCCTGATATCCAGAGATGCCACCAAGCCAGGTTTTGTTTTCTGAACTGAGTAATTGAGTCAGAACAAACAGCTCGGAATCTTTTTTAAGATCGCTAACCAGGGTGTTTAAAGCATTCGTCCAGCCGCGAAGTTTAAGATAGAAACGAACTCCATGTTCGACTTCCAATGCATCCAGACTGTCCCTGAAGTCTTCGACAGAAAACTGTATCGCCCGGATCAATCCGGTCCATTGGGACAGAGTTGCCGGCGCGCCCTCTTCGATAATCTGCAAGGTGCTTTTAATTTGTTCAACCAAATGAGTCCCGCTTAAAGATCCTGTTTCCTGTCGCTGCAGTTGAAGTTTTTTAACTTCCTCTTCCATCAATCCCAGGTTGATTTTCAAGGCATGAAGACAGCTTGGGTTGAAAATGGGCGCTTCCAACAACTCCCGCGCGCCCTCTTTAATGACCAATAAATATCCCGCCATATTTCCACTATCCACCGTGGAAACATACTGCGGATAAAGGGGCGCCAAGGACATCGTATCGTACCAGTTCAGAAAGTGACCTCGGTAGCGTTCCAATTTAGCCAAGGTGGCAAAGTGATCCCGCAAGCGGTCTGAACCCGCGCGCAATGTGATGAATCCAAAGTCCTTTGCCGAAAGAATGGAAAGTGCATAGAGCCCCATATTTGTGGGCGAGGTCCGATGTGCAACGACTTGCTCGGGATCCTCCTGCACGTTATCAGGAGGAAGCCAGTTGTCTTTGGCCGTCACGAATGTTTCAAAGAAAAACCAGATTCGCCGCGCCACCGAGAACAGATACTCGTTGTCGTCCGCGGAGAGATCCTCTCTTTTCTTTTCAATTTTTCTTTGGGTCAGATTCGCGATCCACGGATAAAGAGCCCACATGGTCAAAAATGGAATCGCCACCAACGCCACATCCGCATTCCAGCGAACAATAACTGCAACCAGGATCAGTGCCAGAATGGTTTCCACTCCGGCAGTGCTGCGCCAAAAATTACCACTTTGATTTTCCAGTTTTTCCGCAGCGGCAGCGGTGGTCCACTCAAGCCTTTTGGTTTTTGAGACCCGAGTGCGGTAAATCGCCCGCACAATCGCATCGACGTCGTTCACCGCCCGATGAGGCAGAAAAACCAGAGACAAAAGGAACTGACCAACATGGGTCTGTATTTTCCCAAGCTCGCTCCAGAAACTTTTCGACCAACTGCCACCGCGAGGGGAAACCATCAAGGCATTCACAAGTTGCAGGATGATCGGAATCGCAATCGTCACCGTTGCAACCCCGGTCCAGAACCAGGCATCCCCCGGCAAAATCAACCACGAGGCCACAAACAGAAACAACAAACACGGAGCCACCAGGCTGCGGCGAAGATTATCCCAGATCTTCCAGCGGGAAATCAGGGGCAGATCATTCACCACCAGTTTGCCATCATGGTTTTTTACAATCGGCAAAGTCCAAGGACCCACCTGCCAGTCTCCGCGCACCCAACGATGCGCCCGGGTCGCAAAACTTTTATATGAGCTGGGATAGTCATCCATGACTTCAATATCAGTTACCAATGCCGTGCGGGCATAAAGACCCTCAAACAGATCATGGCTAAGAATCGTATTATCCGGAACCCTGCCTTCCAGCGACCGATCAAACGCTTCGATATCGTACAGGCCTTTTCCGGTAAAACTGCCTTCGTTAAATAAGTCCTGATAAACATCGGACACTGCCATGGTATAAGGATCAATACCGGTATGGCCGGAAAAAACAGAGGAAAAGATCGTGCGCGAGGAGCTTTCGAGTGAAATACTCACCCGGGGTTGAATAATTCCATAACCGTCAGTCACGCGTCGGCGCAGTTCACTGAATTTCGCCCGGTTCAGTGGATGCGAAGCCACACCAATAAGGTGTCGAGCCCCGTCCAATCCTAACTGCGTATCTGCATCCAGAGTGATCACATACTTGAAAGTACGAACCAGCTCTTCAGGAATGGTCATGATGGTATAGCTGGTCTCCCCATTGCCCAAAAGGATGCGATTCAGCTCTTCAATTTTTCCACGCTTACGCTCCCAGCCCATCCATTTTTTCTCGGACGGATTCCACAGACGCTTGCGATGCAGCAGGAAAAACCGGTCCGCACCGTGCTTTTCATTCAGACGCGCAATGCCCTCTTGTACCTGGGCAACCAGTCCTTGATCACCTTCCACATGCTCACTATCGGCATCCATAAAATCCGTAGCCAGCGCAAAGTAGACCTGCGCATCGAGATTGCCCAAATAGTGAACCTCGATTTTCTCGATGAGATTTTCAATGGTTTCATCATCAGCCAGAAGACACGGTACAATCACCAAAGTTCGGTAGTCTGCCGGGACTCCCTGACGGTAATCCATTTTTGCCAGTCGTCGGGGCTGAACGACATGGGTGAGAAGATAGTTAAACAGTGTCACGGCCAAATCACTGAAAGGAATAAACATGACAAAGACGGCCACCACCATGCCATACCAGAATTTTGTATTCCTGATGGCGTAGTCGATGGGACCAATCATCGTTAAACAAATCAAAACCGCGATACTGGAAAAATAAACCAGCGTTGGATGCCTTAATGTCAGGCGCAGCCAGGATTCACTGAAGCGCGGCCGGTAGTTAAAGTCTTTCTCCAGCTTTCGCAACCCCTTGCCATACAGATAGTAGCCAACATGGGAATTTTCCTGCTGACTTCTTTCAATGGCCTTCTTGGCGATATCGCGTTCTGGAGTTTTCGTGCGTTTTCCGATTCTTTCGATGTTATGACGATAGTCATCCCGGGTGACGAATTCCATCTTCGCATAATCGCCGGTTGGATCCGCCTCCAAAAGCCGATCAATATGACTGACACTTTCAAAGAATAGCTTCCAGTCGATATTACTGATCAAACGCATACTGGAAATAATGTTCGCAATCGTAACCTGAGTGGTGGCCTGATGCTGATGCTCCCTCGTTACGATCTGCTCGATACTCAGGTTTTCTTTCCCCAGCTCTGTGTTCATCGCTTCAATCACAGGCCAGACATCCGCCTCGGCATCCCGCAGACGTTTTGCAACCTGCGCGATGAAGGTCAGCTCAGTTTCCACCGAGCCTTCACAATGGCTGACAATCTGCTTTAAATACTTCTGAAACTTTTTGGGCTGGCGCACATTTTCAAGCAACTGTTCAACCAGATCATCCGCCATAGCGGATTGATTGAAATCCCACGCAATACGCAAGGCCACCCGCCGAAGATTTTCAATCAAGGCAATTCGCAGGGTGATGGCCACCGCCCACAGCTCGCCCATTTTTAAATAATTGCGCGTTTGAAAACCCAGCACAAATCTACGGATTAAATCCACCGACAGCCGACTGTCCGAATGGGCAATCATCGCTAATGCCAATGCATAGATACGGGGATACCCCGCCAACTCCCCTTCGATAGCTTTGGGAAGCTCTGAGTAGTACGACGGAGGAAGATCCTCCTCGATTTCGCGAAGCTGTTCCTCAACGATATGAAAATTATCAATCAGCCATTCGGCCGCGGGGGAAACGGATTCCTTTTTTCTGCCGACAGTGGCCAGCAAACGGTATGCGACCAGAAGTTTTTTGCCATTTTCAGAACTGCGTTTAATTAAGGTTTTACGCTTCACCGAAGTTTTGCCGGTTTGCAAATTCTCGCCCAGGTAAACAGCGTATTCTTCAAGTCTCTCTGCGCTGAAAATCTCCGCCTTTATCGGTAGCTCCAATATATCCTGCAAAGAGATGTTAAACTTTTTAGCCATTCCCACTCCCAAAAAAACCAACCACATTAAAAGAAAATTTTGATTTGTTTAACCCGTAGGGCCAAGTTCACGTGTCACATTATGTGGAAATGCATGGGCCTAAGGGCCTTTGCTGGCAGGCAAAAATGGCTAAAATTTGTCTTTGACCGTATGAACGAGGGTGATAGAATTAAGACAGACCAAGGGAGGGTTCTTAGATTTGAGTCAACAAGCCCATGTCAAAGTTCACGATAGAGCGATTGTCATCGGGGTCGGTTTAAAAACCGAACCACTCACCGAAATCAAAGAAAATCTGCTGGAACTGGAGGAGCTGGTCACCGCCGCTGGTGGTGAAGTCGTAGGCTCCATTATCCAAGTCCTGCCTTCTTGGAATCCCGCAACTCTGATTGGATCCGGCAAAGTCGAAGAAGTGGCCGAGATGGTCCGCGACAGTCAGGCCACGATTGTGGTCATGGATCACCAATTATCTGGCGTTCAACAAAGAAACTTAGAGCAAATAGTTAAAGTTCGTGTGGTTGACCGCAATCAATTGATTCTGGATATTTTTGCCCAACGCGCTCAGACCTTTGAAGGAAAACTTCAAGTGGAACTTGCACAGTTGCTGGATCAAATGCCCCGCATGGTCGGAGCATGGTTGGAATCCCTATCTCGTCAAGGTGGCGGTATCGGCACCAGAGGCCCTGGGGAAACGGCCCTTGAAAACGACCGCCGTCGCATCCGTGAGCGCGTCGCCTTAATTAAGAAAAAACTTGATGGTGTTCGCCAAAACCGTGCGCAACACAGGCAATCCCGCAAACGCCATGAAATCCCATCCTTTGCTTTAATCGGCTATACCAACTCCGGCAAAAGTTCTTTACTGAACCGCCTGACTGGTGCGCAAGTGATGACGAAAAATCAGGTGTTCGCAACTCTGGATCCAACAACTCGCAAAATCTTTTTGAACGATGGACCACCAGCAGTCGTCACAGACACTGTGGGCTTCATCCGCAAACTTCCCACGCAGTTGATTGAGGCATTTAAAGCAACACTTGAAGAGTCGGCAGAAGCTGATGTTTTACTTCATGTGGTGGATTTATCGTCTCCCAACATGGAAAGACAAATAGAAGTCGTCGAGGACCTCATCAAGGAATTCAACTGGGCCGATAAAAAAATTATCCACGTCTTTAACAAAGTGGATGCAGCTCCGGTTGAAAGACAATTTCGGGTCAAACAATACCCTCGGGTTTTCGTCAGCGCCCTCACCGGCCAGGGAATGGAGCAGTTGAAAAAACTGATGGCTCAAATGGTCAGCGAAATGCAGACCGATGTGCAACTCTACTTCCCACGCTCCGAAGAATACAAAATCTTCGACCTGGGAAGAGAAGCACAAATCAGCAGAAAAGAAACAGCCACTGAAGGCACCGTCTGCTACACCCAGCTTACACCTTCACTGATCAATCGCTGGAAAGACTATATCGTCAAGTAAACATGAGGAAACCCTCGCTTGAATGCGAATTCTTTGGGAAATTACCGTCTCAAAACAGGATTCTATTTTAAAGTGTTGCCGGATCAAAATGATGTCACTGTCGAATGTCAGCTATAATAATCCCATATCGCGTTGGTGGGGATTTTTAGCATTATGTTCGGTAGTAGTAATTTTTTGATTAATCAAAACCATTTAGGAAAGTATGTCTGCCTCAGCGTCTGGGCCGTCAGTATTACTTTTTGCTTCTATTATCTGGCAATGGGTGTCGGCTTGATTAAACTTGCGGGCCTGGCCGTGATCGCCATTTTCGGAGGACTCTGCACCCTTTTATTTACGATCGAAAAAAATCAGACTGCAGTGATAACGCAAACAATTCTGATGTATGCATCTTTGGCAATTCTGATGACCATCCCCTCCATCATCAATCATGCAATTGCGATGTTATTGATCGTCGTACTGAACCCAGTTATTTTTTTGAATCGTTTGCGTGTGGAATTGATTTTTGGAAATCTGATAATATCAATAGTCACTTTAATCGCCTATCAAATGACAAAACCCATAAGCTCCGTCCCTATTCTGGAACAACTCTTAGAGTTTTTTATGAAGTTCATGTTGATAGTCTTCGTATTCGTCCAAGTATATGGCTTGAGGCTGATGTACGACCGCAGTCAGCCCCACAGTACAGATTAATCCTGACGCTTTTCTTTTAGACGCTGCTCTCGGCGCGCCTTGCCTTCGTTGTAGCGGCGTTTATCGTTCTCAGTGTTCAACTCCAACCCAGGAACTTCAATCGGCTTGCCATTGGCACCCAAAGCCACAAAAGTGGTGTATGCCGTCGCTGTGTGAAAGGTCTCCCCGGTTTTTGGATCTTCAGCATCCACACGAACGCCCACTTCCATGGAGGTGCGCGAAGTGTAGTTCACACTGGCTTTAAGATTTACCACCCATCCTTTATAGACTGGTGCCACGAAATTAATGCGATCAATGGAGGCCGTCACTACATCTTTGTTCGAGTGACGTTGAGCTGCTATGGCCGCTGCGATATCAATCCATGACATGATAGTCCCCCCGAACACAGAGCCCAAGGCATTTGTGTGCGACGGAAGAACCAATTGAGTCATGACGACTTGAGAAAATGAAACGGGCTTGGAAGATTTAGCCATAAGAACGAGCCTTTCACGAAGGACCCTTTTGCTATTACCAAAAAACAAAAGGCACAGCATTAAATGCCGTGCCTTTTATACTAAACCCTTCGCGGATTCAGTTCAACGCTTTGGGCGTCTATATTAGATGCCACCCATACCGATGTCGGAATTACCATTACGGTTCATGCCGCCACCTGGAAGAGTTGTAGCACCGGCTACAGTCGCAGATCCTGCTGGGATCGTTTGCGTTTGGTTATTGTTGTAAGTCTGAGCAGTAGTCGCATTTTGGTTGTTGCTCTCTGCGCGGATTTCGCTTTCCACGAAACCAAGGTGAGGCAAGCACCATACGATCAATTGTGCACGAGATTTCACATTCATCTTTTTATAGATGTTAGTAAGGTGAAATTTAACTGTTTTTTCAGTTACAAAAAGCTGGTTCGCAACTTCCTTGTTGGACAAGCCTTTAGACACAAGTTCTGCAACTTCTGCCTCTCTATTTGAAAGACCTTTTTGAATCAGGACATCTCTGAGCATCCTTGCTCCCTCCCGCTAATTGTTTTTTATTTTTCTATCTAAACCGTTTGTACCGCCCAGGACTCATGTCCAAAAGCAGCACGACCACCTGTAATAAAGTCTGACATAAATTCTGAGATTCGCAATAGCTTTGGACTCTAGTTTTAAAAAACTAGACCGATAATGGAGTAGATTTTACACAAAATAGCCCCTTAGGAGATATTATGTTTCCCAATACGACCAAATTTTTGATCGTTGACGACTTTTCCACAATGCGAAAAATCATCAAAAAGGTTTTAAGCGAACTTGGCTACACCAATGTCGAGGAAGCCGATGACGGTAAAACCGCCCTTCCGATGATTCAGGCAGCTCATGATGCAGGTAAGCCATACGAATTCATTATTTCTGACTGGAACATGCCTGGTATGCAGGGAATTGATCTTCTAAAGGCTTGTAAAGCGGACCCTCGTTTTAAAGCAACACCATTCATGCTGGTAACGGCAGAATCCGAACAAAAACACATCCTTGAAGCAGCTAAAGCCGGAGTTTCTGACTACGTTGTAAAGCCATTTAATTCCCAGACTTTGAAGGGAAAAATGGAACGCGTTTGGGCTAAACACTCGGCCGGCCAAAAAGCCGCATAATACTGCATTAAGGAGATAGAAAATGTCAGCAGCACCTAAAGTGGATGCAATGAATCCACTCTTTGACAAACGTCTTATTAATGCCTTTGTCGATGGGGTTATCAAAACTTTGAAAACCATCGCCAACACGGATGCCACACCGGGCAAACCATTTATCGAGCCATCCTTTGTACTGAAGGGTGAAATCGCCGGTATGGTTGGCATGGTGGCTCCCCCACTTAAAGGCACCCTTTTGATTTCTTACGGCAAGGACTCCATCTTCCATATTCTTGAGAATATGCTTGGGGAAAAACACGTCGAGATCAACAAAGAGGTTCAGGACGCCGTGGGCGAAATGACCAACATGATTTACGGGTCTGCAAAAACGACTCTGAATCAAATGGGCTATAACTTTGAGATGGCTATTCCTACGGTAATTTCCGGTAATTTTAATATTACTCAGGCAGACAAAGGCGCGACTTTGGTCATCCCTTTTAATCTGTCCAACAGCTCCACCTTCTACGTGGAGATCACGGTGCAATAATGGCAGTAAGCCCAGGAAAAACTGTGGATGTTATCATAGGAAGCCCCTCTCCGGGCTTTCTTGAGACCATTCAAACAGTGCTCAAGGGCTACTACCCGTATATCTTGCAGCAATTCAAAAGCGTCGACGAAATCATCGACGCTTCTTCGAACCCTGAATTCAAACCTATTTTAGCCTTGATCGATGGTGCTGGCGGTACGAACTCCACGAACGAGTGGGTTCAAACCACCAAAATGAACTATCCGGACTGCCATCTGATCGTGCTTCACTCCAGTGCTCCGCTTGACTTCAATATTGTGAAAAAGAACGGCGCCGACGAAGTGATGCACATCAACTTTGACCGGGAATTTATCTCGGACATGGTATTGCAACTGGCCCCCATTGAGCTTGAAGGCGAAAACATCCCGATCACCGCTTTGATGCCGGTGGATTTGCGCGATATGGAACCCAACATCACTTTGAACTTTGATGTCTATGTTCATCTTCCTGCAAATCATCGCTCTGTGATTCTGCGCCACAGCGGAGACGTCATCGAAGACCGCCACGTGGAGAAGTTTAAAAACATGCGCCAGCAGATGTACGTTAAGAAAACTCAGATGAAGCAGTTTTTTGAGTTCGCACGCACGATCATGAGCATGCGCAACATCCCGTTCCCGATCTCCATGACCGAGAAGTTTCATCGCTCGAAAAAGAATATCTATGAATTCATGCAACAATTCCTGAATGCCGCCTCTGGCGACTACTCCATGGGTAAAGGGATTCTGGATAAGTGCAAAACGATCATCACGGAGCTTGAGCTGAACAAGACTCTGCCTGGTCCGGAAATCTATGATGAGGTCTGCCGTTATACCGGCAATACCCGCTCCTATTATCACGATGCTTTATGTGTGTCGGCCTTTGCCGCCTATTTTGCGCAGCTTTTGGATTGGCCCGAAGAAAAGCGTGAGTCCGCGGCTATTGCGGGGCTTTTGCATAACATCGGTCTTTCCCAGGCTAATTTTTCTGCGACTGAAATCGACGTCACCAAACTTAGCAGCGAACAGGCTCATGATTATAAGTTCTATCCCGAACGATCCGTGAATCTGGTCAAAGCCAAAAAAGTTCCAATCAATCAGGATATCCAAGACGGAATTATGCAACACCGCGAACTTCCAGGTGGCCGCGGCTTCCCTAAAGCTTTACCGACTGAAGACATCTCAGCTTTCGGAAAGTTGTTGAGTATCGCTTATTCCTTCCATCAATTAACAGCATTACGCGATCAGGCTTCTGCTCTGGCTCCACAAGTGGCCATGAACTCCATGAAAGACGACGCGATCAGCGGCAACGGACAGTATGATCTTGTCATGATCAGCACTATCGCAAAAAAGTTTAAGCCTTAATATTTCACTACGGAAACAACTGAGTGGCCTTTACCTTGTAATAGTCCTTGGGCTGTTCGTTCGGAATCCCCTGCGCCACGTCCAAACGATCGTGTTCGACGTTTTTGATCTTCATGTTAGAGCCATACATCTGCCCTGACATGGTATAAAACACGTTCACGAACTGATAATCGCCAGCACCATCACGCCCGACAAAGACAAAGATATTTTTGAACGAGGTCTTTTCCGCCAGATAGAATACCTGCGATGAGATTTGCGTGCCGGAAACCTGTTCCAGCTTCTTATACAGATCCTCCCAGCCATTCACCATGGGTTTGACCTTCCACGGAAATGCATTATCCCCACCGGGCCCCAGCACCTGAACGCCGACAAAGTTGATCTTGGAAAAATCCACACCCGCTGGAGGCTGGGCATGAGCTGAAAACACGAACACCAAGGAGATTAGAAACAATACCAGTCTCATCTTATTCATCCTCCATCATGTCTTCACCCAGATCCACGGAAACATCTTCCATCGAGCTTATCGCAACCAAGGCCCGCAGATCCGCCTTGCCCGTTTTCCAATTAATTTCATTGATGATATTCGACGAAAACAACAGTCCTTCGTAGACATAGGACAAAATCAACAAGCTCCCCACCACCCAACGGATCGTGGGACGTTGAGGGCGCGGTGTAAATTGCACCACGCGGGTTTCCGCAACCCAGTCAGACAGATGAGTCCGGTCATATCTGAAAAAAGCCAGGGCAAAAATCGCCCAGGAGAAAAAGAACGTCAGACGACTGGTCAGAGGACGCAACACACACTGAGTGTATTGCAGCTCCTTGGTGGGATCATCTGCAGGTACAACTTTTAGACCCAGCAACCATTTCCCTGGTGTGGCCGACAACAACATCAAAGACACGGCTTCATAAAGAGCCGGCACCAGGAAAAGCATCCCCAATTGAAACAGGGAAATCTCGACATCACCTTGAGTAAACCACGCACGATAGAAAAGTGTCCCGAAAGGCAGGTAACAAACCACCAGAAAAATCTGATCCAACATGATGGCAAAAAGTCTTTTCCAAGTGCTCGCAACAAAGACGTCGTTCATTTGTAATTACCTTAGACTTTCTTTAAGTATTGATCCAGCCACGCGAGCGCTTGTTTGCGATCCCCGTGATTTTTTTCGAGTTGCAGGCAATAAGCTTCCTGCAAGCACGCACCAATCGCCGGCCCCTGAAGTTTTCCCTTAAGGTCCTCTCCAGTCAGGAATGGTTTTGGCAACTCTTCACCAAAACCTTGAAGTTCTGCAAACAAAGCCAGAATACGTTCCTCAAAGTGGCCTTCTTTCATCAAAACTTCCAGAGCCCAGTACACACCCGGCTTCTGCATTTGCTGCAGTTGAATTCCCAGACGCTGCATCAGGAACTCTTCTGGCTTATGCCACAAATTCCACGCGTCCTCGATACCCCGGCGCTCCTTTGTTGAAAGACGCAATAACTCAATGCTCTTTGACAACTGTTCAGAACCCGCAGATCGCAAATACAAACTTAAATTCTGCCAGATTTCGCAACCGGGATAACCGGTCCAACTGACATCCATGGCCTTCCACGGAAACAGCTCGGCCTGCAGCCCCGTATCCTGCATCACTCGCAGGCCCAGGGACACATTTTTTGCTTTCAACAATTTGCCCATTTCATCGCGCAGTCGCTCACCACTGACGGTCTTAACCAACGAGGACATCTCCGTCATGGCTTTCATGGTGACTGGCTCTATCGCAAAATCCAACTGAGCCGCAAAACGAGCCCCGCGCAGCAGGCGCAGGTGATCCTCAGTGAAGCGTTTTTTAGCATCACCCACCGTGCGCAGAATCTGTTTTTGTAAATCGACCTGGCCATTTACAAAATCCAGCACTTGATGCGTTTTCAAATCGTAGAACAGGGCATTCACGGTAAAATCGCGGCGTTCAGCATCCTCCTCGGGCGAGGAGAACTCCACATGATCGGGACGTCTGCCATCCGCGTAGGTGCCGTCATTGCGAAAGGTGGCCACTTCGATATCAGCCCCACCCATCAAAACACGCATCACCCCGAAGACTTTACCCACCCCGACGGTTTTTTCGAATAATTTTTCGATCTGATCCGGAGTCGCATCAGTCGCGATATCCAAATCATTGGCTTTAAAACCCAATAAAGCGTCACGTACACAGCCCCCGGCTAAAAACGCTTTATAGCCTTTATCGCTCAAACTGTGATAGATTGCCTCCACAGCGGGCCAATGGGGATGAGATTGCAAAATAGTGCGAACTTGATCCATACCAATTCAGTGTACAAAAAAACCGGGTGAAAGAAAGAAATTGTTCGCGTGACGCCTCAGGAGATAAAACCTCTTTTAGATCCATTTTTAGCCGAACTGGGAGTCTCCCACTTCGGCTGGGCGCCTTTGCAGAACCCATTGAGTTTTGATTTTTATCGCAGCTGGATCGACGAGGGTCTGCACGGCGAGATGAAATATCTGGCGGACCACGCCCCGATCAAAGAAAATCCCCAAAGCAAATGGTCCCGCGCGGAAAGTGCCTTGGTATTTGCAATGCCATACTTTCCCCACCCCGAAAAAATGGACAACTTCCCACTCAAGTCTGCCAGGGTCAGCATGTATGCCCAGGGCATCGACTACCATTTTTGGTTCAAGGAACGGATGCAAAAACTCTGTGTGGAATTGGGCAAGGCCTTCCCGGAAGAGGAATTCCTGGCCTTCACCGACAGCTCCCCACTGCTGGAAAGAGACCTCGCAAAAAAAGCCGCCCTGGGCTGGGTCGGTAAAAACACCTGCGTGATCCACCCCAAAAAAGGCAGTCTGTTTTTCATCGGTGAAATCGTCACCTCTCTGAAAATCACCACCGAAATTGAACCTCTGCCGGATTTTTGTGGCACCTGCACTCGTTGCCTTGATATTTGCCCGACCGGCGCCCTGATAGAACCGCGCAAGATGGATGCCCGTAAATGCATCTCTTATCTGACCATTGAGTCGCGCCAGATTCCTGAAGAGAGTCTGCGCAGTCAAATTGGTGATTGGTTTTTCGGCTGTGATTTATGCCAGACAGTGTGCCCTTGGAACCAGAAGGTCTTCAAAGGTCAGCTGTCCATTGAAAAAAGTCTGTCCCTAACCTCGGAACACGAAAAGGATCTGACCACGGAGCTTCGCTATATCCTGACAAGTTCCGGTAAGAAACTCAGCAAGGATTTCTTTGGCACCCCGCTGGCGCGGGCTGGTTCCTTTGGGTTGAAGCGCAACGCTTTGATTGTCGCTGCCAACCGCAAACTTAAAGAGCTTCAACCTGAGGTCGAAGCTCTTTCAGAACACGAAAAATTGGGAGAATTGGCCCAGTGGACCCTGGGACAGCTACAGTCCTAGCTTTTTTAGAAGATCATCGATTTCATTCTGCTTAAGCTTTTGCTTCCCTTGATCCGGGGCTGCACCCTTGGCACTCACACTGATTGCCACATCGTCAGAGAACTTACCCGAAACCCAGCGCAGTCGATCGATAAATGCCTGCGGAATAGTGGTTTTCAAAGCCACCACCGGCTCCTCAATACGATCCAACAATGTGCTTAACGTTTCAGACCCGTCCAGCAAAGTGGCGACGCACACATCAAAGAGACTCTGATTATCCTGTATTTGTGACGCTTTATAACCGACGGCCTTACAAAGTGCCGTATAGTCAGAAATCAAATGAACCGCATGATCCGTGGGCGCAGACATAGCAAGGCTCTTTGCGCCCCCCATAATGCGGTCCACACCGTTCCCATATTCTGCCAACTTTTGAACTTGAGAAAAGTCGCCTTCAATACCTTCGAGAAGATCTATTAAATCCTCAATCAAGATCTTTGACTCGCTTACAAAATCTTTTACAATTTCTTTATCAATAGACATTGGTTTAACGATAGCAATCGAGAGGTTCGGAAGCAATGGATTATGTCTCAATTCGCGTGAGCACCCTGAGAGGGGACCAAAAGATTGATTTCAATGCCTACATCAAAATCAATGACAAGATGATCCTATACCTACGTCGTGGCGACAGCTTTGAAGGCGACCGTCTGAAGCGTTTGAAAGAAAAACAACTCCGCAAAATGTACATCCTGACCACAGAGGAACAACTCTACCGTGGTTATGTGGATCGCAATCTTGATATGGCATACGACAACAGTTCCGGCAAAGATTTACAAACCCGCGTGGAAGTCATTCAAGGCGCGCAACAATCCAACGCCGAAGAAGTGTTTGAAAATCCGGAAAACGAAGTCACTTACAACTATGCCAAAGATGCCGCTGGCAAATATGTGAGCTTTGTGATGTCCAACCAACAGTCTCTGTCCTCAATCATGAGTCTTGAAAATACGGATAAGAATCTCGCGCATCACGGCGTGACGGTTTCCACGCTGGCGATCGCTCTGGCGCAAAAACTGGGTGTGACGGACCTTAAAAAGACTCAACTCCTGACTTTGGGAGCCCTGCTGCACGATTACGGTCATTACCTGACTGGATTAAACGTGAATCAAAAAGTCTCTGCGATGAACCCTGCGGATAAACTCCTTTGGTGGAAGCATCCTTCTGAAGGAGCCACGCAAGTTCGCGACAAAAAGCACTTTGATCAGACGGTGATCAACATCATTGCCCAACACGAAGAACTGATCGATGGCTCAGGCCCTCTGGGAATGCGCGAGAAAGACATCGACCCACTGGCTGTCATAGTCTGCTCTGCCAATGCCATTGATCGCCTGATCACCTTTGAAGGCGTGCCCAAGAATGAAGCTGCAAAAAAACTCATGCTGGAACGAGTGGGTCAACATCCACTGCAACACATTCAGCATTTGAGTGATATTATGAAAGGTATTTGATTATCCTGAAGTGACATCCTGTCACAATTGGAAAAAATATTTCCCATCACTCCTCGATGGGAGTATTGCTGATATATGGATAAATCAGCGAAACGATTTCAGCTGCACAAACTGATCGAATTACTGCAATACAAGGAATCCCTTCGTGTTGTGCCGTTTTTAGTTGCAAGCTGTGTCGCCGCTCTTGTTTCGGTCCTTTACACCAAAATATTTTTTGCCACCGAGGAAGTCTCTCTTAAAATCCTGCATGAAACGCACTGGAGCCTGTCTCTTTTCGCCACACTGACCACGATCTTTTTAAGCTGGTACATCCCCTACCGCATGGCTCCCCAAGCTGGAGGCAGCGGCATTCCGCAAATGCTGATTGCCAATGAACTGGATCCCTCCACTGACTCCAAAATCATTCGCTCCTTTATTGGTATCCGGGTGATTCTGGTAAAAATAGTTTCGTCCATTGTTTGCGTGCTGGGCGGGGGCGCCGTAGGACAAGAGGGTCCCACTCTGCAAATTGCATCCGGGATCTTCTATCGTATCGGTGAAAAATCCACCCAGTGGATTCAGCAGGCTTCAACCAGATCTTTCATCCTGGCCGGTGGCGCCTCTGGCTTGGCCGCCGCTTTTAACACACCTTTGGGTGGCATCGTTTACGCCCTTGAGGAACTCAGCAAAGATTATTTCAATAACTTTAAAACCTACGTCCTCTGGTCAGTCATGGCTACGGGGTTATTGGTGCAAACAGCCATGGGTGGTTATTTGTACTTTGGCTTCCCCTCCATCGAGTCCATCAACTTTCAAAGTTATGTCTATATTGTGACTGTAGCCGCCTTAACGGGAATTCTTGGTGCTGTTGTTGGAAAAATATTTTTCAAGATCTCCCAATTCAGGAAGGTCATTAAAAACGTGCGCAAACTTGTGGTCATCAATATCACCTGTGGTTTGATTTTCTGGCTGTGCATTTACTTCTGGAATGATCACGGCATTGGCGGCGGAAAAGCCATCATCACGGATTTATTGTTTAAGGATGCCTGGGCCACGCCTTCAGATGTCCTGATCCGATTGGTAGGCCCGATCATCATGTCCCTTGCTGGAGTGGCCGGCGGTCTGTTCGCCCCAACCCTGGCTATTGGCGCCACTTTCGGCTCCCTGTTTTCTGAAATCCTGTGGCCACATAATCACCACCTTTTGATTTTATGCGGAATGATTGGATTTCTTACAGGCTTCATGAAGACCCCGTTTACGGCATTCATCCTTATATTCGAGATGACCGATCGCCACTCCTCTCTATTTCCCATGATGTTGAGTGCGGCAGTGGCAGCTGGTATATCCCATATCGTGAGTCAACATTCCTTCTATGAGCTGGTGAAAGAGGACTTCTTCCACACCAAAGACTCACAGAAAACCCCTTAACCAGGATTTTTCACGTGGACGAATCGCGCATCGTAAATTTAGAAATCAAAATATCTCACCAGGATCAGGTGATCGAAGAATTGCATCAGGTGATGTATGAGCAGCAAAAGACCATTGATAAACTCGAGACGCTGCTAACGGGACTTACGAAACGCCTGCAGGAAACATTGGGCGATCAAGACGCTGAGATTCGCGGCCACGAAAAACCACCTCATTACTAACAGACGTATTAAATAAAAAAAGAGCAGCCAGGAGCTGCTCTTTTTATTTTCTGGGTCTGCCTAATAAGACTAAGAAGACTTTGCTTGTTTAAAGCGAGTTTTCAAATTGATCGCAGTCAAACGAAGTTCCTCTTCAAGGACCACATCGAACAATTTTTGAGCTGAAATTTTGTACAATCCCGCCAACTTCCACAAACTTGAAATAGGTGGAGAAGAAACTCCACGCTCCCAGTTAGATACAAATTGTGCAGTTTCATAACCTAGAACAGTGGAAACTTCCTTTTGAGAAAGTCCTGATTTCAAGCGACATTCTTTAAGAAACGCTGCCAATTTATTTTCTTGCGTAGCCATTTAACAATTCCTCCGAAAACGTACCGTGTCCACTTCGAACGCTACCAGCGACGCACAATAAAAACAAGTGTTCGCTTTTATTTTTTTTAAAAACTCAATGCTGAACTAAAATCGCGGAAGCGAGCAGAACTTCTATTCTTTTTCTCCACTCATCTTTGTTTATATGCGGTTCAATCTCTTCAAGGAGTGCCATTTCCAGAAGTTGTTCCTCATTATAAATGCGATCTTCAGCAAGCAGATCCAACAATGCCGCCTCATAAATGTCTAATTGTCTTTCTGTAATTTTGACGGAATCTTGATCGTACACAAAGGCATAGAGACCCTTCATTCGTTCGATCTCTTTATTGTCCTCAGAAAGTGCCAAGGTCTGCAAACTTGTGTTAACTTTAATTTGTTTACCACCGGTTTTCTCTTCTTCGAACGGCTGGATTTCCAGCCACGCATGAATCCACTCCCACTGAGCAAGCTCCCGCAAAGCCGTGTTCTCTGGAAACTTTTGACGTACAAAACCCACGAAATAGCGCCAGTGATCCTGCAACAACCAACTGCTCCACTCCATCTCCTGCAGATATTTATCACGCGAGGACTTGCCCATGATTCCCAGAAAAAGATTCGTCTTCGGAAAAGATTTTTCAAATGTGCTTAAAACTTCAGCGCGAAAATCAAAATCACTCACACTGGTCACGCGAACAGGCTTCAACCACTGCAAAGTTCGCTTCAGCTCTTCATCATAGATGCTTTTTACAGACGGCGGAATAAATGCCGAATGGGACTGCAAAACGATCTCTCGCTCTGATTGAATTTTAAGCAACTGCTGCTTGCGAACTGCCCCCACACCAACAACATCAATATCGCGGACAACGACTTGATTTGACTGCGGCAACACACCATTGAATGGAAACGACAAAATATTGAGATCATTCGACTTAAACATTACCAAACAGTGTAGTTTCAGATGTCTTTTGGAGCAACATTTGCTCACCATCTAAGCATGACTATATAGGTCAATTTGCTTTGTACTTTTAATATTGACCGGCGTTTTGACCCATGGAACAAGGGTGCCATGAGATTATTATTTTTCGTCCTCACGCTAGTTACCTCTGCATTTGCCATTGCGGCAAATACCGTTGGTGGTACCGTTGCACTTAAGGGTCAGCAGATGTTCCTTAAGACGGATGACCCGTGCAATAACTATCTCGTTGCCTCAAACAATGAAATCGCTTTGAGTGCTTTGGTTAAACTTGCACCGGGTGATGTGATCACTGCTACCGGCAAAAAGAATCCTGCTTACTGCACAGTTTCTATCGACAGCGTTGAGTACGTGGGTCTGCGCCGCATGTTGGGCAGCTGGTACTCAACTGAAGCTGTGATTACAGTTGAGGACTTCAACAGCATGAAGTTTTATGCTGCTGAGAAAGATCATAAATGGTCACAAACTCCGATCGAGTATAACTACAGCCTGGTTCCTGCCTCCGGTAAAGAGTGGGTCATGTTCCTGTCTGATTCCAAAAGCACACAATTTGGAACAATTCAATTCAGCCGCGGATCTGCTGTCCTGAAAATGTACAGCTCAGATACTGGCGCCCTGAACAAAACTCTGATCCTCTACAGATTGACTACCGGACTAAATTAATGAGTTGGCTACATCCCACTGACAAGCATCTTCTTTTCACAAAAAATGACAAAGAAGATCCTCGCCTTGGGGAATGCGTACAGCTTCTTCCAAAGGGCGAACCATCACTTACATCCTTTGATTTTGATTTTGCTCTTTTGGGCTATCCTGACGATGAAGGCATCGGCCTGAATGGTGGCCGCGTTGGCGCGCAAGCTGCACCCAAAGAAATTCGCACTTATCTTTACAAAATGACTCCCCATCTGGCAGCGAATCGTCTGCCAAAAATTCTGGATTTGGGAGATCTGGTGAACCGTGAAAAACCACTGGAAGATCGTCACGCCAAAGGGCGCGAACTGATCAGCTCTTTGGTTAAAATGGGCAAGCACTGGATTTCCTACGGCGGTGGTCATGACTATGGTTACTGTGACAGCACGGCTTTCGCGGAAAACCACATAGACAATGCCGTTGTGATCAACTTTGATGCCCACATGGACGTACGCCCGACAGACAAGGGCTTCAATTCAGGCACACCTTTTCACCGACTGCTTCAGGAGTTTTCCGGTCACGTGGATTTTGCCGAAGTTGGAATTCAAAACCAATGCAACAGCCAGGCTCATATCGCCTGGGCAAAATCCAAAGGTGCCGAGATCATCACCTTGGATCAAATCAACGAAAAGGGACTGCTTAAGTCTTTGCAGACTTACTTAAAGGGTAAAGAAAAGAAAAAGATTTTCTTAAGCGTCGATATTGATGCTTTTACTTCCAACGAAGCTCCGGGCTGCTCGCAGTCCTGGACAACGGGACTTTTCACCAAGGACTTCTTGGAAAGCCTGCACTGGATACTTAGGCACCACGATGTGCGTGGTATGGGAATTTACGAAGTCTCCCCGCCACTGGATTCGGACAAACGCACTAGCAAACTTGCAGCGTTGATTTCTCATAACTTTATCTTTGGAATTTTAAACAAAGGCTAGACCTATGAATCGCGGTTTTGGCAGCGACAATCATGCGGGAGTTCATCCCCGGATTTTGGAATCCTTAACGGAGGCCAATGTCGAACACGCGCCTTCTTACGGCACGGATGAATGGACTGAAAGAGCCGTTCAGGCTTTTAAGTCCCACTTCGGTGACAACTCCCAGGTTTTCTTTGTGTTTAATGGCACTGCCGCCAACGTAACAGCGTTGCGGGCAATCACCCGCCCGTGGCAAAGTGTGCTTTGTGCTGATGTGGCCCACATTAATCTGGACGAGTGCGGTGCCCCCGAACAGATGGGTGGATTCAAATTGCAAACCGTTCCCTCGGTGGACGGTAAAATCTCTGTCGCCGCCCTTGAGCAGCAATTCATCCGCCGTGGAGATCAACACTTCTCCCAGGCTGCGGTGTTAAGCATCACCCAACCCACAGAGCTTGGCACCGTTTACACATTGGAAGAGTTGCGCACCTTGATCCTGTGGGCCCGCGAGCGCAAACTTTATGTTCATATCGATGGAGCTCGCCTCTCCAACGCCGCTGTGTCGTTAAAAAAATCCTTCAAGGAAATCACCACCGATCTGGGCGTTGATGTCGTGAGCTTTGGTGGCACCAAAAACGGTTTAATGATGGGCGAGGCTGTTATATTTCTGAACAAAGCTTTAGCGCATGATTTTAAATATGTGCGCAAGCAAAGCTCCCAGCTTCCATCAAAGTCACGTTTCATCGCCTGCCAGTTTAGCGAATACTTTAAGAATGACCTTTGGAAAGAGATTGCCGGCAATTCCCTGGAGCGCGCTCAGGAATTATATCAGGCCATTCAGGATATTCCGGGCGTGGGAATTCGCGCCAAACCCACCAGCAATGCCGTCTTTGCCACAATCCCACAGGCTTGGGTCAAACCCCTGCGCGAGAAATTTTTCTTTTACGTCTGGGATGAAAACACCTTCGAGTGCCGCTGGATGACCTCCTGGGACACTCAAAGTTCAGACATCCAAAATTTTGCCAACGCTATCAAGGAGCTTTCACGATGAAATACCCTCCCGTTCATTATCATGACTATCTTGGAATCGAAAAAATTCTGGATGCACAACATCCTGTCAGCGTGAAGTACGGCAAACCAGCCCACGATGAATTGCTATTTATCGTCGTTCACCAGGCTTATGAACTTTGGTTCAAACAAATTCTTTTTGAATTGGATTCCGTTCTTGCGACTTTCCAAAAACCAAAAGTGGCTGAAGAGGAAATGGGTCAGGCGACGTCACGTCTGGAAAGAATCGTCGCGATTCAAAAACTGATCATGGGCCAGATCGATGTACTGGAAACCATGACGCCGCTGGATTTCCTGGATTTCCGCGACATGCTTTACCCGGCATCCGGCTTTCAAAGCTTCCAATGGCGTTTGATTGAAACCAAGTTGGGTCTGCGTATTGGCGACCGTTTGGCCTACAATCAGGCTCCATTCTGGAAATCCCTGACCGAAGAACAGCAAAATAAAATGCTGGGAGTTTTAGACCAACCTTCGCTATTTGATTCTTTGGAAAAATGGCTGGAGCGCACGCCCTTCCTGCAAGGTGAAAACTTCAACTTCTGGGATTCTTACAAACAAGCAGTCAACAAGATGTTTACTGAGGACATTGCCACTGTAAAAGCCAATGCCAATATTCCTGCAGAAGAAAAAGCGAAAACCATCGAAGGGCTGGAGAAATCCCTGCAAAGTTTTGATGCCCTCTTCAACGAAGAGGCCTTCAACAAACTTCGCGCCGAAGGTCAATTCCGCCTTTCCTACAAAGCCATGCACGCAGCCCTGTTGATTCAGCTTTACCGTGATCAACCGATTCTTCAGACTCCATTTAGAATTATCCGTGCCCTTTTGGATATCGATGAAAACATGACCAACTGGCGCTACCGTCATGCCATGATGGCGATGCGTATGCTGGGCAATAAGATCGGCACTGGTGGTTCCTCTGGGCACCAATACCTGGCGGCAGCGACGGCAAAACACAAGATTTTCAGCGATTTCTTCAACCTTACGACATTTTTTATCCCAAGAAGTCAGATCCCGGCCTTGCCAAAATCGATTTCGGACCGAATGTCATTCCATTACGAATAACTAGGGAGTTTTAGATGGCAAAACAAGTTCAAGCCTTTAATGCAGAAATTAAACAACTTTTGGATATCGTGATTCACTCACTTTATTCCCACAAAGAAATCTTCATTCGTGAGCTGGTATCGAATGCATCAGATGCGATTGATAAATTGAAATTTCAGTCTTTGACTCATCAAAGCCTGCTTCCAGAAAACTGGACTCCGGAAATCCGTCTGGAAGGCAACAAAGAGCAAAGCACTTTGAAAATCATCGATAACGGTATCGGTATGGATCAAGAGGAAGTGGTTCAGTTTATCGGAACTATTGCTCGCTCTGGCGCTAAAGCGTTCATGCAAATGAATGAAGAGATGCGCAACAAACCTGAATTGATCGGCCAATTCGGCGTGGGCTTCTATTCGGCCTTCATGGTGGCTGATAAAGTCACTTTGCACACGCAAAAAGCCGGCACCAACGAAGGTGTTGTTTGGGAATCCACAGGTGATGGCACCTACTCTATCGACACGGTTCCGCGCCCAGGTGGCACAGGCACCACGATCACTTTGCACTTGAAGAAGTTTGCAGAAGAAGAGGAAGTTCAGGACTTCACTGACGCTTGGGTTTTGAAATCTTTGGTAAAAAAGTACTCTGACTTTGTTGCTCATCCAATCAAGATGAAAAATGACAAGGGCGAAGATGAGACTTTGAATTCACAAAAAGCGATCTGGTTGAAATCCCCTTCTGAAGTGACCAAGGAAGAACACAAGGAATTCTATCAGCACTTGTCCCATGACTTTAACGAGCCATTGAAGACTATCCACTACCGTGCTGAAGGCACGATGGAGTTCAATGCATTGATGTACATTCCAGGCAAGCGCCCTTGGAACTTCAACAACCGCGAGATGGAATACGGCCTAAGCCTTTACATCAAACGCGTGTTCATCATGGCTGATTGCAAAGAATTGCTTCCGCAATATCTGCGCTTTATCAAAGGTCTGGTGGACAGCTCTGATCTTTCACTGAACGTTTCACGTGAAATCCTGCAACAAGACCGTCAGGTAACGGCGATCCGTAAAAACGTTACAACCAAGATTTTGGGCGGCTTGAAAGATCTCTTAAACAAAGAACGCACCGAATACGAAAACTTCTGGACTGAGTTCGGTTCAACCTTCAAAGAGGGTTTGCCAGTTGATCCGACGAACAAAGACAAAATCCAGGAGCTATGCCTGTTCCATTCAACGTCTTCTGACAAGATGACGACTTTGGATGAGTACGTGGCGCGCATGAAGCCTGAACAAAAAGACATCTACTACATCACTGGCGACTCACTAGCCCAGGTTACGAACTCTCCGTATTTGGAAAAACTAAAAGAAAAAGGCATGGAAGTGCTTTTGATGGTGGATCCAGTGGACGAATGGGTTGTAAACGCAATCAGCACATTCAAAGACAAAAAGCTTCAGTCTATCACGGCTGAAGGTTTGAACCTGGACACTGAAGAAGAGAAAAAACAAAAAGAAGAAGAATTGAAAGCCGCCGCTGCGACTTTGCAACCTTTGATGGACACCATGAAAAAGACTTTGGAAAACCAAGTCAAAGACGTCGTGTTGTCTGAGCGCTTGACCAACACTCCGGTGTGCCTGGTATCTTCGGCTCACGATCCTTCTGCCCACATGCAAAAGCTGATGGCACAAATGGGTCAAGAGTACAACCAACCAGTAAAACGCGTAATGGAAATCAATGCGAAGCACCCGCTGTTTGCAAAGATGCTAAAAGCTTCTCCGGATCAGCAAGCGAAATGGTCCGAGATCCTTTATGCACAGGCACTTCTGAATGAAGGTTCTTCGATCCCAGATCCAGTGAAGTTCAGCCAACAAGTGGCAGAGCTGATGATCTCGGCCGTTCACTAGGTACGGACTTACTTATAACCGAAAAAAGCCCCGGTCTCCCGGGGCTTTTTTTTGCACATCGCAAAACCGAACGGTTCTGCTGTGAGTTAAGAACTAGGACCTGGCACCTTTTAAAGGTACGCGCCTAGTTCTTTGGACATGAAACGTTTGCGCATTTTGATGGATGCGTTGGTTTCAAGTTTGCCCAGACGGCGAGCGATCAAATCGTTTTTGCCGGTCTTTTTTGTCAAAACTTCCGTGGAAGCGAATAGTTCAACGCCGCTCTCCAGAGTTTCGTACAATTCGAATACGTCGCAAGCATTAAGGTATTCAGTGCGAACAGCCTGGCCTTCGAAATTTTGGTAAGTGTATTGAGAGTATTCTTTAGCGTCTTTTTCAGCAGCTTTAACAGCTGCATTGGCATTGGCTGCCTGGAAAAGAACTACACGCTCTTCAAGCAACTCTGCAAATGTCGCTTTCGCTTTTGTTTTACCAATCGCGCGAGTTACGTAAAGAGTCTTAACAGCGAACCATCTTTTGTTTTTCATTTTTCTTCCTTTTTAGATCTTAAAGAGATTTAACAAATTTCAACATTTCAGCGGCGTGACCTTCCGCTTTGATTTTGCGGAACTCGCCTGCAAGCTTTCCGTCTTCGTCGATAACGAACGTGCTGCGCTCGATACCCATGACTTTTTTGCCGTACATGTTCTTTTCTTTGATCACATCAAAGATTTTGCACAGCTCTTCCTCTTCGTCAGACAAAAGCTGAAACTTAAAGTCGTACTTGCAAATGAACTTGTCGTGGGATTTCAAACTGTCACGGGAAACACCGATAACTTCTGTGTTTTCCTTTTTGAACTTTGGCAAAAGTTCATTGAATTCGATGGATTCTGTCGTGCAACCTGGAGTGCTGTCCTTTGGGTAAAAATAAAGAACAATTTTTTTACCCTTCATCGATGACAACGCAAACGTCTCCCCGCTGGAGGATGGAATTTTAAATGCAGGGACCTTTTTTCCGATTTCAACTTTAGCGGCCACTGGGTGCTCCTTGATCGTGCAAGAGTTGTGGTTGTTCTGGCTGTGCTTCGCCTGAAGGGTTCCCATCTTGCATTGGATCACCGTTATTATCAAGTGGTTGTGGGTTTTCAATGGGATTTCCATTTTCATCCGTCGGCCAACCTTGATCTGCCGCATTTGGTGGCGGTGCCGCATCAGAAGCTGGTTGCCCCACGCCCCCGATCACGCCACCCGGCAAATCGTAGGTTTGTTGATCCAATGGCACTGCCACGGGCTCCTGGGGCTTGGCAACTGCGGGTTGCTGTTGACCACCCTCAGGTGCTGGCTGCCCCTCCACCACTGCCGGTTTTTGAGGAGTCGGACTTGGTTTTGGAGTGGGCGATGGTGTCGGCGCGTACAGTTCAGTTTCAGTGACGGTGATTTTTCCCGACATTGGCACATTGGCTTCGATTTTTCGAATGTCCGTCAGATTCTCATAAAGCTTGCCACGAAGCTTGATCATATCCTGACCTTCTTTTTGATAGTCGTAGACATCCAGACGAATCATTTGCTCTTTATTTTTTTCCTGCGCCCAATCTTTACAAGTCAGCGCCAACAACTGCTCACTGGCATTGGTACGAATGTGACACGTGATGGTCTTATTCAAAATAGCAGCGCTGATCCCCAAGACTTCTTCCAGTCCCTCTGGATAGAAAGTCAGATCAAACTCTCCTTCTTTTTGTGCATAAAGCAAAGCCATGCGCTTGGCCGGGGCTTTGGCTGAGCAACGCTCGTACATTTCTATTTTCTGTGGATATCCGGATTGCGACATCACATCCCGTTTGACTTCATAGCGATCACAGCGAAACAAAGATTTATTGCCAAGTTTACCGTTGCCTTGGGAAAGAATCGCCCGCTGCACTTTTCCAAAGGGAGACTTTAACAATGAACGACGTTCACTGGTTAACACCCACCAAGCTTCACGGTGCACACTATCTGCCTGTTCCATCAGATGAACGAACAAATTCGCGGTCTTTTCCTGCGGACTCAGGACCTTGCGCGGTGGCTGATTGACCATATTCGCGACAACAGGACTAGTGGACTCCTCAACAACAGCTTCCTTCTTACGAGTGCAGGATGCAATCAGGACCAGCGAAATAACAAGTGTGAAGAGATGGTGCATTTTCATTCTCTAAGTCTTGCAAAGGGCCCAGCTGAACACAAGAATTTCCTTTACCCAATTCGAACCTTTACTCTAGAATAAGGACTCAGCATTTAGAACGTCATCAGGAGGCCTTTCATGGAAAAGATTTGGATCAAGAATTACCCTGCCGGTATTGGACCTGAGATCAATCCAAACGAATATCAATCACTCATCGAGATCTACGACGAGGCCATTCGCAAGTTTCCTTCAAATAAAGCTTTCACCAACATGGGTGTCAGCCTCACTTTCACTGAACTGGACCAGCAGGTGAATAAGTTCGCCTCTTTCCTGCAAAATGAATTGAAACTGAAAAAAGGCGACCGCATCGCGATCCAGATGCCAAACGTTCTGCAATTCCCGGTTGCCGCATTTGCAGCCTTGCGTGTTGGTTTGACCATCGTCAACACCAACCCTCTTTACACTGCCAAAGAGATGCAGCATCAATTCAAAGATTCCGGCGCCAAAGCGATCGTGATTCTGGCGAACTTTGCAAATCACCTTCAGGAAATCATCAAAGACACACAAATTGAAAGCGTTGTGATCACAGAGCTTGCGGACTTGTTCCCAACTCCGAAAAGAATCCTGGTGAATTCGGTTGTTAAATACATCAAAAAAATGGTTCCGGCTTACAACATTCCGCAGGCCTACACATTCCGTCAGGCTTTGGAACTGGGAGCGATGCGCCCACACCAAAACGTGGCTTCCTCTCACGATGACCTGGCATTCCTGCAGTACACAGGCGGCACAACCGGCGTTGCCAAAGGCGCCATGCTGACACATAAAAATGTCATCTCCAACATGATGCAAATTCGTGCCTGGATGAGCCCTAAGCTTGAAGAAGGCAAAGAGATCGTTATCGCCGCTCTTCCGCTGTATCACATCTTTGCTTTGACCGTGAACTGCCTGGCATTCCTGAAAATGGGTGCGGAGAATATTCTAATCACAAACCCTAAGGACATTCCGGGCTTCGTGAAGGAATTGAAAAAACGTCCATTCACTGCACTGACTGGTGTGAACACCCTTTTCAACGCTCTGATGAACAATCCGGAGTTTTCATCCATCGACTTTAAGTCTGTGAAAATCAGCGTGGCCGGTGCGATGACTCTGCAAAAAACTGTCACTGAAAAATGGATGGGCATCACCAAGTCCTCGATCGTTGAAGGTTACGGTTTAACCGAAGCCTCCCCTGTTGTTTCGTGCAATCCGATTGATGGCACAGACCGCGTAGGCACCATTGGCCTGCCGATGCCCAGCACAGATGTAAAACTTGTTGATGAAGACGGTAAAGAAGTCGCTATGGGCGAAGCGGGCGAGCTTGTCTGCCGCGGTCCTCAGGTGATGAAAGGTTATTGGAATCGCGCCGATGAAACAGCGGCAGTGCTGAGTGCTGATGGCTGGTTGAAAACTGGCGACATCGCAACTGTTGATAACGATGGCTTCTTTAAAATCGTGGATCGCAAAAAAGATATGATCCTGGTTTCCGGCTTCAACGTTTATCCGAATGAAGTTGAGGAAGTGATCGCTTCTCACCCAGGTGTTCTGGAAGTGGCGGCCATCGGTGTTCCTGATGAACACTCTGGTGAAATCGTCAAAGTCGTGATCGTTAAAAAAGATCCAAACCTGACACCGGAAGATGTGATCGCTCACGCCAGAAAGAGCCTGACTGGTTACAAAGCTCCGAAGCTGGTGGAATTCAGAACGGAACTTCCGAAAACCAACGTCGGAAAAATCCTGCGTCGCGCCCTGCGCGATTCAAAATAGATTTTCAACAAACTTAGAAACGAAAAAAGGTCCCTCACGGGACCTTTTTTTTTGCTTAAAACAAGCGTCAGCTTCTTAAGCTTTCTTATTCCAAGATGCACACCAGCCATCAGCATGAACCAATTTGCCAGCGAAGATTGTGCACGTGCCCGAAGTCGCGTCTTTTTTGCCATAGAAACCGCAAGTCACACAGTGATTGCCTTTAGCTTCTGGAGCTTTCTTGTGGTCTTCAACGTACTTAACAGCTTTTGCTACAGAATCATTAGGATCCACGAACGGCATACCACCGGATTTCGCTGCAGGTGCTGCCTCAGGAGCCGCGCCTCTTTTTTTCTGAGCATGAGCTTCAGAACCAAAAACTGTGTTCAATACTGTCGGAGCGATCACTGCCACCCCTGCCATTTTTACGAAAGTAGCGAAAAAACCGCGACGATCCATTTTGCCATTCATTGTTGCCTCCTGATTAACATGTCTATTCTCAAATAGATTTCATTTTCACTATGTTTTCAATTAGAACCATTTTTGGTTGGATATGGCAAGGCCACATTTGGTTGCGCAACAAAATAAAAAAGCCGCGAATTTCGCGGCTTAAATAAATAATAAAAATTAATAATTACGATTACTTAGAGTGCGAATCACACTGACAGGCTTTGCGGTTTAAAAAATGCGCCGTTACAAGCAATACGCTCCCCAGGATGGTGACGGTATTGTGCGGAAGCTGAGGCAGAATTTCCTCTAACTCATGGTGCATCAACGTACCGATGCAAACCAAAAGCAAGCCGCCCACGCCCATACTGACCACTTTCATCTGACGGTGATGTTTATACCCTGACCAGAACGCAAAAAGACCAATCGGCAGAATGAACGCCGCCATAGACATATGCACCCACGTGGATTCAAAAACCTCACCCAATGCTGGCAAAGCCAAAAGAAATACCGGAGTCAGCAAACAGTGAATAGCGCACAAAGAGGAAAGATAAATACCCAGGCGATCCCAGATGTCAGTTTGTTCGGCAAACTGCTCGTGCTGAGTGTGATCCACGTCACAGCAAGCTTCGCCTGCCATGGAAGGATTCATTGAAAAAGAAAGCTCCCCGCTTGCAACGGGTTCAACAGACTTAAATACTGGCTTTTGACCGAACGGCTGCTTTTCCACACTCACCACCTGATCTTCCGGTTATGCTCTTAATGCAAGTCACTGTCAACTAGCCCCAAGCAGATCGTAAACTCTACAGCTTGCCTTTCGGTCCTTCCAAGCACATACATGAGGTATGAGCGAACACATGGCGTCCCCTATTTACGAATTAGGACCTGCGTTTTATGACGAGGTCCAGCCGGCCGCATTCCCAGAGGCAAAACTGCGTTATAGAAACCAGTCCGCGGCCGCCATTGTGGGTTTAGATCGCATTAGTGACACCGAGTTTAAAAACCATTTCGCCGACTTTAAACCCATCTCAGGGAATATGCCCACGACCCTGGCCCTGCGCTATCACGGCCATCAATTTCGTTCATACAACCCTCAAATTGGTGATGGACGTGGGTTCCTTTATGCTCAATTTCTGGTTAAAGAAAAACTTTATGATTTAGGAACAAAAGGCAGTGGTCGCACGCCTTACTCACGCAGCGGCGATGGTCGACTGACTTTAAAGGGCGCCTTCCGCGAAATTTTAGCAACAGAGCTCCTGGAATCCTACGGCGTCAACACCAGCAAAACTTTTTCTGTTTTTGAAACCGGCGAAAGCCTGGAAAGACACGACGAACCTTCCCCTACTCGCGCCGGTGTTTTGGTCCGCCTTAATCACAGTCATATTCGCTTTGGTACTTTCCAAAGATTGGCGGCTTTAAAAGAAAGCGACAATATTAGAAAGCTTCTGGACTACTGCGTGCGCCATTACTATCCAGATCTTCTGCATCTGGAGGGCGAAGAAAAAGCCGCCGCCTTTTTGCAATCCGTCGCACGCAGCATGGCCATGACCACGGCTCAATGGATGATGGCGGGATTTGTTCATGGTGTTCTGAACACGGACAATATGAATATCACTGGCGAGAGTTTTGATTACGGCCCTTACCGGTTCATGCCAAAATATGATCCCTCGTTCACCGCAGCCTATTTTGATCAAAGTGGCCTTTACAGCTACGGACGCCAACCGACGTCAGTGCTATGGAATCTGCATCAACTGGGATTCGCTTTGAAATTCGCATTTGAAAACCTGCCAGTTGAAGAACTCCTTGAAGAGTTTGCGGATAGCTTTAATCTCGCCAGCCGCCAACTCTTCATGAAACGCTTGAATATCCACAACCCACTTCAGGACGAACACGCGGCCCTGGAGATGGATCAGGAAATGATGATGAACTTCTTTAAGTTCCTGGATGAGGCGCAACCGCTGTTTGAACAGACTTTTTTTGATTTGCACTCGGGTATCAATGACGAACGCCTGCTTCGCTCCGTGCAGGCTGAGGCCTACAAACACCCCAGTTTCACCAACCTCAAAAAGAATCTGGAATTCTATGAAGTCCTGGATGAAGACAAAGCTGAGCACCCTTACTTTGAAGAGCGTCAGTGCTGCTCTCTTTTAATCGATGAATTGGAATCCATCTGGGCGCCCATTGCTGACCAGGACGACTGGACCCTGTTTGAACAAAAGCTGCAACAGATCCGTTCGATCCGGGGGCTTTACTAGCCCCCTTGATATCCTGAAACTTTGGCAAGCTTTTTGCGCAACCAGGATCTAAAATCATCAATAAATCCAAATGCCGCCGGCACCACAATCAAAGTCAAAAGTGTCGAGCTGATCAAACCACCGATGATCGCAATCCCCATGGACTTCCTCATGGCTGAGGCCTCATTAAGCCCGATGGCAATCGGAATCATACCCGCAATCAAAGCCAAAGAGGTCATCAGGATAGGACGAAGTCGCGTGCGACACGCCTTAAGCAACGCATCCTTTCGGTCCATTCCCTCTTGCAAAAGATGATTCGTATAATCCACCAGAAGAATCGAATTCTTGGCCACAACCCCCAGAAGCAGCACGATCCCTATCAGAGAGAAAATATCGATGGTTTTTCCGGTCACTAACAAGGCGATGAAGGCACCCGTCATTGCCAGTGGCAAAGCCAACAGAATCGTAAATGGTGTGATGAAGCTTTCATACAAGCTTGCCAGTACCAGATAGATAAAGGTCACACCCAGGAAAATCGCAATCAACATGTTGTTGATCAAATCCTTAAAGTCATCCGCCTGTCCCTGAAATTTGAAATCCACACCCGGAGGGGGCGGAAGTTCAGTTTTAATGACTTTCTCAATCTCCTGAGAAATCGTCCCCAGGGCGCCGTCTTTGGCAAGATTGGCAGAGACTCTGATATAACGACTTTTATTCTGACGATTGATTTGCGAATAGCCTTTGGTTTCCTCACCACGGGCGATACGCGCCAAAGGAATCATATTGTAGTTGGAATTCGGAACCTGGGTCGTTGCAAAGTTGCTGCGCAGATCACGGTTCTTTTCATCAAAGCGCACGCGAATTTTATAATCAATTCCGTTTTCGCGGAAGATGGTGTTCTCATTTCCTTCGGTGCGATTGCGAAGCTCGGCACCGGCAATCACAGTGGACACACCAAGAGCTTCTGAACGATTGCGATCAAAAATCACATGGAACTCTGGCTTCCCAGTGCGGAAATTCGTATCCACATCCGCAAGGCCCGGAATTTTTCTGATACGCTCAACAACTTTGACTGCATACTTGTTAAGCTCCTCCAGATCCTGCCCGGTCAAATTGATATTCAAAGGCTTCTCTCCCGAATTCACCGGATCGAAATCCCCGATACTGACGAAGGCACGCTCATTAAATGGCACTAGTTTTTTGCGCAGGGATTCTATGTAATCCGAAGTCATCATCGTGCGCTCTTTCGGATCAACCAGGCGCACATAAAGACTGGCCTTGTTGGATTCATTGTTCACGGTCCCAATCGTGGTAACTACAATCGCCACGGCTTTATCGCCCTCAAATTTCTTTTCAATTTCCGCCACCAGATTTCCAGTGGCCTCCAGCGAAGAACCCACGGGTAGTTCAACACTCACCGAAAATTCACCGGCATCCGCATTCGGAAGGAAGGTTTTCGGAATCCAGATTATCGTTGCCATGGATAAAACGAAAACCAAAGCCGCAGCCGACAAAATGGTTTTGGGATGAACCACGGTGAACTTTAATATGCGTTCGTAAACACGTTCCAACCAATCCTGGAAGCGATCAAAAGCAGACAGCATTCTGCCAATCGGACCATTTCCTTTCGTGTGTTCATCCGGATGTGCCAGGTAGGCTGACATCATCGGCGCCACTGTGAAGGCATCAAACAACGAAATCAACATGGTGAAGACCACAGTCAAACCGAACTGTTTAAAGAACTGCCCCACAATCCCCTGCAGGAAAGAGATCGGACCAAACACCGCGATCACCACCAGCGTGGTGGCAACCACCGCCATGGCCACTTCTTTGGTACCATCCAAAGCCGCATCCTTGGGGCGTTTTCCCATTTCCAGATGGCGGAAGATATTTTCCCGCACCACGATCGCATCGTCGATCAAAAGTCCCACCGCCAGCGACAGTGCCAGCAAGGTCATCAGATTGATGGTGAATCCCATGGCAAACATAATGACAAAGCCACCCAGCAATGAGTTGGGCAAGGCCATCCCGGTGATTAAAGTTGAGCGCGCTGACCCCAGAAAGAAAAACACCACAATCACGCACAGAATAATCCCGATGGTGATGGATTCATTAACGTCCGCAACATTCAGACGAATTGGTCTGGAGGTGTCACGAACCATTTTGATTTCTGCTTTGATGTTTTTTGATTTCAGGAATTCATTGGCGCGCTGGATATTGTTTTGAATATTATCCGCAACCGCCACCGTATTGGATCCGCGTTGTTTGTAAACGTTTAGCAACAGGGCTTTTTGTCCCTGAATTCGCCCCATGGTTTTTTGATCTTCCAGACTGCGCACAACCTGACCGATGTTCTTGACCAAAACCGGGCGGTCCGAGCCAATAAAGCTTACGTTCACATCTTCTATTTGCTTTAGCGATTCGAACTCACCACTGGTGCGTAAGGTCGTTTCGGTTTTGGGAGTTTCAATTTTCCCGATCGGTGTGTCTTTGGAGGTTTCAAGAATTCTTTGTGACACCTGTAGCATCGAGATCTTGCGGTCCTGCAGCTTATTCTTGTCGATGACGACGTGGATTTCCTGCTTTCTTCCCCCGTAAATCTGCACCTGCCCCACATCATCCAGGCGTTCAAAGATGGGTTTCACTGTTTCATTGGCCAGATCGTAGGCTTCTCCATCCGGAAGATCGGTGACCAAAGCCAGAGTGACAATGGGCTGATCGGCCGGATCAAATCTTTGAATGACGGGTTCGTACATTTCATCAGGCAAATCACGGCGAATGTTGCCGATGCGATTTCGCACATCCTGCTCCATCTCCTTGATGTCAGTGCCCAGATTGAATTCCAGAATGATCACCGCCACGCCATCCAGATTTTGCGAGGTCAGAGTTTTTAATCCTGATAAACTTCCCAGTTCATCCTCGATAGGACGTGAAATCTGTTTTTCCAGATCCAGTGGCGAAGCCCCCGGATAAACGATTTGCACCGACAAAATTGGAAACGTGACATCCGGAAACAGATCCACCGGCATTTTAAACAAGGAAAAAATCCCCAGAATCAAAGTCAAAATCACCACACACAGGATGGTAATGGGACGACGTATGGAAAGACTTGGTAAATTCATCCGACTACTCCTCAACCGTCATATAAAGACGGCCCTGTGCTTCCATTTTTCTTTGCTCGGTCATCAAACGGCTTAAATTCAATTCAGCCGTCGCCGCATCGTTTTCAGAATCCACCACGTTCATGGTGATAGTTCGTCCTTTGTTAAATAAATCAGTCGTTGCCCGCGACCGATCCGTTTGCAGCTTGTAAACCTGCGCCGCACTTTGCACTCGCTTGTTCATTTCTTCGTAACGTCGCTTTAATTCACTCCATGCACTGTCACTGTCCACGAGCTGTCGCTCCGCTTGCAGACGCGAAGCCAATGCTTCCTTGCGTGCGGCATCTTTCGCCGCTGATTTAACGCTGGTGTCGAACATATACCGGAAATTAAGCGCGATCTTGGTCGTGGGCTTTTCGGTGTAAGTCAGATTCTGTGTGGCCTCCGCCATATCAGCGCTGACATTGTTGGTCGTATAGGCACCACTTAAAACCAAATCCGGCTTGTAGGCTTCATCGACTTCCTCAGCGGTCACGGCACGGGCCTTGGCCTCTAATGACTTCAGATACGCCTCGATCTGCACGACCCGCCCCTTGCCACCGCTGACAAGTGAATTGATGGGACGCGCTTCCCCCAGATTTCCCTCAATCAAAGGGAATGGATCTGCAGGCTTTAATTCCATAAAATCACGGATGGCTTGCTTCGAAGACTCAAGATCGTCTTCTGCCGTCACCAACAACAACTGGCGTCCGGCGACCAGCGCCTGGCCTTGCAACAAATCCGCGCGGTCACTGATACCGTCGTTAACTCGTCGACGGGTCCAACTTTCAATTTTTCTTGCACGATCCAGTGAGCCCTGTGCTGTCTTTAAGTTATTCACAGCATACAGGTATTCCCAGAAAGCCACCTCGGCCTGCACCAGCACACCGCGGATTTGCAAATCATAGCCACCCTTGACTGCAGCGGTGGCAGCGTCCTGACGTTCCCAGCGCAACCGGGTTGCCGCACCAAAGAAGTCTTTCCACAAAGACTGCTCCAGGGTCACACCCAATTGTCCGTAACCAAACCTGGAATAAGGTTGAAAAGCGGGATCGGTAATCCCCGCATTATCAAATTCAGAAGTCTGCCCCCACAGGGTGACATTGGTGCCTGATGAAAACTTTTTGCCAAAGCCCAGATTGTAAGTGGTCTGCTTGCTTTCCGGAACCCCCAGAAGCGCGAACTGACTCAGCGGATTTTTATCGCTCAGAAAACTCACGCCGGCATCCATCACCGGAACAAGTTCAATATCCCCCGCCGTATTTCGATCGTCGGCGGCCTGCTTGGAAAGATCATAGGACTTGATGGTGCGATGATTGGCTTCCACATTCTGCAAATAGGTTTGCAAATTCATGGCAGAAGCAGACACAGAAGAGACTAAAGCAAGAGAAAGAAGAATCGTGAACTTAACCGTCATTAAAAAGCCCTTGTTGAAGATTCAAACTGACGTACAACCAAAAGCGTAATTTAATTAATGGCGCTAAACAAGGTTCACTTGAAATAAAAAACCCACGACAAGCGTGGGTTTAAAAAAATGAATTTAAACAAAAACAGGAAACTATGGTTTCTCTTCTGCTTTTTTCTCGGACTTGCAACCAGCACAGTCACCTTTTACAGAACACTCGCCAGCACATTTGGCTTTTTCCATTCCGCAGCCACAAGATTCTTTAGTTGATTTAGAAGCACAAGCACCCAGCATCAACGCCAAAACGGATGCAAAAACAATTTTCTTCATGAAAACTCCCTGTTGTTATCTATCAGATGAATAATTTTGTGATTAATTCTCGTGCAGAGCAAGAAAACACTTCGAGACGCACCACGAAAGTTACCCTCTGCACCAATGCGCAAATACATGGCAAATCCACGGCCGTCCAATTACTTAACGCATTCGGATATTTTTAAACAGAATCCTGACAGAATGAATGGTTGAAACTCCTCAAACACCCAAGGTACGTTTCTATTCATTCGCGGGGGGAATAATGGATTTCGTGAGGGGCATGAAATTCGCTACGTTTATGGGGGTCTTTGCAGCAGCATTGCTGAGTGCAAATTTAACCCAAGCTCAAGAGCCATTGGAGCAACAGCATCCAGTGAGTGGGTCGGACGCTGGTAATTCCCAGCAGCAGGTTCCCGCTCCTTACACAGACAAGCCGCAATGGCATCAGTTCTATATGGTTGACGACGTTAACTATGAACAGGTCACCGTCCGCGCGCCAAAGTCTGCATTACCAGAACTATTAACTCCGGGCGCTCTGCTTGAAACCTTTGCCGCAAAGATCAAGGTCGCTGTTGTTAATTTGTTGCGCTGGAATCAATACGGCTACGACATGCCGGTTCCGACAGAAAAATACATGCGCAAACTGCACTTCGGCCGCTGGATCAACGATCCTACGGATGAAACCTGCATGAACACGCGTGCAAAAGTGTTGGTCCGCGACAGCAAAGGTGAAGTCACTTACCGCAATGGCAAGTTCTGCGTGGTTGAAGATGGCAAATGGGATGATCCTTACACAGGTACAGTGCTGACTTCTTCAAGAGACATTCAGATCGACCACATGGTTCCACTTAAGAACGCCTATATGTCGGGCGCCTTTAACTGGGATTATAAATTGCGCTGTCTTTATGCCAATTACATGGGTTTGCGCGAACACCTGGTATCAGCTGAAGCTCACGAAAACATGTCCAAGGGTGACCGCGGTCCTGAAGGCTATCTGCCTCCTTACGAACCAGGTCGTTGTCAATACATCCGCAACTGGCTGGCAATCAAGATGCTGTGGCGTTTAACTCTGAATCCGGATGAAGCCCAGGCTGTCGCTGAGAACATTTCAAAGTACAACTGCCGTCCGTCTGATTTCGTGTTCACAAAAGCGGAGCTGGATAATCAACGCGACACAATCACGCAGAATTTGAATTTCTGCATGATCAATAAAAGATAATGTTTAAAATTCTGTTCGAAGATGACTGGTTTCTCGCGGCTGAAAAACCCGCAGGACTTCCATCCCAGGCGACGGTGGACAAAAGCCGTCCCGATTTTTTCAATCTACTCAAAAAGCAATTGCAGGACGAACGCGGCAAGGATTTCTACCTGGCTCTTCATCATCGCCTGGATCGCGACACCTCGGGTGTGATGATCTTTGCCAAAAACAAAGAGGCGAACGACCCTCTTGCCGGAATGTTTAAGAACCACTTGGTGCAAAAAACCTATCAGGCACTGACTCGCAACCGTAAAATGCCAGAAACCTGGGAAATCAAAAATCACCTGTCAGAGGTGCGCGACGGTAAACTGAAAAAAATGAAAATGAAATCGACCCTTTCCGGGGGCGACAAGGCTCACACAAAATTTCGCATTATGGAAAAATTCAAACTGGGCATGCTGGTTGAAGCTCAGCCACTCACCGGACGAATGCATCAGATTCGCGTGCACCTGGCGGAAGAGCACATGGGAATTTTCGGCGACGATATCTACCCTTGCAATAAAACACCCGAGGCACCGCGCTTGATGCTTCATGCATTGAGCCTGGTGTTCACACATCCCTTCACCCAAAACCCTGTTAAAATAGAATCTGCTTTACCCGAGGACATGAAAGCTTTTATGCTTCTACTGCAGTCGACTTAAAAAGGAGATTTCAGAATGTTGCGCTTGTTCTTGCTGGCTTTATGCTCTTTGGTTTTGGGTTGTGCATCCCAACCGACACCCACCCAAAATGCCAATTTTGAAGGAATCCTTCAGGACTTCATCAAACACAATAACATTCCCGGTGGAGCCATGACCGTCGCTAAAAATGGTGTGTTCGCCTATAACGGCGCCGCTGGATTTGCCGACAAAGACAAGCAAACTCTGGCCTCTGCCACTACTCCATTTCGAATTGCCAGCGCCACCAAACCCCTGACAGCCATCGCCGTTTTTCAACTTCTGGAAAAATCCGGCACCGACCTGCAAACCGCTTTGAATCGCACGGTCTTTGGCAGCAAAGGCTATTTGCCCGAGTACAAAGCCATCAAGGACAAACGTGTTTTGAAGATTACTTTGCGTGATCTTTTGCAGCACACTGGCGGCTGGGGATCTGACAAGGACGACTACGATCCGCAGTATGATTTATTCAAGATCGCCCAGAAAATGAAAGTGGCACCGCCTGCTGATGCCAAAACCGTGATTCGCTATGTTTTGCAAAATACGAAATTGAACCGCGACCCGGGTCAACAGTATCACTATTCAAACTTCGGCTACAATGTGCTCGCGCGAGTGATTGAAAAACTCAGCAACCAATCCTACGAAGACTATCTGAAAGCGAATGTCATGGCGCCATTGGGGATTACCGACATGCGCATTGGCGGAAGCCGTCTGGAAGAACTTTTGCCAGAAGAATCCCGTTACTATGACGACCCTCGCAGTCCTATGGTCACTTCGCAATTTGACGGCACTACCAAAGGACCGATGGCTTATAACGAGTTTTATCTGAAAACCATGGACGGACATGGGGGCTGGATTGGCACACCTTCGGATTTGGTTTTGATTCTGCATGCGGTCTCACCGGGCATTGGTAAAACTGAATTGTTAAAACCGGAGACCATCAAAGTCATGACCGCTCCGAACACCAAAATTGGAAATCCAAGTGCCTCCCTGGGGTGGGTCAGTCTTGAAAACGGAAAACAGTTCGGCCATGCCGGAGCTTTGGAAACGGGAACGCTTTCTTATTTTGTGATGAAACCGAATGGCGTTGCCTGGGCTGTGGTCTTCAACCGCCTGCCGATAGAAAAAGTTGACGAGATTGGTCCGCTACTAAAAGGACTGTCGGATCGAATGGATCAGGAATTCACAAAGCTTAAATAAGAAAAAACCCCACTCTTTTGAAGTGGGGTTTTTATTCTTAACTATTTCTTTTTGAACACACAAACATCGGAAACAAAACCGCCACCGAAGTGTTCGCTGAAGTGATATTCAGCGGAAACCGTCAGCTCATTGCCTGAGCTTTCAAGGGTGAATTGAGTTTCCTCGCCATCCCATCCGTAGTCACCAAATGTCATTGTCTTACCCGTGTAAGTTTCGACTTTTGTGAAAACCGTCAGATAGCTTGCCGCCTCTTTGAATGCATCTTCATCGCCAGTCAAAGTCACAACCACAGCTGCTGGTTGGTAGTCGACGTTCAATACGCATTTGCCACCGTTCGCAGAAACACCCGTCGTTTGAAAACGACTTGTATAGGAGCGAACAAGTTGGAATGTATTTAGAACTTCGTTAGGAACTTGGGATGCTTGTGCAAGACCGGACAAACAAAGACCAGACAATAAAACCGCGATAGACAGAACTTTCATAAGACCCTCTTTTAAGTTTTTGGCTGGAACTTCTTCTAGCAGAATCCTGCCTAAAACAAAAGCAGACAGGTAACACCCTAAAATGATTACTCAAAGTGACCACCGACAGCCCCTTTGGGGCACCTATACAGGTATTTCGCCCTTAAATCCAATAGGTTAGCTCTAATACTGGCACTTTCAGTGCACTCAAAGCCCCTTATGAACAAGAGGGGCTTTTTTGTTTTAATCTACCTGATCCTGTTCTTGCCGTTGGGGGCAAGTTCCGCGCCTCTTTGTGAGTACATATTCGCTCCCCCTGGCGCCTTTAAAACCTGGGACCCAGGACTTAATGACACGGTAAAGGTTAATGCCTCTGACTTCCTGCCGGCTTCCTACATTGCCGAACTTTCCCAGGCCGGAAAAACTGTCACAGCCCGGGTTCTTCCAGTCATGGAAAATCAGAATGGCGTGACTTTGAACTTTAGTACTTCGGATGGTCTTTTAATTGGACACCTATCCATCTGGCCGGGAAGCTCCCGCCATAGTGCGGTCATTGAAAATCTTCGACTGGAAAACCCACTTGCCAACTCCGAATATAAAACTCTGGGCCATGCTCAGGAAAAAAAAGGCATGCCGGCTCCGGTATTTAATCACCTGCGTGATCGTCTTTTTGATTTTTTAAAAGCTGGCGGCTTTAAGGAAATCGAAGTTTTGACTTCACAGAACATCTCCACTTACTTCCTGTACAATCGCATGATTGGTGCGGAACCAGTGTCTGATAACGGTCGCAAAATGAACACCTATGTGATGAACCTGATGCGCATGCGAAAAGAAATCTGGGGCGAGCAAGCACACACTCTTGATGACGTGACCCGCATCATGGAAAGCAATTATCAACGTGGCATCGACGGAAATCAGTTCGATAAATTGCAGCCCCACGGCTACACGCAGATCCAAAACAGACAAGGTGAGATTATAGCCATCCGCGCCCCTGAAAAAGCAAATTTCACAGATCCGGCAAAACGAACCACCTTGGTGGTGCCATTTCTAGAGGGAATGCCAGCCTTGCGGTCATGGCTGCAAATTCATAAAACCTGTCCTGACTGCATGTACATGGTAAGGAAGCTGGAGCCATGATTAAAATTCTTTGCTTCGGCCTAATTACACTTTTCGCAACAGCTGGTTTGGCCATCCCTGGCAACCTGGAGGGTTACACAGAACAAAGAGGCGGATTTATTCAACTGCCTTTTGGATCCTATATTGAAGGATCCGCCAGACATGGTGGCATTCAACCCGATTACCAAATCCTTGATGACGACCAGGACTTGAAAAAGTTTTTGACTGAGCTGGTGAAGCAAGCTCAGGAAAATTTAGAAATTCAGAATGCAGAAAAACGTGGAAACTTTTTAGAGGCCAAGTATCTTAAGATTCAACTTACAACTGAAGCCATCCGCAGTGCACTGCCAAGCAAGGCTTACGATGCAAGGCCCTACCGGGAGACACTTAAAGAACATCGTCTATTGAATAAGGACATTTCCTTGGGTGCCTATTTACAATGTAAATCCGGAGTCTGTCGTGAAAACGCACTTCTTACTCATCAAGCACTTCGCGCCTTGGGAATCGAAAGCCACTTTGTTTATGTAAAAGTCCACGCTGGCACAAGAGTCGAAGATCACGCTTTGGTTGTTATCAAGGACAGGAACAAAACATGGATGGTTGATCCTTACAATGCGACTTTTCACGGTCGGGATTTTTACGAGTCCATGGAAAAATCAGCCTGGAGCCGCACACCACCTTCATTGGCACCTTTTTCAAATGGAAGCAATTACGTGGGTCGCATTTTAAAGGTATTAAAATATCCAAGCTATTGGATACCGAACAACGCCCAATGCAAAAATGTCTTCTTGTAGGCCCTTGTGTTACTTTTTGTCTCAATCTGAGTCAGATATTTCCAATTAAAGTATTAAATCAGTGAATGGATCGTAAACAAGACCTCGCCTTTGGCCGATAAATATAGCAGAGGTACGTTAGCGAGTGGGTTCATTTTTTCCAATACTTTTCATTCTGACTTTCATTCTCGGAGGCTGCACCAATGTGGATCCGATGGTTTCACTTTTAAAAGGTGAAAGTCGTGCCTCGGTTAACTTCGAAAGTGAATACTCGGTCGATTCGAAAAAATACATCACCACTTCAACTCCAGCGACTTCAGTTTCCCTGCTCCCGCCTCAGGTATCAGAGATTGCCATCGGCGAAGGCGAATCCTGTGACGGCCTGGAATGGCAAAGCAAGAAGTCCTCTTACAACCTAACGTTGACACCTGAAAACGGCGAAAAGAAAGTCAGCTATCGTTATCGCATCAATGGAAAGGATTTTGACTGCCAAACGGTCTCCGTTCATTTGGTGTCACCAACATCAACGCCGACACCAACACCTACTCCTACTCCCTCGCCTTCACCCTCTCCGGTGGTTCTAACAGCGCCCAATTTGGAACTCAGCAATCCTCTGGTGATTCCTTCAAGGATTCAAAATCCCGAGATCCAAGCCAGCGGTCTAAATTCGGGAGATACCGTATCCGTATACAGCGACGCTGCTTGCTCGACATTTCTGACCTCGGTAACAGCAGTAACAACAACCGCAAAGGTGATTATCCCAATCCTGGGAACTGATGGCAGCTACTCCTTTTATGCAATTCGCTCTCAGGGAGGAAATACTTCTCCTTGCTCAACGGGACTGCTGTACAATTTGGATTTAACACCTCCCCTGGTTCAACTGACCTCGACACTGCCTTCAATGATTCGTGGTGGTGATGTCGTAACTCTTTCATGGTCCAGTTCGGATCTAAATATTGCACCTAATATGGTTGCGTTGGAACATTCACTGGACAGTGGAGCAACGTGGATTCCCCTTGTGACAGCACTTCCTCCAACGGGCACTTACAACTGGGTCACACCAATGATCTCCGCCAATGTCAAAGTACGTGCGACAGCCGCAGATTTGGCAGACAACGTGAGTGTAACAGCACCAGCGAATATACTTATCGACAGCATGCCGCCAGCAATTTTGATTTCGGCACCTGCTCCCGCGGTGGGACTTTCCTCAACCAGCTTCGTGTGGGTTATTTCCTATATGGACGCCAACAGCATCACGCTGACGGATAACGATATCACATTACAGGGTGCAAACGCCGGCTGTACAAAAAAAATTGGTGGACTGGATCGACCTGACTCACGCCTCTTGATCGTTGAAAACTGCACAAGTGCCGGATCTCTGAATCCCTTTATCGCAGCCGGAACCGCTTCAGATGCGGTCGGCAATATGGCACTCAGCCACATGGGTACTTCTGTCATCGTGGATCAAACCATTTACACCGTGGGAATGCCAGCACCTACCCTCCCCCTTTCCGAAGGCAATTCGACGGCTTCGCACTCGATCAGTTTACAGGTCTCCCCAGCAAGCACATCAGACATCACAATTGAGTTTGTGGTTAACAAAGCGATCACCACTGCGATCAACCCCACTCATTTCAGTCTCGCCAATTCCAGCATGACACTTCCGGCAGGAGCCTCAAGCGCCAGCACCAATTTCCAATTTTTTGGCGACACTTTTGCTTCTTCAAATTTGGTATTCCAATTGGATATGACTCCTTATAGCAATACGGCGAATGTCGTGGCCAGCGTCTTTAACTCCTACAGCCAAATTGTTTTGGATGACGATGGCACATCTGATAAATTCGTGAAAGTCTCCAGCGGGGAAGCCCATACCTGCGGCATCACACAGTCAGGAATTCTAAAATGCTGGGGAGCCAACTACAGTGGACAATTGGGAATCGGGAGCACTGTCAATCAGTCCTCCCCCACAATTGTCGACAACGGTATTTCATATCTTATGGTAGCGGCGAGCATTGACCACACGTGCGCTATCACCAACAGCGGAATCTTGAAATGCTGGGGTGATAACACCAATGGCCAACTGGGCAATGGAACTACCATCACCACAAATACACCAGCCGTCATCGATAGTGGTGTGACCTTCAGTTCCGTCTCCACAGGTTATTCACATACCTGCGCCATCACCACGGCTGGCGCTTTAAAGTGCTGGGGTCTTAACGACTATGGACAACTTGGTAATAGTGGGAATACAAACCTTTCTTTGCCTGCGATTATCGATATCGGCAACAACTACACTGCCGTCGCAACCGGAGGCTCCCACACGTGCGCCATTCAAAGCTCAGGTCAGCTAAAGTGCTGGGGTAAAAATGATTCGGGCCAGCTAGGTAACGGCGGAACAACCTCGACATCAACTCCCTACCTAATTGACGGCTCTGTCAGCTATGCAATGGTCTCTGCATTTTCTGATTACACTTGCGGAATCACAACAACAACAGGTCTGCTAAAATGCTGGGGCTACAATGGTAGTGGACAACTTGGTAACAACACCACAACCAATCTTCTGATCCCGACTGTCCTTGACAGTGGTTTCGCCTACACGACTGTTAACACGGGCTACGACCAAACCTGCGGTGTCACCGCAACTGGTTACCTTAAATGCTGGGGCAGCAATCAGAATGGGCAACTGGGGGACGGCACCACCATCGATCGAAAAACTCCAGGTGTCACAGACAACATGGGATATGCGACAGTATCTGTTGGCGGCTACCATACTTGCGGAATACTGAGCGCGGGATATCTTAAATGCTGGGGTGACAATCAGTATGGTCAGCTGGGCATGGGTTATTCCTCCATCATCACGACTCCCAAAGCTGTTGATTCAGCAACAGCCCACAACAAAGTCTCTGCAGGACAAGTGAATTCCTGCGGAATTACACCTCGAGGAGTAAAATGCTGGGGCGAAAACTATGGGGGCCAGGTTGGCGACAGAACCACAGCCATCAAACCAATACCCACGGTTGCGGATCCGGGCACTCCTTACAAGGCCATTGCTATCAATGGCAACAGTGCCGGCAATCACCATGCGTGCGGCATCACTGAGACTGGACTTCTGAAATGTTGGGGTTCCAATGCCTATGGTGAGATTGGTGATGGGACAAAAACCAAAAGAACATACCCGGTCCTGGTCGATTCGAACACCTCGTACTCTGCCGTCACGACTGGTGATTTGCACTCTTGCGCCATCACGACTTCCGGCAATCTTAAATGCTGGGGATATAACAACACCAATCAACTTGGCAATGGCACAACCACGGAATCCACGACCCCGATATTTATTGATGCAGGATCCACCTATTCCGCGATCGCCGCCGGCATGAAACACACCTGCGGTATCACGACTTCAGGCTCCCTGAAGTGTTGGGGTTACAATGTCGGAAACTTACTGGGCGACGGAACCACCACGACCCGCACAACCCCGACTCTGATTGATTCCGGCGTGAGCTACACCGGTATCGCAACAAGCGAGTCCCACAGCTGCGGTATCACTTCTTCTGGATCCATGAAGTGCTGGGGCAACAACACCGCCGGCAAGCTTGGTGACAACACCACCACAAATCGCAGCACGCCGACCCTGATCGATTCAGGCACCTCCTACAAAGAAGTTACTGTGGGCAGTTCCCACAGTTGCGGTATTACTACGGCTGGTGTTTTAAAATGTTGGGGTAATAACGACTTCGGTCAACTGGGTGATGGCACCCTGGTAGGCAAAAAAATCCCGACAATCATCGACAGCGGCACGACTTACGCTACTGTCAGCGCAGGTACGAGCCACACCTGCGCCACAACTTCCTCGAACCAACTGAAGTGCTGGGGTTTAAATAAGAACTACCAATTGGGATTGACCAACAATCTATTGCCTCGGTTTGTTCCTTAACCACGCTCAGCCCTGACATCTTGCAGAACCGCTGCGGTTCCGCATCGCAATAAAAAACGGAACTCCATTCCCGCACCCGCTACGGGTGCTGATCTGGTGGCCACTTAATCTGTGAGTTATGGAACACTAGTAGGCTTTGAATCATTGGACTGTTGACCAGAGGCTTTACTTGGATTTTAATAAAATTCATGAAAACAGTTTTCGTAATTGCCTTTTTTTTCTCTGCTCTCGCAATCGCACAAGTCGTTCCAGGTGAAGTTAAGTGTTCTCAAGTACCAAATGATGGAACTCATTTTGACCTTCACTTACAACCTCATACTGATGGTAAGTTGCATTTCAAAAGATGCGAACCTGGCTATGACACTGGGCTAAACTGTGTAGTCTACATGGATTCAATTTGTAATGTAGATATTCAGCCCAAAGAAGGAGGATTGAGTATATCCGGCTCATGCACTCTTCCGTTTCATAATTCACCAACCATAATGGAAATTGGGTTTATTCCATCTACAAACGACCTAACCAGACACTCGATTTCGTTAACATCAAATACTGAGCCGGGTACTGATTATTTTGGTGACAGTTATTACTGTAGATACCTGAAATAATCGAGATAATGTAATCGACCAAAACTACTTGTTTCTTATAGGAGGCCTGACCAACAATGCGCAGGTCTCTTAGTTCTGTTAAACAGATCCTCATTCAGACTCTCACGAACATTTTCTTGTTCAACTTCACGAACTTCTCAGACTTCGCCGCGATTAATATGCCGAGTTCACTAGCTAAATCATTTTACCTTATCCCCTCTTGAGACGTTGCAACGCATGGACGATTTGTTCATCTGTCCATCGTGAGGTCAATTGCCACCTGTTTATCCAGTCTGACATCGCGGAGTCATAAACTGATGGATCAATTTTGTTTAGGTAATCGTATTCGTGTGTCTCACGAACTCTTGATTGTTTGGTGGGACGACCGAAACATATTAACATAGTTAAGATCACTAGCGAGCTGATCGTCAAAGGCACCTTTCTGCAGCCTCAATTAACAAAAGGAAGATCAATGAAAAGAAGACAAGTTTTGCAATCCGCGGCCTCCTCTTTTGTCACTGCTCTGTCGGTCGCTGCCATTTCCAACCGTGCTGAAGCAGCTGCTTTGCCAGCAAGTTATGCTCAGGGAGACATCGGCTCCGTAATTGAGCTGCGTTCGACACGACCTTCAATTAATGGCGCTAAGATGACAGTAAGAAGCTACCATTCAGGTCTTAATGTTGGTGGTGGCGACTTTATCGGTTACTTGTCAAGTGGAACGGATGATGGCGGGACTGTCTTTGCTGGCAGTGGTTTTTATTGGCGTCGCGTGATCGATGATCCCAACAATCTGACTGTGTTTGATTTTGGTGCAAAGGCCGACGGTACATCAGATTCAGCAGCGGCGATCAAAGCGATGTATGCCTGGTCAAAAGCTAACTATCCGGGAATTGGCGTTCAGTTTCCTGCGGGTACGTTCTTTGTGTCTCGGGTGGATATGGGAACGGCAGAACTGTCACACTTTCGTTTGGCGGGTGCGAATGTAAATTTCGGTTATTTTCCGTCAACAACGATACTCTCGGATGGCAAGACTTCATCTATGTTTAAGGTCAACGCGCGCAGAGCCGAGATTTCAAATCTGATCATTAAAGGACAGTTTGACAAAGTCACAAATTACCAAGGGTTCTTTGATAATATTTGTACTGGGGGACAGTTTTTCCGTGGGTCTCAGTTGCGCTTTGATCGCCTCGGAGGTGCTTGTTTAAGTCTGTTGGATACACTCGATTGCAAAATTGACCAATGGTATGCCAGTTACTGTGAAAATGATGTGATAAGAGCCAGATGGTCAGGACGAGCAGCCGGAGTTTGGGATCACAGCACTGCGATTGAGCTTTCCAACTTCAATGCTCAAAACTGCAAAAAGGTTTTAAACCTGAAACGTTGTACTCAATCGATAATTCATAATGGATGGATTGAGCACTGTGAGAATCCAGGTGATATCTCCAACGGACAATGGATTCTTGATGCCTTAAGTATTGAAAACTGTACGAATCCTTTGATCGCGTACAACTCGCGGTTGAATTCGCGCCAGATTAATTTGCAATCTGGAAGTAAAATTGACAATTCCCTGCAGGGCGAACGCTGGCTGAGCGCATGGGAGATGGGTTCGTCGAGAGTTGAGTCCTTTGGTGCCGCCTTCGACGGCAGTCTGAGATACGGTCACATTAATTCGCGTTTCAGACTGAGCAACGATACAGGTCAGGCGACGTGGTTTGAGTTAGGCAATTTCTTTACGCCTACAATGGGTGATAGCTGGGAAATTGAACTATTTGGTCAAACGCAGTATAACGCCGGCAGTGGCAATCAGCCATTAAAGAATCTGATTGGTGGAAAAACCACTGGTGGTCGCGCTATAATTCACATGCAACGCAAAACAGACAATGCGGAAGCCAGTTGGTCGGCAGAGGGCAGTTCTCCCGTGTTGGAAGTGCGAATTGAACCACGGTCCGCCACAGATACCAAAGTATTCGTTAAGATCGCTAACTGGACTCCATCGGTTATCGTGTTATTGAAAAGTAACGGGAAGGATCGCTTTCTGGCTGGGATGTGCTTACGCTTCGATGCCGTCATGGCACCGGGAACTCCCGCGAGTAGCACTGAAGTAGCCCCTGCCCGCTTTAGCCTGCACAATGGAAAATCCGGAATAGGTGGCAATGAAGAGGGAGATCTATTGCTAGCCACGCGACTTGTAAACCCTTCGGCGGTCGATACAAAACAAGTAAAGGGCTATATATCTGTGGTGATTAATGGTGAACAATTCGCAATGCCTTACTTTGCTCTGAAGTAAATGATCATCCTTTGATCTCTTGTGAATCAGACAAAATCACTATCGAAAAGGCACTGACTAAAAAGCAGTGCCTTCGTTATTTTTTTGGCAATTGACTCTCACAAAACCACGAGCACCATTCCCTCTCCAAATTTCAAGTTCCGCAGTGCTCTGTAGCCACAACGAAGCCACAGAAAAACATTGAACCAATCAATCAACAGAATGAAACGGAAAACAAAAAGAACGAGGACTGTCCGAAGAAATTTGGAGAGGGAATGGTGCCTCGGGCCGGAATCGAACCGGCACGACCCGGTAAAGGAATCCCAGGATTTTAAGTCCTGTGCGTCTACCAATTTCGCCACCGAGGCAATCGTGAAGCACAGATGATACCTGTCTTTACCCAAAGGTCAACTTTGGGCGCGGCGTTACGATTAAAATATGAAGCCACCCAAGGTCACATAGACGGAATAAAGCTGGGAGCGCCCATCCAACGAGGCTCTTGCCACAACAACAGGCACATCTTTCTCCATTTGGATGCCACTTTCTCGCACCATCCACTCCCCTGTCGCTGCCACTTCCCAGAACAAAACTTTCTTGGTTTTGGATAGTCTCATCCCACCCAACGCAATACCCACCATCGGGCCCTCGAATTGAATGCGGTTATAGACTTCATCAAACTCGGGAATCTTGCGGCCATCCAGATAGACGACGTTGATATTTGCACCGGTGAAGGCCCTGAAGTACGGAACCTGCTCATCAAACCAACCTTCGGGCAAACGATAGCGAAATCCCACCGACAAAATTGTTCCCCAGACACGATAGTCATTCACCCGGGCAAATTTGATATAGGAACTCGCTTCCAGCGCCCATTTGTCATTGAGGAAATAGCCGACATCGGTTTTACCCGACAAGCCCCCGCCAAAGTCACGTGATGCACCATCAACCAGATAAGCACCACCTGTAATTCCCAAGCCGGCAGCAATATGAGTTCCTTCTTTCCAAATCTCATCAATGGCAGTCGGTTGAACGATGTACTCCTCAACGGCCGTGCCTTTAAGCAAATAATCCTTCTGATCTTGCGCAAAGGTCGAAAACGAAACCAGGGTCAGAAGCAATGACAGCAACACTTTTAGTTTCATTCAAAACTCCAACCAACATTTACACCCTTAAACTTATCCGAAACAATCGGAGCCACGTAACCGTAATGTGAATCAGGCAACAAGGTGAAGGGATTGAAGATGTAACCCAAAAGGCGGTTCGGCCAGGTCTTTTTGGAGTGAAAATAAAAACTGAGATTTTCAAATCCAACACCTACAATCGTGCCCAAGACCGGCGTCAGATAGATATCCTGTAAACTTGGGACTTCAGTCAAAGGTTCGATGGCAAACTCAAATGCCAACGATGAACCAATAGTCCAATAGAATGCAGTTACTTCGTCATATCCCCGCGAGCGATAGAATTGATAGTAAAGCTGCCCCGAATACGCATGTTTGAAAATGTTGTAGTCGTAAGTGTCTTTGTCATAGTCCGGATGAAGTGCATGATCGAAAAAGTTATCAAATGAACCGTGATCCTCGATGGTCTCCCATTGAGTGACCAGATACACAGCCCACTGCAGACCATACATGACACCAAAGTACTTCCATTTTTCACCTGGTTCGATATCCGCTCTGGGAAGATGCTGATAGTTTTCAAAAAGATTTGAAGGCTTTTTCTCAACGATGACCGAACCACTGCCGGCCTCCGCCGAGACTTGGGCAAAGCTGTGCCCTGCCGTGAACAGCAGAATCAAAGCAAGCAGAGTACTAGAAACTTTTTGAATAGTTAACAATCAAGCCTCCCGGCACTGGCACCGGATAAAATGAAATCGGATCTTTGTCGCCTCTGGTAACCATGGCACTCGCGCGCCCCCAATAAAAGCCCAACGCTGCAGCGGCTACAGTATCACTCAGCCAATGCACTTGAGAGGCAATGCGGGAAGCCCCAATAAAGGTTGCTGTCGTGAACGCCGCAGTTCCCACCCAAGGACCGTACGAGTACGCAAACGAAGTGGCGATGGCAAAGGCATTGGAAGTGTGACCTGAAGGCCAAGACCAACCACGATCCCCGGTCGGGCGCGTGCGGTTGATACTTGCTGCCAGGGTCACGTGAGTCAGTGTCGTTAATGCCATCGCTCGAAAAGCCTGCAACCCGGCAGGTTGGTCCCACCAAAGTTGTGAAGCTGCCAGGATAACTCCCGGACCACCACTTCCCAACATCGCCCCTAATTGCCTCCAGTCGTCCGACATCACTTGATGATTCATCGTGTACTCGTGAACTTTGTCGTCCTGTGTTCCGGCAATCGCCGAAGCCATCAAGCCCCCCACGATAATGCGCGCACCAGTTTCGTCGAAACCTTTCACGATCGTGGGCTTGAATTGATCCTCCCACAACCATGGGAAAAATGGTTTGGAATCAGTAGGATCATTCCAATGTAAACCATCAAAAGAAAATCCATAATCCAAACAAGAAAAAGTGAATATGAGACTGACAACAAACAGACGCAGAAATTTCATTTAGAAAGTCTAACTGCTTTTCAACAACGACGTCAAAGCGATCTTATTTTGCTGTCCTTTGGAAAGAGGAGTATAACTGAACCCGAGGCAAATCTATGTCCACGTCTCCGACTTCCACTTACACAGCATCACCGTCATCCAACCGCCTGCTATGGTTGGTCGCCATCGGTTTTTTCATGGAAACCCTGGACGCGACGATTGTTAATACTGCGCTCCCTTCGATGGCCAAAAGCCTGAACACCAGCCCTTTCATGATGCAGGCCGTGGTCATTGCCTACGCCTTAACAATCGCGGTCCTCATTCCGGCATCGGGTTGGATTGCAGATCGCTTCGGAACAAGAAAGGTTTTCTTCTCGGCGATCCTCATATTCACATTAGGATCACTTTGTTGCGCAGTCTCTCAGACATTGACCCAGCTGGTAGCTTCCCGGGTACTGCAAGGGATGGGAGGAGCAATGATGATGCCGGTGGGACGTCTGGCAGTCCTACGCGCATTCCCTGCACATCAATTTTTACGCGCCATCAGCTTTGTCACAATCCCTGCCCTGATCGGCCCGCTGATCGGCCCCACTTTGGGCGGCTACTTGGTCGAATACGCCTCCTGGCATTGGATTTTTCTAATCAATATACCGGTGGGAATTATTGGTTGCATCGCCACTTACATCGACATGCCCGACATTCGCGGCGTGGAAACGACGAAGTTTGATGTCACCGGTTTTATTCTTCTTTCACTAAGCATGGTGATGATCTCATTGGCCTTGGATGGAATGTCTGAACTGGGCTTCCCCCAAGCAACCGTTTTGATTTTGGTGATTTTCGGATTGGCATCACTGAGTGCCTATTGGCTGCATGCACGCCGCGCACCCCGCCCGCTGTTTTCCCTTTCGTTGTTTCAATCCTCAACATACACCATCGGACTCCTGGGAAATCTGTTTGCCCGTATCGGCAGCAGCAGCATGCCCTTCCTGATTCCCTTGTTTTTGCAAATCAGTTTACACTACTCTCCCTTTGAGGCCGGCATGACGATGATCCCCGTTGCCCTGGCCGGGATCTACGCGAAAAAACTGGCAACACCATTGATAACTCGCTGGGGCTATCGCAACACTCTGGTTTACAACACACTGATGTTGGGCATCATGATGGCGAGCTTTGCTGTGATCACCGAAAACCAACCCCAGTGGTTGCGCATCATTCAGCTTTTAATATTTGGAACCGTGAACTCCCTGCAGTTCACAGCGATGAATACTCTGACGCTAAAGGACCTGCAGCCACGCCTGGCCTCCAGCGGAAACAGTCTGTTTTCCATGGTGCAAATGCTGGCAATGAGTTTCGGTGTTGCGGCAGCGGGCGCCCTGCTTTCAACTTTCGCAGCCCACTATCCCGGCACAGCAGACGGCGGCTTTGCCCTGGGCGCTTTCCGTGCCGCATTCATATGCATGGGACTGATCACCTGCAGCTCTGCCTGGATATTTTGGCAGCTGCCCGCAGAAATGGTGGGCCGCCCCAAAGATACCGAGAAAGTTATGGTTGAATAGAGTTGAAACTCCCCCAAGGATCTACAATAATCGCAGCCATTAAACTGCACCCGGGGGATAGAACATGGCATTTCGTTGGATCGGCAAATCACAGGATGGCAACACCGTCACTTTGAAAAAACTCATCGACTGCCCCGTTGTCGCACCAGAGTATGTCACCGAAAATTGGCTGCACACCAATCAGGATCTGATCCGTACTGCCATGGTATTGGATGTGGAAACCACCGGCCTGAATCAAAATGAAGATCAGGTTATCGAAATTGGTCTGCGCCAGTTTGATTTCAACAAAAACACCGGAGAGATTCTGCGTCTGGGAAAATCCTATTCAGCTTTTCAGGATCCAGGACGCCCCCTATCTCCAGAGATCATTTCCCTGACCGGAATCACCGATCAAGACTTAGAAGGACAGAAAATCGACTGGAACCATGTTGATCAGCTGATCTCGGAATCCTGCCTGGTGATTGCTCACAACGCCAAGTTTGATCGCCCCTTTATTGATCGCAAATCAAAAACTTCCAAGGAAAGAATCTGGGGTTGCTCTTTCAAACAAGTGGATTGGAGTTCCAAAGGTTTCACCAGCCCTAAACTTGAGCTTTTAAATATTTACCATGGCTTCTTCACTGATTCTCATCGCGCCCTGAATGACGTGGATGCACTTCTATATCTATTAAGCATTCCTGAAACGCAGAGTGAAAAACCGTATTTGATGGAACTAACATCAAATGCGAAGCGCATGATGACTCATATGATTGCAAGCTCCGCACCTTTTGAATCCAAGGAGCACTTAAAATCCCGCGGCTACTCCTGGGACAATACGAATCGTTTTTGGTCGAAGGTCATCTTTAAGGATGATGTGAAAAACGAAATCACGTGGCTTGAGGACACCGTTTATTGCGGTCCTTTCAACGGCATCCAACGTGATATTCCTTTGATGGATAATTTCAAATAGTTATTTTACCGAAATGATATCGTATTCGCGAACCTGGTCGCCTTGTTCAACAATGGCGACATCGCCTTCATACAAATCCAGCAAGGCTTCTCCCAATGGACTGCTGGGTGTGACGATTTGAATGCGTTTGTCGTCAAAATCAACATTCACCCCACCTCCGTGAGTCATCATGAATAGCATGCTGGTTTTACCGTTGTGTTCAACTTCGATCAAAGCCGTGCCGGCAATCTTATCGTCCGGACCGAAGTCCTTGACCACCACGTGCTTCAAGATCACCAACAATTCTTTGATTTCAGCAATGCGCTTGGCCTGACCTCGCGCCAGATAAGAGGCTTCAAGCCCACGGGTGTCGTATTCGTTTTCGGGCTTGCTTTCCTCATGGGTCACCGCCTCGATGGTGGCTTTTGCAACTGCCGTCAGATTCGCCAGATCTTTTTCAAGTTCACCTCGAATATGCTCAATCAGTTTTTTCTTATCCACCATCAACTCCAGTGATACTATTGTTTCTTTAGGGTGACTGATTTAGTGAAGGATTGCAATATGTCTGACTCGTTTCTTGCCATAGATTTCGGAACCAGCAACTCTCTGGTAGGTGCCTACCACCAGGGCAAAGTCCACGGCGCACTCCCGTTGGATCCAAAGTCCGCAGACCCTACGTTAATGCGCACACTGCTTTACTTCCCCAATCCCGATCTGTGCTACTACGGTTCAGAAGCAATTGAACAATACATCGAACAGGATATGGAAGGCCGCTTGTTTCGCTCCTTCAAATCCCACCTCCCCAACCAAAGCTACCTGGGGACCGTCATCGACAATCGCATTGTCACTTTGGAAAACATGGTCGGTATTTTTTTGCTGGAGCTGAAAAAACGCGCTGAAAAACATCTGAATCACCAGATCACCAAAGCTGTGATTGGCCGTCCTGCGCGTTACTCGATGGATGCTGTGGCCGACGGCTTTGCTTTGCATCGCATGGAGAAGGCGGCAAAAATGGCCGGCTTCGAGGAAGTTCAATTTGTCCCGGAACCACTGGCGGCCGCTTTTGACTATCGCAAACAAATCACTTCTGAAAAAATCGTCCTGATCGGTGACTTTGGCGGCGGAACTTCGGACTTCACTTTGATTCGTCTGCGCGCCGAAGGCTTTGATAACAAAGACGTGCTGGCCATAGATGGCTGCCCCATGGCCGGCGACGCTTTGGATTCTGTTTTCATGAGTCACCGCCTGAGTGAACACTTCGGTGCAAAATCCCGCTATCGCCTGCCCATGAGCAGCAATGTTCTGACCATGCCTCCGGCAGTTTCGCAAAAACTGAATCACCCGGCGCACATTGTTCATCTTAAAGAGCGCGACACTTATGAGTTTATCAAAGAAGTTAAAAAGTGCTCCCTTACAGTCAAAGACAAGGACGCCATTGAAAGACTCTTCATCCTGCTTGAAGACCAGCAGATCTTTCCGTTCTTTGAAGCGATTGAAAAAACCAAACGAGGACTTTCCGCCTCGGACAGCACCGAGTTTGATTTCGATTACCCCGGTCTTGAACTGAAGGAACAATTCACCACCGCACAGTTTATCGACTGGGCCATGAATACCCGCCAAAAGATATTCGAGGGCCTTGATCGCTGTCTGGAATCAGCGGGCCTCACACCAGACCAGGTGGATTTGGTTTGTCTTACTGGTGGAACAGCCAAAGTGCCGTTTATCCAGGGTGAGCTTGAAACGCGCTTCGGAAAACAAAAGCTGCAAACCCAGGCTCATTTCCACTCCGTCCTTTCGGGCCTGGTGGAATCGGCAAGCTTTTGGGCAAACGGGCAAAAGGTCACTTAATTTACAGCTCATATTCAACCTGTTAGCATTCACCGGCTGTCATATAATACCATGACAGCTGTCTAACTTTTTCGCGTCTCCTCCCCTTATTTTACAACTGGCTCTGGTCTTTAAATTGCTTTGTCTCATTGTACAGAACGTTATTTCACTTCAACAATCTGCTCTGGGGAGGGCTCGATGATGAAAGCACACATCTATATCAATGGTATTCACGCAATTCCAACAGCACTAAAGAAAGACAAAACACTCAAAGCAGAAATCGTCGAAAATCCGTATGAACTGCGCGACCTGATGAAGCAGGATCCAGAAACCGAGAAAATCATCGTCGCCTTCCTGCCCTTTTTGGAAGTTCGCCATTATGAACTGTACCGTCACTTGCAAAAAAACACGCAGAATCTTAAAATCTTTTTCATTGTCAGTGAACTTTCCAGCACTATGCGTATTCGCCTAAAAGCCGACAACGACTTCATCGTGATGTGGAAGACTGAGGAAACCAACCTTGTTCGCAATATTCACAAATACCTTGATGGAAAAAATGTCGAATCCCGCCAGGATCGCCGCGAACACGCGACCTCAAAAGGCCTTCTAAGTCCTTCAAAACTTCCCTTGGGAGATCAAAACAAAGGCTTTCAGCCCATTCTGGGCGGCAGCTTTGAAAACCTGTCCATCCATGGCTCCTGCATGAAAATTCAGGCCCCTTTTTATGAGCACAAAGATTTCGTGAATTTGACATATCAGAACAAAGAGGGTGATTTTGTTTCGTTGGAAGGTCAGGTGCGCTGGGCAAAATGGAATAAAGAAACCAATACCCAGGAATTGGGAGTTCAATTTCTTTCCTCTATCGTAGTTTAATTAAATTTAATGTTCGTTTCTTACGCGGGAAGGCTCCAGTTCGTTGGCTCCACTTCCCGCGTGTCTTTTCTTGCAACGTCCCCAAAAACAAAGTCTAATCTATTCCATGATTGACGCACTTAAAGAACGATCCGAATTAATTACCTGGATAATCCTTCTTTTGATGGCAGGTCTATTCACCTACATCAACCTGCCATTTTTGCTGCCGTTGTTATTGGCTGGCATTTTTGCGATGGGATTGATCAACTTCGTAAATCGTATCTGCAATAAGTCCCGCGCACCACGCTGGTTGACAGTGGCGGGACTTACAATTGTTGGACTTGCCTTGGTATGGCTGCCTTTAACCTTGGCAACTTACCGCATCGGCGTCCATCTTTCTTCGCCGCAGGACTTTGCAGCGACCCCCGTCATGACCCAGCTCAAGAATCTGCAGACATCGGGATTAAATATTCTAAAACAAGCCACGGAGTGGACCGGCTATGATCTGGTGACTCCAGCACAGGGAATGCTGACTTCCGTATTCGGAAAAGTCGGCAGCTGGGCTTTGGAATTTTCTTCAGCACTGGTTACGCAACTTCCAGGCATTTTATTTAACTTTTTTATTTTCGTATTATTCCTGTACGCACTTTTGCTAAAAGCGGCACCGATTAAGGAATTCGTCATTCGCTACAGCCTGGTTGATGACAAGCTCACAGAAGATCTGATTAAAGTAGCCAAGGAAGCCTGCGCGGTGACGTTGTTTTCAACATTTGTGATCGGTGTGATTCAGGCATTCTTTATTGGTATTGGTGGATTGATTTTTGGTGAGGGTGATTTCTGGTTGGTCGTCACGGTGACCTTTGTGGTCTCTTTCATTCCAATCATCGGCGCAGCCCCTGTCGGATTCCTATTGGCCATCCTGGCGTTTATTGGCGATCGGATCGGACCTGCGATCGGCATGGCGATCGTCGCAACCCTTGCTGGGACAATCGACAACATCCTAAAACCAATTTTAGCCGGCAATATGGGCGAACAAAAAATCAGTCCACTCGTAGGCTTCACTTGCGTGATCGGCGCCGTCATCATGTTCGGCATTCCGGGCTTGTTATTCGGCCCCGTCATCATGAATCTCGCCTATGGGGCAATCCCGTTACTGCTGAAACAATTAAAACACAACGGTTCAACGTTCTTCAGCAACGACACGTAATAAAAAAGGCAGGACACATCAAATCCTGCCTTTTTTTTATTTTTACAGAGAAAGTGTGTCCGTACCTTCGACCTTTAGACTTTTCTTAGGAAGGATTTAAAGAAGTCATTCCCCTTGTCATCGACGATGATGAATGCCGGGAAATCTTTGACCTCGATCTTCCACACAGACTCCATGCCCAGCTCTGGGAAATCCAGTACTTCCACTTTCGTGATGCACTCCTTGCCCAAACGTGCTGCAGGACCACCGATCGAACCCAGATAGAAGCCACCGTGCTTTTTACAGGCATCTGTGACCTGCTGGGAGCGATTGCCCTTACCCAGCATGATCATTGATCCACGCAAACTTTGGAAGGTATCCACGTAAGGATCCATACGCTCGGAAGTTGTTGGACCAAATGAACCGGAAGCATACCCCTTTGGAGTCTTTGCAGGACCGGCGTAATAAACCGCGTACTGCTTGAAATAATCTGGCACACCTTCGCCGCGATCCACTTTTTCTTTAAGCTTGGAATGCGCAATATCGCGCGCCACGATCATTGGACCGTTTAGCATCACACGCGTCGCCACCTTCAATGAAGAAAGAATTTTCAATGTTTCCTCAATCGGCTGATTCAAATCAATGCTGATGGCTTCCGCAGCTGTGTCCTGCAGGTGATTTGGCAGGTATTGCTCTGGATGAAGCTCCAATTGCTCAAGGAAGATACCTTCCTTGGTGATTTTGCCGCGAATATTGCGATCCGCCGAACAACTCACCCCCACCCCGATCGGGCAGCTGGCACCATGGCGAGGCAAACGAATCACTCGCACATCATGCACAAAATATTTTCCACCAAACTGTGCACCGATGCCGGATTCGCGGGCCCATTTTTCAACCTGCTTCTCCATTTCGATATCACGGAATGCACGTCCACCTTCTGAACCTGATGTTGGCAATCCATCCAAATAACCAGCAGAGGCGTACTTGACGATTTTCAAAGTTTCCTCAGCGGAAGTACCACCCACGCAGAAAGCCAAATGGTACGGAGGGCACGCCGCCGTCCCCAATGATACCAAAACTTCCTTCACGAATTTTTCAAACCCTTCCGGATTCAAAACCGCTTTGGTTTTTTGATGCAAGTATGACTTATTGGCTGAGCCACCGCCCTTTGCCAAAAATAAGAAATGATACTCATCACCTTTTTCAGAGTAGATATCAATTTGCGCAGGCAGATTGGTGCCGGTGTTTTTCTCATCAAAGAAAGTGATTGGCGCCATTTGCGAATAACGCAGGTTGCGTTTTTGATACGTGTTATAAACACCCTTGGACAAATATTCTTTGTCATCAAATCCAGTGAATACACCCTCACCTTTTTTCCCTACAACAATGGCCGTCCCCGTATCCTGACAGGATGGGAATTCCATCTGCGCTGCGATAATCGCATTTTTCAACAGATCCACCGCCACAAAGCGGTCATTGGCAGATGCCTCCGGATCCTGAAGAATATTTTCCAGTTTTTGCAGATGGGCGGAGCGCAGCAAATGCGACACGTCGCTCAAGGCCTCCTGGGCAATTAGTTCCAAAGCCTCTGGCGCAACGACCAGCACTTCACGGTCACCAATTTTTTGAGTGCTCACGTGATCTGAGGAAATCTTGCGATATTGAGTTGTATCTTTTTGTTTTTCGTAGAGTGGGAAATACTTAAATGACATGCAACTGAGAATAGCAGAACCACCGGCTGCGGCAAGGCTTGATGCGGACGCGCGCAAGCCCTCGGCAGGCTGTTTTAGGTGGGATTTTAAGGTGGGACTTCGAACGCCGCGAAAGCGGCAAAATATGTGGGACCGGGGCTCTCTGCGTTCGAGAGGGGTCCAAGGACCTTCCGAGGGAGGAGAATCAAACTTGTTGTCTCCTTCTGATACACAACTTATCAACCTAGACCTATAAGCACAAAACGATAATATTTGTCTCTTCCATAAGTTTTGCTTATGGATGAAGGCAGCAGCCATTCAGTGCGATTTGAGCCTTTTTGATGATTTCTCGTCTGCGGTGACTGTAAAATCTGCAGGTAAAATTCCAAATGTGAACTCTAGGCCCTCTATGAATATCGTGATGCGCTGAATTTATAGCCATCTGAGAGTGAAATTGGCCAAATCCTAAAGATTGTGAAGGGAATAAGCGCACTCCCCCGATTGCAAATTCTTTTTTTATCGCTTACGTTCTCACCGCAAATAAAATTTTGGAGGCTTCCATGGCTTTGTTTCTAGTGGGACTGTGTCTTGCTGCGGTAATCATCCTTTACTTCAGCAACAATCCGTTGGGTCACTCTCGTAAGTTTATGATCCGTCGTTTTATTAACTGGTTTCCGCTGGGCATGTCCTACGCATTCCTTTACATGGGACGTTACAATCTGAACGTTTCCAAAAATGCCTTGGGCGATATGATGACCAAGGAACAATTCGGTATCATCTTCGCTGCCGGCACCATCACTTACGGTCTTTCTTTCCTGATCAACGGTCCGATCGTCGATAAAATCGGCGGTAAAAAAGGGATCATCATCGCAACCCTGGGTTCCTCATTGATGAACTTACTAATGGGTGGAGCGACTTATCTTTACCTAATGGGTCGTTTGAAAACAAATATGGTGGTGGCTTTCTCCATCCTGTTTGCGATGAACATGTTCTTCCAATCTTACGGTGCGGTTTCCATCATCAAAGTTAAGGCCTACTGGTTCCACGTTCGTGAGCGCGGCGTCTTCGGTGCGATCTTCGGTACTTTGATTTCTTTCGGTGTTTACTTTGCCTTCGACTGGGGTCAGGCCATCGTTGAGGCTTCCAAACTTCATATCGAAGGTCAGATGACCGCTTTCCAAAGATTCATCCAGCACATCTTCGCGATCGACACAGGTGTGACGAATGCGACTTGGTTGGTATTTACGATTCCAGCGTTCCTTTTGATCTGCTGGGCCTTGATTGACATGGTTCTTTTGAAGGACTCCCCAAAAGAAGCCAACTTCGGTGATTTCGATACAGCGGACGCTTCTTCTGATGACGACGAAAACCTTAAGATCACGATGAAAGTGGTTCTTAAAAAAGTATTCTCCAGCCCGATCATGTACACGATCGCGTTGGTGGATTTCACTTCCGGAGTTCTTCGTAACGGTATCATGCAGTGGTATCTGGTATTTGCGCATGAAATGAAAGGTATTGATGAGTCTTTCTACAACGGCTCCCAATTCTTTATCAAAAACTGGGGCTTGCTACTTTGCTTGACCGGCATCTTGGGTGGCTTCATGGCCGGCATGCTTTCTGACCGCGTCTTCCAATCCCGCCGTGGCCCTCCAGCTGCGATCAACAACGCCTTGATGATCGTACTTTTGATTCTAATGTCTGTGTTCCTAACCAAAGAACCAAACATCGTGGGTGGTGTTGCAGTTCTAATCACACTAGCCGTTATCGGGGTTCACTCCCTGATGTCTGGTACTGCCGCAGCTGACTTCGGTGGTAAGAAGATGACTGCCACTGCTTCAGGTATCGTGGATGGTTGCGTCTACCTGGGTTCAGGTATCCAGTCCTTGGCGATCGGTTACTTGTCTGCGAAAAGCTGGCACTACTGGCCTTTGTTCCTTTTGCCTTTCGCCTTCATGGGCTTGTACCTTTCACTTCGTATGTGGAATGAACTTCCGGAAGCGACGAAAAAGTACATCCTGAAAAAAGAGCAGGAAGCTGCCAAAGAACAGGGCACGTCCATCAACACGGGCGACCCGGCGACAAACTAAATGCTTTAAAGGCTCACCTCTGGTGGGCCTTTTTTGTATCCTCACACAACCACCTTGGCTGGTCTTGCCGTCCCCGGTGCTTATCGTGCGCAATAATAAGAAAGCACGAGTTTTAAGCTGCCAGGAGGGACGCAATGACGATTATCTGGGCCATGGATGCCTTTGAAGACAACAAAGAACTCAATCAGAAAATGGCGACCTACCTCACTCGTTTACATGAAAACACCGGAGCTGACATTCTCCCGGTTTATCTGCTTCGTGAAAACGAAATCGTCCTGCCCAGCTACGAGGTCCCCACTTGGGTGACAGACCACTCCAGAACCGCCGAGGCTTTGTTTAAAGAGGTTCTAGAGGACTATGATCTGCCGTTCCTCTTGGAACCCAAAGTGATCCCCCACGCCTCCCAGTCCCATGCCGGAGCGGCCGAAACCCTGACTCATTTTGCGGAACGATTTCACGCCGAGATGATTGTGGTCGGGAATCACGGCCGCCAGGGCTTTCAAAGATTCTTACTGGGCAGTTTTGCCGAAAGCCTGCTCCTGGAATCCGCCATCCCAGTGATGGTCGTCGGCGCCCACGCGACCGGCAAACCGGTTTCAAGTATTTTGTTTCCCACTGAATTTGGAGATCACTCCAAAGAGAACTTCCGCCACGTCCTTAATCTGGCAAAAATGCTGAACGCCGAAGTGACTTTGTTTCACTGTATTGCCCGCCCCATTGAGAGTCTTTTCGAAATGGACACACGCCCTAAGATTTATAACTTTAAGGGCAAGATGCTGACTTTGGAGCAAATCGTCGAACAACAGGTGGAGTATCAATCACAAAGAGCTCACCATTGGATCACCTGGGCACAGAAAGAGGGCGTCACAGCCCAATATCAAATCGACAGCTCCTACAAGTCTGTTGACGAGGCGATCCTTGAGGCCGTCTCCCAGTTTAATTCCGGAATGATTGTGATGGAAGCGCAGAGTGGGCCGATGAGTTCTGCCCTATTGGGAAGCTTTACCAGAAACGTGATCCGCAAGGCCGCGTGTCCGGTGTATGTCATAACCAGACACTTCTACGATCATCCTGAAGATCGCTTTACCGACACGCCAGCACCTTAGCTGACACGACCCGATTGAGGGCGCATGCCTGCAGGTAATTTCTTGTAGGCATTGTTGAGATGAGTCTTAAGTGTCGCTTTGGAGATAAACAGCTGCTTTGCAATCTCCTGATTGGTCTGACCACTCATCACCATTTGAATAATGCGCACTTCACTGGGAGTCAGTCCGCGCCCCACCAGATATTCAGCATGTTTGACTGCTTTCGTATTATCATCAGTCAGTTGATGCAGGACTGTAGTTACGTTCTGACCGTTTTTAACCATCATCACATCAACATAATGATCGTCGATATTCTGGTTTTTAAAAACACTCATGCCATCCTGAAGCGGCGCCATTTCCGTGACTTGCTTGCACAAATCCGAACACGTGGAGTTATGGCAAACACTGCCGACTCTGTCGCCACAAGTTTCTTTGGAACTTTCGTTTTGATCCAAAACCTGATTTTGGGAATCACGAACACAGACGCTGAGTTTTAATTTCCCGTTCATGGAAAGACCTCCTCCTGAACTGCTTATATTATCCTACCAACTCTCTAATACCTAGGATGACGCCGATCATATTTTCTTGAATTTTGTAAATGTGAGCCGCTAAGCCATTTGCCTAATGACTCAGCATGGTGAATGCGCCTGTTCTCATGATGCTCGTGAATGCATCAAACACTCTTGATTACAGAAATGTAAGAAGGCTCCTAAATTAATCCCATGGAAACTCATGGAATTCGTGAATAAATTGGCCAATTTTTCCGTGAAAAACTCGTAAAAAGATCGTTTTTGGATGGTTTTATTGCGACCAAGTAATAAACAAGAAGCTTTTAGGTCTAGTATCAGAGTAAGACAATGGTTCGGAAAAATTTCTCACATGTACCCTCGAGTAAATCCTAGGTATCGCTTATTAATACTTAACCAACTAGTATTGAATATTCGAGGGTCATGACCGAATATGAACCTGAGATTAATTAATAAACCTCAACAAGGAGGAAAACATGGGTGCAAGTCCTATCAGCCACAACAATCCGGACAAAAAATATATGTTGAAAATTCCGGTGCAAAAACGCTCGAAAGAAACTGTGGCAAGTATTGTTGAATCCTGCGCCAGACTGTTGGTGCAAGAACCCTATCATGCAATCACCACCGATAAGATTGCTGAGATGGCCGGTGTGAGTATTGGTTCTCTTTATCAGTTTTTTGCGAACAAGGAAGCCATTGTCGCAGCAGTGATCGATGATCTTCTGCAAAAAGACCTGGTTATTATTGAAGAGGATCTTGCCAAACTGACGTCGACGGATCTGGATTCCAAAATCCACGCATTTATCGATATTGGATTCACGCGCTTTCACGACAATCGTCCACTGAGAACTGCTTTGCAGGGCGTTCAGGGCATGCTGGATTACTGGGAAACCCGCCGAGTGTTCTTTGAACACTATCAAAAAGCGGTATTGAAACATCTGCCTCAGATTCCAGGCCGTGATCGTGAGATGATCGCCCTGTTCATCGTGAGCAGTTTCAATAATATCCTGCAGCTAAGTCTTTTGGGCTCACAAGCACCTGAAAGAGAAAACGAGATCAAAAAAGAAGTTTACACTTTGATCAGCCGTTATTTGAAACCATAATAGGGAAGAAAAAGTTCTTGCCCTTCACAATCCTCCTCGTATGCTGATTGATATCGAGGAGGATTTTTTTTGCTCAGATTCACACTGCGATGGTCCGCCATCTCCATCATTGTCGGTCTGCTGGCAGGATCAGCTTCCGCAGCCTTCTTGGCCGCTCTGGATCTTGTAACTCAAACTCGAATTGATCACCCTTGGCTTTTGTTTCTGCTGCCCGTCGCAGGGATGCTTATTGCCTGGCTTTACCATCGCCATGGCAAAGGCACCGAAGCTGGCAACAATCTGATACTTGATGAAATTCACAATCCCAAGCAGGTTGTGCCTCTTAGAATGGCGCCACTGGTCTTGTTCGGAACCCTGACCACCCACCTTTTCGGAGGCTCCGCCGGTCGCGAGGGCACAGCGGTACAAATGGGCGCCTCGATCTCGGACCAACTGAATCACTTTCTAAAGTTTGATAACTCCGAAAGAAAGCTTCTGCTCATGGCCGGGATCTCCGCGGGCTTTGCCTCGGTTTTTGGAACACCCTTGGCGGGCGCCGTCTTCGGACTTGAAGTGCTGTCCTTAAGAAGAATACGCTATCAAGGGATTCTTCCCTGCTTCGCTTCCGCAATCATAGCGGATCGAGTTTGCTCTCTGTGGGGCATCCACCACACTGTTTATAAAGTTTCTGAAGTGGCACCCCTGACAATGATGAATATCGGTTATGCTATTTTAGCCGGAATTGCTTTTGGTTTGTGCGCACGCTTTTTTACCAAAAGCCTACACCACATGGTTCGCCTCTTTAAAAATGGAATATCCAATCCGCTGGTTCGCACTTTTGTCGGCGGTATCCTGATCATCATACTGACGACACTGATGCAGACAGACCGCTACCTGGGACTTGGAATCCCGGTGATCGTTGAAACCTTTCAAAAACACGTGGCCCCGTATGACTTCGTTTTAAAAATTCTCTTTACGGTTGTCACTCTGGGATCGGGCTTTAAGGGCGGAGAAGTCACGCCTTTGTTTTTTATCGGCGCCACCCTGGGCAACGCTCTTGCCTGGATAGTTCCACTGCCTCTGTCACTGCTCAGCGGAATGGGATTCGTGGCGGTTTTTGCCGGTGCCGCCCTGACTCCGCTGGCGTGCACGATCATGGCCATGGAACTCTTTGGCACCCAGGGCGCAGTTTTTTGCGCCATTGCTTGCGTTGTCAGCTTTCTTTCTTCAGGATCTAAAGGGATATATCACTCTCATCATACCGAGGTCACACCACATGCTTAAACAGATCAAAACACCATTCACTGAAATGATGGGCATCGACTACCCGATTATCGCAGCCCCCATGTTTTTGGTCAGCAACGCTGACATCGTCTCGCAAGCCAGTGAAGCTGGCGGCATCGGTACATTTCCGGCCTTGAACTACCGCCCCTTGGAAAACTACGCGGCGGCACTTAAAGAGATGCGCGAAAAAACCAAGAAACCGATCGGCATCAATATCATCGTTAACAAATCGAACACCCGCCAAAATGATGATTTGAAGATCGCTCTTGATCATGGCGTAAATCTATTCATCACCTCTTTGGGAAATCCCAAGAAAGTCATCGAAGAGGCGCACAAAAACGGCGCAAAGGTTTTCTGTGACGTCACTAACCTTGAACACGCGCTGAAGTGCGAAGACCTGGGAGCCGATGGTGTGATTGGAGTTGGAGCTGGTGCCGGTGGGCATGCGGGCCCCATCTCTCCGTTGGTTTTGATTCCTTGGCTTAAAACCCGCCTGCAGATTCCGATTGTTGCAGCAGGCGGCATTTCCCATGGTTCCATGATCGCAGCTTGTCTGGCCCTGGGCGCAGATGGCGTCAGTGTGGGAACTCGCTTTATCGCTTCCAAAGAAGCCAATGTCGATCAAACCTACAAAGACGCCATCGTCAACTCAACACCCGAAGACATTGTGATGACCACGCGTGTGTCAGGCACTCCAGCCGCTGTGATCAACACTCCCTATGTGCAAAAACTGGGTACAGACTTACCTTGGGCAATGAAAGTCTTAAAAGACCACAAACTCACCAAGAAGTACATGGTGCCTTTGATTCATCTGATGGGCATGAAATCCCTGGAAGAAGCTGCTGTGAAACCCACCTGGAAAACAGTCTGGACTGCTGGTCAATCCGTGGGCTTGGTCGATGAAATTCTGACTGTCCGCGAGATTTACGCGAAACTGATTTCTGAATACGAAGCCAGTGTGAAAAATCTGAACAAGTTCGGCATAGAATAAAGACAATAGTAGAAACAAAAAAGGCCCGGCAACGGGCCTTTTTTTATTATGATTTCAGGGAGCGATTGCGAACCGAGAGAGTCAGCTCATAAGTCATGACCGGCTCCTGGCTTTTGCTTGGGACAATCGCGTAGCCTTTCATTTTTCTTTCGATACGATCTGGATTGGTTTTAGCTTCATTGATCAAGGAAACCACCGACTCCACTTCATCACAGACAAAATGCACATCGCCATCTGCACGTTTGCCATATTGAGCGGTGAAGTCTTTAAAAATAAAATCGATCTTCTGTTTGCTTTCAGCAATCACCTGCACCGCAGGCGCCGCAATAGAAAGCTCTGCACCAACACCCAACGCACCAAAGTACATTGAGTTCAGATGATTTTTTGTACGATATCCCAATGGAATTTTGATCACGAATTTTTTGTCTGTCATCTCGACGACCTTCGGTCCGATGAAAACCAACAAAGGAATTTTTAAAAGTCCGTAGACCGCAAGGAAAGCATTGAATTTGAAGATTTTAGTATTCATGCCTTTAATCTTAAGACCCGAGCCCAGAGAAGGGCCAGCATTTTTAAGTGAGCCCCCGACTATTTTGACATTTTAGAAGAATGGGTGTGCAATATACTTAGACGGACGGCCCTTTTGAATAAGCACTGATCCCAAGTTCTCATTCCCTCTGAACAGCTTATTCACCGGCTGATCCCAAAGACCCCCGATTCAAGTTCACCAAAGGAAGAACTTTCGCAACCGGGGGTTTTCTGTTTTTAAAGCTCAATCCCCAAAAAGAACGAAGCAATCAAACAGACGAACACTGAAAATGCCATCACCGCCAGAATGTAATCCTTTTGTTTGATAAAAAGAACACCCGTCAGAAAAACACGAATGATCGGCAACGATACCAAAACCGCCAGGCCTGCGAAACCAATAATCAGCGGTTGATCATGAGTGATCACCGCCCAGTTCAGAGTTTCATACAGCGAGCGCGATTCATACCTTGTAAAACTCCCCAGGGTGTCGCCGTTTTTAATCCAGCCCCACAACCAACCAACGGTCATAAGCATACCGGCAACATAGACACCACTGCGAAGCATTTTGCTGATTCTTAATTCCAGATCATGAAGGATTTGATCTTGTTGTGACTGAGCTTGCATCACTTCAACCCATTCATAATCATTTGCACGGATACGATCGACAATACGACCACGAAGATTTTACGGATAATCGCCGCAGGCATTCTGACCATCGCCTTAGCACCAGCCATGGAGCCTATAATAATCCCCACAGCCACGGGTGCTGCGATCTCAGGGCGTACATCCCCTTTTAAAAGAAACGCCCCCGCACTGGCCGCCGCTGTAACACCGATCATAAAATTGGAAGTCGCAGAGGAAACCTTAATCGGAAGCTTCATCGCTCCATCCATGGCCAATACCTTAAAGATACCACTGCCGATTCCCAGCAATGCCGATAAGACACCTGCACCAAACATGGCAAACAAGCCCAAGGGCACCATCTCAACTTTGTATGTTCTCCACTCATTCCCTTCCGGAAATCCACCATCCAACTTCAGACTGTCAGCCCAAGGATGATTTTTTGCGGAATAATGCTCATGGCGTTTTCTAAGCATCATGACTGCAGAGAACAACAGGAACGTACCGAACAACAAAAACAGAAACTGCGCTTTGATATAAGACGAAATCAAAAAGCCGACAATCGCACCGCTGACCGTGCCGATTTCCAAAAAAACCGCCAAACGCAAATTTGTCAGTGAATCTTTCAAATAGCTGGCTGCAGCCCCCGAGGAGGTTGCCACTATGGAAATCAGACTCGCGGCAATCGCGTAGCGAATATCAATATGATAAACAAGGGTGAGAACAGGCACGATGATAATACCTCCCCCCAAACCCAGCAGAGCCCCTAAGAACCCGGCTCCGATGGCAGTTACGAGAAGAAGTATTTCATGCATAAAGATCCTAAATATCTATTTTGGACAATCTGACAAACGAACCAGGCGAGCACCAAAATAAGTGCCGCGCTTTTTCAACTCCCAAGGTGGATACGGCAGATAAACCGCCTCCGCGCATTGACCTGTTTGAACAATCGCCCATTGGCGATCTTCCGAAGTCGCAGCAAAGATCTCTCCTGTTTTGGTGTCCTTGATACTGATGGCGAAAGAAAAAACTTTTTCATTCAACTCACCACCCGCACGGGCGATCAACGCCACTGGAAGCTCAACGCGTTCAACGTTTAATACTTCACCGCTGACGGTCTTGGAGAAGATAACACTGTAATTCGCCATCAGAATCCAAAGGACGCCAACGATAACTACAATAAAAATAAGACTTTTAATAATTCTGCCTACTGCTGCCATATAAGACAAATTATCGGCGGTTTTCAAAATAGGTCAACAAAAAGGACCGTGCCGAGCTGCACAGTTTCTAGTTCGAAACCTTTTTGCGCCCTGCTTTGACTTCTGAATGGCGCTTCTTTGAATCCAATCTTTTCCGAACAGAACTGCGCGAGGGCTTGGTGGCAATCCGCTTTTTCGGAACGAACAGTGCTTTTTGCAACAAAGCCTGCAACTTTTTAAGACAAGCGGAGCGATTCTGATCCTGATCGCGAAATTCCTCACTGCGAATCAAAATATCACCGTCATCCGTCAACTGTGTCGCAAGTTTTACCAACAATCTTTCCTTGATGTTATCGGGTAACATCAGGGTGTCGCGCAAATTCCACCGCAAAATCGCCGCCGAATTGGTGCGATTGACATTCTGACCACCCGGACCGCGAGAGCGCGCATAGGTAAAGTCAAATTCGTGGTAAAATTGCGCAACATCAACAAGCATTACTTGCCCTCATTCAATGCTTCAGTGAAATCAGCTTTGCCGTCGTGGATTTTTTCGCCATTCAAAAAAATCTCATACTGCACAGGAGACGTCGGACAAACCATTGCAGTGACACCACAATACTTCGTCATGGACAAATTTACGGCCTTAATAGCCTGCTCTGGTTTAATATTGGATCCTTTGATCATATATTGCGCACGAACAAGCGTGAAGATCGCCGGATGAGAGTCTGTTGTCTCGGTTTGCGCATCGACATCACAGGACTGCAAATCCAAGCGCATTTTTTTAAGAATCGAAACAACATCCATGCCCGAACAAGCGCAAATAGAAGCCAACAGGGCCTCTTTAGGAGTTGGACCCAGATTTTGGCCACCGGCCTCTGCCCGCGAATCCATCATGAATTTCAATCCACGTGACTCAGCCTCAAATCCCAGACCACCCGTCCAACGTGTTTTCGCCTCCATTTGCCCCATAATTTGCCTCCCTGCGCGTCAGTCTAGAACGAATAACACACGAAGTAAACCCTATGAAAATTTGCGTTATTTTACATTGAACAGTAAACTTATAGGGTTAGGAGTATTTATGACTGCATTGATTGCTACAGCCCTCGTTGGAATTATCGCCGGTGGTGTTTTGGGTTGGGCCTTGCACAAACTGAATGTTGCACGCACTCTTCGTCTGGCTCGTGAAGAAGCCCAGGAAATCGTCGATGAAGCGACGGAAGCGATCGAGCTGAAAGAGCTTGAGCAAAAAGAGCGCATTCAGGAAATCGAAATGGAAATGTGGACCAAAGTGGAACCTGACATGCTCAAGTCCGAAGGTCGCATTGAAGATTTGCAAGAGGTCGCAAACGAAAAGAAAGCCAAAGCGGATTCCATCGTTCAGGAAGAAAAAAAGAAATTGCAAGAGCGCGAAACTGACGTAAAGGCCCAGGAGCAAGTCCTGCGTGGTCAGGAAGCTGAACTTGGAAAAATCAAAGACGCGCAAAAAGTTTTGAATCAGGAATTTGTTCAGAAACTGACTGCGAAACTGGGAACCTCTGCGGAGGACTTCAAAAATCAATTGAAGGTCTCCATGGAAGAGGATGCTGTTCGTCGCGCCGCTCGCATGGCTCAAGAGCACGAGGAAGACGCGAAAGAACACGCTGAAACCCGCGCCAAGAAAGTTCTGGCACTGGTCATTGATCGCTTTGCCCGTCCCTACTGTGCCGAACGCGGCATTGGTGCTGTGAACTTCCCTGACGCCCACGTTCGCAAACTTTTCGTGGATCCCGCGGGCGCCAACATCAAAGCCGTCCAGGACAGCTGCGGTTGCGACATTATTGTGGAAGAAGGCATGGAAATGGTCGGCGTTGCCGGCTTCGACCCTGTTCGCCGTGAACTGACTCGCAGAACGCTTGAAAGAATCTTTAAAGAAAAGAAAAGCATCACTCCGGATTTCATCAAAAAAATTGCTGAGAACCAGAAGAAAGAACTTTTCAAAAACATCAAACATGATGGCGACTCTTTGGCCAAGGAGCTTAAGCTTGAAGGTCTGAATGCGGAAATCCGCCAGATGATGGGATCTTTGCGCTATCGCTACTCCTTCACGCAAAACCAATACTTCCACTGCGGAGAAGTGGGTTGGCTTGCCGGCCTTATGGCTGCGGAACTTGGTATTGATATCAAAAAAGCGCGCCGCGTGGGCATGCTTCACGATATCGGTAAATCCATGGACCACGTTCAAGAAGGTGGACATGCCGTGATTGGTGCTGACTTTATCGCCGCTCGTGGTGAAGCCCCGGATGTTGTTCATGCGGTTAAGGCCCATCACTTTGATGAACAGCCATCCACTGATCATGCCTTCCTGGTTATTGCAGCCGATGCTGTGTCTGGCGCACGCCCAGGGGCACGTCGTTCAACTATTGAGTCTTACAACCAAAAAGTTTCTGAACTTCAAGACATCGCTCGCAGCTTCCCTGGTGTGACAGATTGTTTTGTACTCAGTGGCGGACGTGAATGTCGCGTCCTTGTGAACGGCAAAAAAATCGACGATTTGCACGCGCTGGATTTGTCTAAAAAAATTGCAGCTCGTATCGAAGAAGAGTGCAATTACCCAGGACAAATCAAAGTGGTTGTGGTTCGCGAAACTGTGGTTTCCGAACAAACTCGCAAAGAACTTGCGTAATAACTCGGCATTTCAAACTCGCTTCTTAAGCCTTAAGGCTGTCGAAACCAGAGCTCTCTCTGTATTTCGACAGCCGTTTTATTAAGATCCCGTCAGACACCTTCTTTTAGAAGATTCTCAGTTTTACTTCGGTTCAAATGGAGAAAGTAAGACTTATACAGGAGATCTTTTATGGTGTTAGATACCACTTCTTCAACAGCTTTAGACAAACAGCGCATCCCCCGCGTGCTTGTGATCGATGACAGCCTGGATTCCGTAAAGCTGATGTCCCATATTTTGGATCACTATAAATGCGACGTCACGATGGCTTTTGACGGACAAGATGCAATTCCACTGCTTGCAAGCAAACCCTATGACCTTGTGGTTTTGGATTGGCAAATGCCGCAAATGGGTGGGCGTGACACACTTTTATTGATGGACCGTCTGTTGACTGAAAAGAAAGTTAACAAAATCAAAAAGACGATCCCGGTAGTTATTTACACTGGGCACAGCGAGGAGGAGTTGGACTTACCATTAGTTAGAAACTTTTCTTATCTGGGCTTCATCAACAAGCGTCAGGCGTTCAGTTCCATGATGCGTTCGTTCAACTTCATACTCCGATCTATTTAACTAACATAAATCCAACAATCTAAACCCGGTTTAAACTTTAAATCGGGTTCATTTTTTGGTAGATTCAACATCTATGAATCCTGATCCCTTACCCACGCCCCTGATGAATACCATTTTGATCTTTAACCTTGAAGGTCTAAATGGCTGAGTTGATAGTCGTACTTCTTTGTCTATTTGTGAACATGTTGCTGTCCGGAGCCGAAATGGCTTTTGTAACTGTACGAAAAGTGCAGCTGCAAAAAATTGCCAGCAAAGACAGTCGCGCAAGAATCCTATTGAAACTTAAAGCGAATCCCGAGCGCACTCTGTCCGTCATTCAAATCGGAATCACGGTCGTAGGCGCCATCGCGGCCGCAGTGGGTGGCGCTGGAGCCGAGGAAGCTCTTTCGCCGATTTTCATCGATTTGTTCAAAGTATCTCCGAACACTGCTGACGCCCTTGCCATTGCTTCGGTCGTCTTGCCAATCACTTATTTGAGCGTGGTCATCGGAGAGCTGGTTCCCAAGACCCTGGCCCTGCGAAACTCACTAGGCATTGCTTTATGGAGTGCGCGTGGATTGTCTGCGAGTGAAAAGTTTCTTTCGCCATTTGTCTATGTGCTGGAAAAATCCACGCATTGGATTTTGAAAATCTTTGGACACTCTCACACCCACAGCACCGCTGATCAAGAAATTGAAATTGAAGACCTCCCCCATCACACCAAACAGTATGTGATGAACCTGGTCAGCGCCGACAAGATGCTGGCCCGGGACATTATGGTTCCCTGGGAAGAGGTGGTCTTTGTTCGTAAAGATGACGCCATCGAAGACGTTGAGACGATCATCGTCAACTCTGGGCACACTCGCATTCCGGTCATGCAAGACGGCGAGATCGTGGGTCTTATTAACTCCAAGGAATTTTTCACGGCCCTTAAATACAAGAACGTGAATTGGCAGACACTGATCCGTCCCGTCTTGAAATTCAAGGCCTTCGAGCCGCTGTTCCGCATTCTAATGCAAATGCAGCAGCAAAAATCCCATATGGCCATAATCTATGAGCGTGCCAATATCGTAGGTCTGGTGACGATGGAAAATATCTTCGAAGAAATCATCGGAGATATCTTCGACGAAGACGATGACGGCTTCGTTAAAAAGCTATTGGCTTCGAAATCCCGCCGCAGAATTTAAGCAGGATCATTGTTGCTTAAATGGAACAATGAATTCCCTTAATGTCCCCTCATAATACAATCAAAAACAGGCGATAAGTTAGATACAGAAAGTATCTGACTTATGAACCTACTTGGAATTTCACTAATTATATTCACAATCACATTAAGCACGCAGCCCATCGCCGTAGCACAGGTGCCCCAGGCGCCTTTGGTCGCATCACAACTTCCGCAACACCTCCAGGAGCTGGAAGAACTAAAAGCCCGACAAAAAGAACTTGAAAGCCAAATTGCCAATGAGGTGGAAGAACTCAGACAGCTTCAGCAAAAGTTGTATCCTCCACCTCCGCAAAGATCTGCCAGTGAACTCGCCATCAATTTTGGAATGATGTATGGAGCCCAATGGACCGTTTACCTTCTGACCCAACACGAAACCATCAAGGAACACGGCTCCTGGGATAACTTCCTGAGTTATCCCCTGCGCCCGGATTTTGATAAAGACAGCTTTGACTACAACATCGTAAAACACGCCCTCTCTGGAAATTACTACTACTTGTTTTACCGCTCCCGGGGATACACCGAAGTCGAAGCTTTTCAATGGACCGTTCTTTCCTCCTTAGCCTTTGAGTTTGCAATTGAAAGCTTCACCGAGCGCCCCAGCTTTCAGGATATGTATCAAACCCCTATATACGGAACACTGCTTGGCATGGGAGCTGAGCGCGCCAGTCGCTACTTTTTGGAAAGAGAATCCCGCGTGGCTCACGTCGTCGGTTATATTCTGAATCCTTTTGAATTGTTGAAAAGCCACGACAGCAAGATGACCTCCATGCCACTGATCAACAACGACAGTGTCGGCATGATGGTTTCGTGGGGGTTTTGACTATGAAGAAAACCCTCCTTGTGACTGTATTCATACTTCTGACCAGTCTCAGCGCGCAGGCGCAAGAATTCTTTCCTTACAATTGGACGGAAGGCATGCATTTATTTGCGGGCATTGGTGCAAACTCCTCCCTCTTCACTGATCAGGAAGGCACCTATGATGGCGGATTAGGTCTGAGCTTTAAAACCGACGTCACATATTTCTTGAATGAAAATTGGGCAATTGAAATTGGGTCTGCCGTTGGATTCAACCGTGTTGGCAATCACTTGCTCTGGGACACCCTATTCACTGTTGGTGTGCGCACCCCACTGCCAAGTCTGACTCAATACCAACTGGGTCAACCCTACGGCCGCTTGTTCGTTGGACGCGCACCGACAGTGATGTTTTTAAACGGCGATCATAGCAAAGTCGACAATGGCAATGTGGATCGCATTCAATGGGACGGCCCATTGGTTGGTGGAGCCTTGGGCACTTTACACATGACCACCAAAGGGCAAGTGTGGTTTACGGAAATAACCTTCGCCTATCATGAACTAAAACAGCAAACGGAAATCGGCATGGCCGGCGAAGTTCCGGTGATAATTTCAGACCGCAATGTGGACGGACATAGCGCCGCCTATAGTTTGTCTTTCATTGTGGGAATTATGGCTTTTTAAATTTGGTCCTGACTAAAACAGCCTGTAAACGACGTGACTTGAAGACCTGACCATCAACCCGGAAGTGATCTTTATCCTCAGCCATTTCCAATATACTGCTGGATGCGGACTTGCCCCGAGCCATCAAGAGTGGCTTGAATTTCATCCCGGCAGCATGGCCCGAAAATTTTTCGTCCATCGCCACATCACACAGCAACGCAAGATCCTTCGCTTCCGAAGTCAAAGATCCTTCCTCTAGATTTCTGACTTCAATAACATCCAAGGGACACCAGTTCCAAGAGGGTCCCTGAGTGGGACTCACAACCTCTGAAACGAACAAATGATAGTTCTTGGAAATCAGATAGACTATGGTCCCGACTGAAATCGAAATGCAAATTGCGATGATAATTTTACTTTTGTAACCACTCATATCGCCATTATTCCATTTGGCGTTCCCAAATAGGAGACCAGAACTTAAGAACCCGTAACTTTTTTCCGATTTAGTTAATATGAAAATGGAAACACTTGGAACGTCTTTGTTTGAGACACTTTTCATAACACTTCTTTTGGCATCCACTCTTGGAGGATGCTCAATGGATGTGACCATTCGTGGTGACAATAGTCGCTTCCCAACTGCCTTGGGTATGACCCCTTTAAGCAATCAAAATGTCATCACAGAAGACGGATACACCGGCCAGGTCTCAATCAGCATGCTTAACGATCGTATCGCAACGCGGACTGTTTCCGGCTATACGGTCATGACAAGCTTTCAAGGAACTTTATTTGAAGATCAGTTTGTGTTGGATTTCCACACGTCCCAATCCTTGCCGGCGGCGACACAATGAAATCTCTATTCATGAACTTTTTTTGGACGCTTGCACTTTTATTTTCTGCGATGATCGCAGGAACTCCCTCAGCATTTGCTGGCGTTAACAGCATGAGCTATCAGGGTCGCATCATCCGACCTGATGGCAAACCCGTGAATTCCGCCAGTGTGATGCTGAAAGTTCAAATTCGTTCATCCGGCATTGAAAACTGTCTGCTTTACGAAGAGATGCACACTCTGAACATGGTCAACTCCAAGGGTGTCTTCAACATCGATATCGGCTCTGGTGTCAGATCAGATCCCGGCATCGACGGTGGCGTGGCTTTTTCAGAAATTTTCTCCAATCGCCCGGCAGTCCTGGGGCCATTTCCGTTTTGTGAGGAGATCGACCCGGTCACACATGTATCCATTATTTCCTCAAAAACATTCACGCCAACACCTGGGGGTAATCGCAGGCTGGTTATTTCCTTCAATGACGGTATGGGCGTGCAAACCCTTGAATATCAAAACCTGTCTTATGTTCCTTACACCGTCGAATCCATGCAAGTCGGTGGCTACGAGCCAAGACAGCTTTTGCGCTTCTCGCCTGATGTGACAACCAATGAGATGGATAGTACTGACTATAATAAGTTTTTGCATTTGCTAGCCGGTACCTATGATCGCTATGAAAAGCCAAATCAATTGAACGAAGCCCCGCTGCCAACACTCAGTGCGAATCAAACTTACCGTTGGACCGGAGCTTCCTGGGAAGCATTTACTTTGATTCCGTTGGATCCAAACAGCAATCTATCGGATATCGCAAGCCCCGCTGATGCCCGCGACAACTTAGGGTTGGGCGACTCGGCAACACTTGACGCCGGAACCGCTCCGGGAAATCTGGTGCAGTTGGATTCGGGCGGTCGAATCCTGGATTCTGTTCTATCAGACAATGTTATGGTGGGATTGACAGCCATCTCTCCACTGGTGAAATACGGAACTTACAACACTCCGAATATCGCCATCGGCTCCGGCACTATCACAGGTCAGGGTTTGCGCTGGAACAACTCGACCACAACTTGGGAAATTTCGAAGCTTCGCTACACGGATCTAATAAATAACACCGCACTAAGCCCATGGCCCACGACAAGCTGCCTTGCAAATCAGTATATATCCTGGTCTTCGACTACCGACGCTTTTGCCTGCACGGATTTCCCGGTGGGATCAACAACAGTGCAAGGTGTGTTGCAGGTCGGCGCGGGCCTTTCAGTCACGGCTGGCGTCGTCAGTCTTCCTGACACCGTTACAGCCGGCTCCTATGCAAAAGTAACTGTCGACAGCAAAGGTCGCGTAGTAGGCAATGTGAACCTTTCAAGCTCTGACGTGACAACAGGTTTGGGTTATACGCCAGTAAATAAAGCTGGTGACACCATGACTGGGACTTTGAATTTGCCTGCAAATGGTTTGACGGTTGGAACGAACCAATTGGCCGTGAGTGGCGGTAACGTCACGGCTTCTGGCAATATCACAGCCACAGGCAACGTGGTCGCAGACCGAATGATCGCCAACACGGCTTCAACCACTAACGCTGCCATCGAAGTGCAAGGACAAGTCCTATCCAAGGTTTACAATGCGGGTGCCTCAACCACGATTGACTGGAACAATGGAAATCTGCAGTACACCACGGCCAACTGTGGAAGCTTCAGCTTTTCCAATATGTATGACGGTGGTTCTTATACTTTAATAGTGCGTGGCACCACTCCAGCAATGTGCAGTTTCTCCCAGGCCTCGCCGACGGCATTGGCTGCTGGTGACTTTAAGTTCGTACCGACGTTGCAAAACACAAATGGCGAAACTGTTTTCACCCTGCTGCGCGCAGGAAATAAAGTTTACGTGACCTGGATAACGGGTTACTAATTAAGGCATGAGCCTTGGCCGCCGAATTTTATTCTTTCTAATTACACTTAGCCTGTGGATTATCATATTCATCAAGTGGCCCGGCTCGGCCCTTAGTTCACCATGGATTTTAATTCCGATTTTTTCTTATTTCTTCTGGCGGGAAAAACAATTCGCAAGTTTGCTGATTGCCTCCTTTGGGCATTCTTGTTTTTACTTAGCCGCCCCCGCCGCTTTGATGCAAACCCCTGGTCAGTTTGAAATGGCTTTTACCATTGCGTATTATGTGATTGCGCTGGTTATAGCAACGACCATCTTATGGGTGGCAAGAAAGCTAGTTCGCCAACCTCTATGGCGCGTTCTATTTATCTTTGCTCTGTTTGAAACAGTCATCTACTTAATACGTGGCGATGTCGCCCCTATGGCCATGAATCTACAATGGCTACTTTGGCCTTTTTTGTGGATATCGATATTTCCCGCAACCGGAAATATTATTACCGAAAGTGTTCTTTCCAGCCCGTCATGGAATGTAAATCTTTTCGGAGGCATCCCCATCGGAGCTGGATCTCAAGAGCTGCATTCGGTCTACTCTGACCTCGTAGAAAATGACAGCACCACCCGACGTTCTTTACTGATCTTGGCCAGCGGCATTCTGTGTCTTTGGATTGCTGATATGACGGAACATCTTCCGATCATGAAATTTCCAATTAAAATGACCGAATTTATTCATGCCGAAATGTCAGTCCCCATGCGCTGGGCTTCCCTGATCGCAAAACTTTATTGGATGTTCATCAAGACCGCGGGACTTGCCAATACGGCCGTGGGTTTTGCCCGCTTGAGTGGGTATCACCTGCCTTTAGGGGCCATGGTATTTACAGATGCAAAGCTTGCAGAAAGCTGGTCCAAAATTATGCATTACTTAAATCGGTTGATATTAATTCTGCTCTATCGACCTTTGATCAAAAGTTTTTCATTCATCAAACATCGCAAACTGCGAACCGCCTGTGCCATTTCTTTCAGTGTGCCGATATTTGGACTGATGTATATCATCAATCGTGATGTAACCATTCCGGGAACAAGCCTTTACCATGTTGTGGTAAATCGCTCCGTATACCTATGCTTGGTGGTTTTTTTCTCCCTGACTATGCTGTATCTCAGACCTTCCAAGAAAAATTCCGTACCTCGGGTATTGGGTATATTAAGAATATTCGTGGCAAGTTTATTTTTAACTCCCGTGTTGATGTATGGCTTTTTAACCTTGCACAACACCGGCGCCACCGCCTCTCCGCTAGAATATTTTGCTTATCTATTTGGATTTTAAAAATCTTTCGATAATCCAGCCACTCAGATCGTACTCACCTTCACGATGATTCTGACGATATTCCTGTGGTCTGTCATGATGATTGTGATGAAGCCCGATTCCGAAAGCATTACCAATCAGTCCACTTAAGTTGCGACTGCGATCGTTGCGATCATAAAACACCGTTCCCCACTTGGGCGAGTGGGCAAACGCATTGATCGCACCCGAAGCAAGGCGCGCCAGCTCCACCGGCAAGCAGTACAGCATAGCACAACTGCCCGGCGCCAGAGTCGCCCACAACACCACGGACACCACTAAGATTTCCGTGTAATAGCGATGCAAAAATTGCTGACGGGAATCCTTAACAAAGTCCCGCACGTAACGGCCTTCAATTTTAGTTCCAAAGACCGTCAAGGTCAGAACCCTGAAAAATCCTAAGTGTTCTGGGGAGTGAGGATCTTCCGAAGTGTCCGACTTATCATGATGCTTACGATGGCGACCCGCCCAGACCATGGGACTTCCCGTCCCGGCACCCAAAGCTAAAACGGTAATCAAAGAAACTTTCCAAGGTGCCATTTCAAAACTTCGATGGGAATAGTAGCGATGCATCCCAATTTCAAGTCCCACAACATAGAACAAGAAAAAGGCCAGCAAGGTCCACGGCCAAAGTTCTAAATCGATCTTTCCCATCAATAATAGAATTAAGAACACAGCGGGATGAAGAAATCGCACGATGATCTTTTTCACGGCTTTGCAAGTTCCCGTCTGGGTTGATCCAAAAAGCGCAGACTGGAATACAATGCACAGGCCACAAACACCGTCACGAAAGGTGCGTATTTGAACTGCTGCATGCGCAGATACGTATCCAATGAAGCAATAAACACACCCTGCAAAACCTGCAATTTTTTACTTCTCGGCGAAGTCGCAGGATCGGTCATCATATAAAAAGAAATCAAAATAAATGCCGCCCCCGTCATCGGAGCCAGCAGTGGAGCGAGAGTTAATTTTAATAAATGAGCCCGCAGTAAAGCGCCTAGAAAAAATACCGAGATATACGTCACTGACAACACCCAGCGCTGCGCGCGGTAGGCGGCATAAAAACCCAAAGCTATGAGTATGAACGCAAGCTCGGTCCCACCACCCCAGCGACCTGCCGTCGTTGTCGCAGCCATTGGGAAACAAAACACCATGACCACCAGACCGAAATTATTCGGATTAAAAATATGGCGGTCATAGGCGGTAAAAAAGTGCTTGGAGATATTCATCAAGGCGGCACCGACTATATATGGCCACACGTAGGGACTATCCAAAAGTAAAAAGAAGCCCAGTGAAGATATCAATCCACTTAAGGGAAAGAAATTTGTCTTTTTATAAAGACGAATCAAAGCATAGTCCACAGCCAGGGATGTCAGCAAGGATCCGGCAAACTGCCAAGGAGTTCTGACAAACCCTGGTGACTGTAAAGCATAGGCAACAAAGCTTAAAAGAAAAATCAGAATAGGAACGCGCGGATCTTTTAGATTGAACCATTTCATGGTTTCACCACCGAATGATATTCGCCGACTTTTAGATTTTTTAATTCCATCTGGGTTCCATCCGGCCAGGTTATCAGGGCGGCTATTCCTTCAGAGTAATCGCCCTTCCCCAAACCAAAGTGCAAGCGCGCATCTGATTGCGCGGCATAGGCATTTAGTGGCTGTTTTTGTCGCCCCATTGTTCTGCCATCTGCGAGTTTCAAAATAACGGATGCTCCCCAGGCAGCTTTGTTAGGTGCGGACTGGTGCAGATCAAAACCAATCCAGGAACCGAATGCCCCCTCCCACCGATAAATACGGGGTCCTTGCTCCCAACTTACCGTGGCCAAGGCTTGTCTGCCGGAATTATCCAAATCCACCAATGCCACGCCTCGTTCGTTGGCGGTAAAGTCAGCTAGGTCTTTCACGTCCTGATTGCGATTCTTATAGCGGCCATTGTCATTTACAAAAAGACACGCTTTCTCTTCTCCAGACAGACTGCCCCCACCGATTGCAGGCCAGCGAAGTGCATCACTTAAAACATGTTTGTCTGCGGCATCCATCACGTTCAAAAAGTACCAATAGGATTTCCCCGGAACTTCTCCGGCAAAGAAACCATTCCCGACAAACAGATCCAGGTCTCCATCATTTTCCATATCAAAAAACTTGGCACCCCAAGACCAGCCACAACGATGAATTCCCATGTCTGATGCTTTATTCACGAATTCCTGACCGCCCGACCAGCGCCAAAACATATTCCCGGCGAGCTTTTGTGCCCCCAGATAAATTTGACTGACGTAAACAGAAGGTCGGCCATTCCCGTCCAAATCCACGATTTCCGAATTCATACCATTGCGACTGAAAGCATCGGTGATCATAGAATCAGAAACTTCAGCCATCACTCCTTTGGGACTGACAAAGTAAGTTCTGTCTACGCCATAATCATTTGCAAACCAAAGAAGGGTGTCTTTGGAATTGGGCATTCTCCATACAGCCAGGGAGTGAGCCCACCCTTGATGCTGAATAGGAGTAACAATCCGCTGAAAAGAGCGCCCCGTACGGCGAAACACCAACGGCTTTGTTCCATTCATCGCATGACTGAAATTCGTAGGCATGACATTCGTATCTTGAAGGTCTCCGAAAAAATCCAAATCAAGATACGGAGCAATCAGAACCTCCAAACGTCCATCCCCGTCCAGATCAGCCAAATTAAAACCGGTTCCAAAAGTTCCACACCCCAAGGGCTGTTGATTTGTCTCTTGAAATATTCCGTTCGAACCACCCCAGGCGATGCGCGGGCAAAATCCCAGTAAAAACAAATCCAGATATCCATCATCGTCCAGATCCACAATAGCGGATCTGTTAATAACAGACTTTTCGGGCAACAAGTGAATGCGCTCGTTCTGCAGAGTGAATCCCTGACCTTGATTGTTTAAATAAAGCTTACCCGCGGGATCACCACCGGGATCCGTAAAGTGAAGATCCATGTAACCATCGCCATTCACGTCGGCAACTGCGACGGAAGTTCCGCCGGAGCTTAGGTAAGCGGCAACATGTTTCACTTTCCAATCCACCTGGGCTTTTTGTGGATGCCACCCTTGGGACCAAGAGCTATCCAGGGCTTTTAAAGAAACATCTTCCAGGGCATTTGCAGTTTGAATCGTCAGTCTGTGCTTAAATAAAAAGTAGCCCGCTGCCAGAATGACAATGGCAATCAGTGGCCCCTTTAAACTTTCCTTCCATTTGAAATTCATTTTTGCACTTTCCTCTGATTCTCTCTAAACTTTAAGAATGAAAAACAATCTGACTCCGCAAAGACTTTACTCCTGGATGGGCTACTCGGCCTTGGGCCCTTTTTTGTCTGCAGTTTATCTGGGAGCCGTCTACCTACCACAACCACTGCCTTACAGATTTCTTTTTTCCGTTCATCTGAATGTCTCAACCCTCGTCGGATTCGCTGGAGCCTGGTACTTTCTTTGTCAGGCAGCCTCGCAAAACTCCACCCGCAAAATCTGGTGGCAGCTTTTAGTCCTTTTACTATGGACCGGACTGAATGATTCCTATATTGCCCTTCGCATGTTTAAAGACGCCGGTGCATTCTTTCCTGTTCCAATTTTAATAACAGTTTTTAATCTGATCTGCCTTTACGTGATTCACAAAAAGACCCGCTCAGTTTGAAACCTTATTAAGAAGTGTATCCATGGCTTTAACAAATTCCCCATGGGCGCTTTCACGTTCTGCTGTTTGGGTCTCGACATTCTTAAGTTCCTTTTTGAAATCATCCACAGTCAATGCCCGACAACTGTTCATACGGGAATGATCAAAACACACTAAAAATTGAATCGCATTTTTATCAATTCGATTGGTCATGGACGTGCAGTTCGCAGCCCCTGCCTCATCAAAGGTTTCCACGAAGGTCATAAATATCCTTCTTGGCAAAAGCTTCTTGGGATCCAGATCAATCATCTTACCCAATTCCCGCGTCTGCTGGGTCATGCAACGGTAAAGGTCAGGTGTGATTTCAGCATCCACTCCGGACGGAACTGCCGCTGCGACTGAAAACAGTTTTTGTGCGAGATTCATCCGCGACAGATAGATTTCCGCAGTCTTACTGGAAAATACCGGCTGCGCAGTCAGTGGGCCTGGAATTCTTAAAGCTGCCATCGGACTGGAGGAAAAATGCGATTGCGGCTGATTCGGCATTCCGCCTAAGAAAATCAATCCCATCATCCATTTCTTTTTTGGAATATATTCTTGCCAAGTTTTCACTGACGTATCCCTCTTCGCATATAGTAGTTTTTAATTTGCTCAGCAAAGGTATGCGATGCTGATATTGTCGGAAGTAAAATATTTTTGTCATAACTGGGGGAAGCGACACCTTTTAGCGACAAAGTCCCCGTCAAATACCCCGCTTCGTCTGCTGTACGAATGAAAGACCTTCGCATGGCATCTTCCAATTCCGATACCATTCCAAACAAGGGTGCAATCAGCACGGCCGAATCCACCTGATATTTTGGAGCAATCTCGCCCTTGAAACGAGCCAGAGTGTCTCGTAAGACGCTCATGCTCGTATCAGAAAACAACTCTGCTGAAGTTTCAGGGGGTACTAAAATCTGCTGGGGTTTTAGGTGCATCAGCTGCCACGTCATCAGAAGGCCGCTCGCTTGACTGAGTTCAATTTTATCCACCGGGACTTTTTGTTCCAACAACAGATCCGGCGATAAAACGATCAACACCTGATCAAACTGATACTCGCCCTGCAGGCTTTCAAATGCAGAAATCTGCCCCTGCAAAGAAATACCTCCGCGAGCAACGCTTAAAATAGAAATATTTTTTACCGGGTTTTTAGCAGCAATTTGTGACAAGGACTGGTTTAAAGCGTAAGCCGAGCTTTCAGCCAACCCTTCCCAGGGTTTAAGCCCCAAACCCAGAACCGGCCAGCCTCCCATAACTAAAACTCTGTATTCACCGGGCGCTTTCGGTGTGTTTTCACGAAATTGATTGGTCAGGCCGTTCTTTGCCAGAATCATTTGTCTTTGATAAACGATTCCCGACACATCTGATTTTTGGGAATCCAGCAAAAGATTCTGATAGTCGACGATGGCTTTATCCAGACTTTCCTGATTCAACCAACGCAACAACACCTGGTCGCCTGCGACCACGATAACAATCAGAATAAGAAGACTGAACAACCATTTCATAATTTATTCAATTCGTGCCTGACTGAAGTCTACAAACAAACCATCAAAGCGCAGACCCTGAATATTTTTTTTGTGAATCACCATACGACTTGAAGAAGCCAATGGAATCCATCCTGAATTTGTTCGCAGTGAATTGTTCATGCCTTGCAAAGCTTCTGGCAGACTACCTTTAGTGATGGCTTGATTCCATTTAGCGGTCAATCCCGCAGACCCGATATCCAAGAAGCTCATATATCCTGCCCAGTCCGGAGCATCCATAACCCAATACTGGGAAATCATGTCAATCCGTCCAAGAGCGAATTCTTTTTCCAGTAACTCAGGTTGCAAAAACTGGCTTTGCACGGTGATCCCCTGACGCGCCAACTGATTTGTAATAGCGTCAGCAAACGAGCGGGCTTCACCGATATCAGGCAACCCCAGACGTAAATTTAAAGGTTTACCACTCTTAACAGCCATTGAATCCGTAGAGGCTCCAACCACCCCTGGAACGACCTCCAACATCGGTTTTCCAGTCATCGGAAGCAAAGCATTGACGATCTCCTCTCGGCGCAGTCCTTGCGAGATACGTTGTTTGCCATCAGAACTATTCTTCATCCACTGAGTAGAAAGTCTTAGGTATCCCAGGTTTAGTGCGGGACCGACTAACAAAACACCTTTCTGGCGCTCAAGTTCTTTGGTGAAAACAGAAAACTTGAAATCCCCCAGGCGAACGCCTTCCGGCACAAACAAGACATCCAGTTTATCGGCATCAAAAAGCTGCTGACTACTGAGTTGCTTACCCAGGAACTGAAGTTTTAAATCTTTACCGTCTTTCGCGATCGTCACCGAAATCTCATTCTGGTCGACAATATGAAACTCTCCCGTCCCTTTTAGCCAGGAGGTGAATTCCTTGTTTTGATAAACCTCCTTTGGAAGAATCAAAAACTGTGATTTTACCAGGACTTGATACCAAAACGGATTTGCAGTTTTAAGTTCAACCTGCAAAGTCTTTTTATCTGGAAATGAAATACCTTTTGGGTACTTCATACGCCGGTCTTCCGGCGAAAGCTTTTTCCACTCCTGAAGTCCCACAATGCCTTCGAGATCCTGACTGACAATGGAATGTGAGTTGGGATCTGCAACTCGCAACAGCGTTGCCGCAAGATCTTCGGCATCAATGTCTCTTACAGTTTTCTGTTCTCCAGACAGGAAGTTAAACTTTGCGCCATCTTTAATTTTGATAAGAACTTTTTTTCCCTGAACCGAGGGAAGTTCGGCGACGGCAGCTTCAATCCGGAATTCCCCGGTCTTGGAGTCCACCGTAAAATTGAAAAGGGATTGATGCAATAATCTAATGATCGTTGTCTCGGGATTAAGATCGGCCTGAACCGGATCCAGACTTTCTGGGATTGTAAACATGCCGATTGCAATCGACTGCCTTCTTTGAAACCAGGAACAGGAACTCAGAAGCAAAACACATGATAAAACTACTACTAAACTCTTCACGCCAAAACTCTCTTTGCTTTCAGTTGAGGAAGAAAATTATAATCAAACATCAACGCCTGACAGGCCAGCATGTAAACCGGCAATACCTGCAACACAAATAAACCGGCAATCGATAGATGCATCAACGTTAGGGCCCACCAGAAAAAAATACGACTTCGCTTCCAGAAAATGGGCATTATCGCCCCACACTGCACCGCCATCGCAGCCCACGTGGCAGCTTTCGCAATCAAACTGCTCTCTGCCATTATCTTTCTGCCAAAACCCGGAACCATGGAAGGTCCCACTTGCGCAATCGATTCCAACGCCTGCCCTTGGAACCACAGCGGCTGAAGCAATTTTGCCAAACCGGCATCGGCATAGGTAATACCCATAACAATCCAAAGCACTTCCTGCGACCACGGATGAAAATTCCATGCAGAATCATTCCATTTGGCATTCCGGGGTTGCGCAATAATCCAAAGCAACAACCACCCCACCATTCCCGTTGCGACAGAAATCGATGCCGGATTTAAAAAATAAAAAATCAGGAAGCCCGTAAAACAAAGCAGACCTATGAATCGCCGCTGAAACTCCCAAAATAGACCGATGCCCGCCAATACCACCGTCATCGCACAGATCAACGACACGACTTCCCAGTTCCACAGCGCCCAGTTAGCACGATCCACCAGGACCCTGCTAAAATCCCACAACAGCGCAAAGCTTAATAAAAACTTTCCGGTCAGAAAAATATTAGAGGCATTGTATTTCAATTTGCTCTAACCTTTCTGGGAAAAGACTGCGGGCTTCCCTCCACAGGGATACTTTTTGAATTCCTTCAGGCAACTTCAACTGAGCCGCAATGTTTTCATCGCAAAACATTTTCTTTAGAATGCGCTGCCGTTCAGGGGGTAAAACAAACCCTTCAACGGCGGCCCAATAGCTGCGCACAGTAATTTCACTCAATAACAAAGAACGTTCATTGTTGATTTTTTCCAGGGACACCACTTCCAGTCCGCGAGGCGTCTGCACTTCGCAGTGAATTTTTTGAAAATGTCCATCCCCGATAAAGGCATGGGCAAAAGGACCCACCGCCACCCTTCGGGTTTCTACCCGGGGCAATACAAACTGCAAAGCGATTCGCCAAATGCCTGCTATTAACAAAAGCCAGAAGATGGTACGCCCGGAAGATCTCATCACGTCTGGAACCTCGCATATCCATAGCCATAATTCTGCCCGTCACGGGTGAAGTTATAGCGCTGAAATCCATGGCGCGGTCGTCCCCAGGGACGAACTTCAAATTTGAATTCCTCAACTGGATCCTTTACCAAATCATAAGTCGGAATATAAAACTGTACGGCCTGGGGCTTAATCGCCTGCAGATAGCGAACCACATGGGCGCGACACATTTTGGTAATTAAATACACCAGTCGATTGGGATGGTGGTATCCGCCACTGTATCTGACAGAATCCTTGGAAATTTGAAAATGCTCGTCTTCACTGAATTCCTCAGGGAAACGCGCGACAATCGGTGTGCGATCTGAGTAGACCACAAACTGCCGCTGTCGGTTTTCTTCATCGGTAAAACGTAAAACCACGGCGGCATCTTGCGGTGATTGAGATGGATCGATCTCCTCCAAACGCCCTTGGCGAAACAGCGGACTGACAAGTTTAAAATGCACTTGTTGAATTTTTTGAATTTGATACTTATGGAAAAGCGCATCCCAAATCACACCCGTAATCTGGGTGATATCCAGGTAATCGCGATTTCCAGCATAACTGAAGGTGACTTCTACCGTTTCGTACATAATCCACCTAATTACATCTACATGTTGCCGTATACCAGGTTGTGCACTCTTTAGCGCAGACCTCAGAAGACTGCAAATTGGAGCGAGATATGGAACCGCTGGCACAAGAAACAACCCCACCCGCTGGTACTGCCGGATCTGAATCAACTTTTGCAGCACCGGTACCGTCTGGTGGTTGCGTATAAGGCGTGGGACAAGAAGGATTCGAATTGTTGTAAGCTTGCAGCGTATAGTAATTTCCAGGACACATATTCGAAGTGTTGTTGGCAGCCGTACAGCAAGAATGGGTGTTGCATGCTTGCGAGGAAATACCACTGCACCCCATCCCCGGCGGACTTCCCGATGGCGAAGGATTGTTACAAGCGCGAGTCATGCTGCCGCCACCACAGGAAACAGAACAACCACTCCAGCCGCCCCAATTTCCATTGCGCCAGCTGGTGGTCACTTGACCACTCACCCGTCCTACATTGTCGGTCACGATAACCCGGAAATAGTAGGTCACACCGGCACTACCTGTAGCCTCCAAATAAGATCCAGAACAGGCCACCCACGATGCTGTGCCCGTATCAATGGAGCATTGATAACCTGCTACGCCGCTCTCATTGTCAGTTCCCGAAAAATAAATCCTCGAAGAGCCCGTATTAGTTCCTGTCCAACTGGTGATACTAACTGATGGTGTTGCCAAATCCACAGACCAGGTGCGCGTTTGAGCTGCGCCCACTGACGATTGTTTGCCGAAATAGTCAGTCGCTCGCACTTCAAAAGTATAAGTCGTATCATTCGCCAACGTTGGTGAAGTATAGGAGGTCAAAGTTGTGCAATTAGCCCAGGCCCCGCCGTTAAGACGACACTCGGCCTTGGCGACTCGATAGTCATCGCTACAATTGAAGTTGATGGTCTCTGCTGAAAAACTGCGCCAACCTGAAAGTGCTGAAGTGATCGTGCAAGTGGGATTGGCGGTGTCTATGGCGCGCCAAAAAGCTCCCGTGTTGTAAGTGGGTTGCGCCAATACAAAAAGGCTCTTAAAGAGCAAAGGTATTAAAATCCAAAACATACCGAATAACCTATCGCTTTAAAATTTCTTTTGAAGTTAGATTGTTTCCATTTATGCTAGGAAACACAACCCTGCTATGCGTTGTTCTCAGTTGCGTTCAATTTTCAAATTTAAAGACAACCACGTCTTATATTTGCGAATTCAGCAATAGCAATGACTGCAACGATAGAGCAACACAGAATGATTGAATGAAACTCGAGAATACTTGGATATTTTTTCTAACACGCCTGTTGGCCTTGGCAGCTGTTTTTCTGCTGCCGCCCAACGTGATGTTCTCAGCGATTGGCGGTCCGCTTATTGTCGCGCACGGTATTCACGGTTTCTACAAACGTGCACAGACCAACCGCAATCCACTGTTTGTAGCAATGGCCCTGCTTGGACTTCTGGCACTTTTGTTATTGCTGGGCCCCGCAGGCACCAGGACCCAGTTGATCGTCGCCATCGTCTCGCAACTATTATTTGTGATTCACTTCTCCCTGGATGAGCACTTTTTTGAAGGGACATCCTATTCGCTGAAGCGATTGCCGGAATTATTAGTTTTGCCCCTGGCGATTTTAGCACTGCATCTGGCGGATTTTGGATTGTGGGGTTACTTATTTTTGGGCTGCACCATATTAGTATTAATAAGCAGTCTTGCAATTCACAAAAATGGAACTAGCCGCTTTCAAAAGCATTTGCTTTTTCTGACCCTGCTCACGGTTTTACTTTTCTTAGGAGAGTTCAAGGCCCGATCCAGTGCGCTGATCACATATACCGCATTGGTGCACTTTTTCGATTGGTATGAATACACCGTCAGAAATTCAAGCAAGGGCCCCAAACGAGCCGCGCTGGAGATTGCCGTTTTCTGGGTGCCCATTCAGGTTGTCGGAGTTTGGTATTACCAAAACCCTCAAGCTTTAAATATTTTGTCTTATGTTTATGATCCGCACTATATTGCCATCGGGATCATCTGGCATGTCTGCTGGTCGCTTCGCGCGACCAGCAACAAAACCATTACTCTCCGCAAACTTCCATAACGCTGCCGTAAAGATCCACGTTGATGGATTTTGCAGTTCTCCATGTGTAGATCATTTTATTATTCAATCGGTCGTAATCCGCATATTTAACCTGAAGCTCTACAATATAAGACTTACCTTCAGGCAGGCATGGGCTGCCGTGGTTATTTTCAACCACTTTGATTATAGTTCTTGTGTCTTCGTTCTTAAGTTTTTTAGCGATGTCTTCGACTTTTGCACCCGCTGCAAATACGGAAGAGGACATTACCAGGATCGCTGCGAAAGTGATGATAGATTTCACGGAATTCTCCTATTTTTTTATGGGTTTTAAAGTTTCACTTCAAACACCCGCATATCTACTCTTCGTATTCTGACTTCACAAGTTTCTTACATCACAAATCCACACTTGCTGTATTCCAAAACTGAATACAGCAATAATTACATTCACTTGCAGCTTCAATTTGCAAACAACTGCATTCCGTGGTGTATTCCGGCTGCATATTTCACAAAGATTCGGAATACATATGAAGGTAAAACCCTTACTTCTTAATTATATAGACTACCGCCTGTTCCTGCAGGACTGGTACTCCTATAATAAAGAGCACAAAAAAGGGTTCTCTTACGGCACCTGGACACTGCAATGTGGGTTTAAAAGCCGCAGCTTCATCCGCCTTGTAATGCTTGGACAGCGAAACCTAGGTGTGGATTCCATCTCCCAGGTTGCCCGCTCCCTGCACTTAAATGCTTCGGAATCAGAGTATTTCGAACACTTGGTACTCTATACACACGCCGACACCATACAGCTTAAGGAATATCACTTCGCCCAGATTGTTCGTTTGAATAAGGGAAATATCGGAGCCGAAATCCGCAACATCTACAAATTTCTATCAAACCCCAAGACGCCAAGGGCTCATTTACTTTTAAGCCTGGACACCGTCATCTGCACTTTGGACTTTATCGCTGAAACCATGCAAATATCCAAAGGTGAAGCACTGGAAATTCTGGAAAACATTGAAGACTGCGGTTTGGCCTCTTTCGACGAAACCACTGACAGCTGGAAAAGCAGCCACAAGGATTTGCAGATCTCCAATCAAGTCAGCCACGAAGCCATTCGCGCCTTCCATCTTAAAAGCCTCAAGGAAGCCGAGCAATCGCTGACCCTACCGGCGTCGGAGCGTTCATTCAGCGCTCTTTTGATGACAATGACCGAAGAGGAATACAAAGAGATTCAACAGGACATAGAGCAGTTTCAAAACATCCTGATCAAAAAGTACAATTCAAAAAATCCTGCAGGCTCACGTATTTATCAAATGAATTTAAATATCATTCCAACAACCTCCAAAATCATAACCACGGGCCTTGAGACACCGACATCGCAAACCCGCAAGGAAAATAAAGAACTGGAGATTCAATTATGAAATTAATTAAATCCTTGCTGCTGGCCAGCGCACTTCTGTCCATTCATTCACAGGCAAACACCGTTCGAATTGGCAACGGCGGAGACACCCAAACTGGATCTTTTGTATCAGAGGAGGCTTTGCTTCAAGCCGTTTTCAAAACCAAAACGGAGGCGCAGCTGCTGCTGAACTCCTGGATTTCCAACGAAAACATCAAGCACCTGACGTTGGAACAAAAGAAATCCCTGGTTTCACTTATTCAAACCACACCTGTCGAATTACTCACCAAAGATGCGTGCCATGATGGTGTCAGCAAAAAAGATGCTGTCGCTTACGCCTCACCGAAACCGAAAATTTGCGTCAGCGTCCTGCAGTTGAAAAACAAACTCTATACAGATAACTATAGAAATCAGATTCTGGCCCTGATGATTCATGAGTATTCGCATTTAATTGGCTTTGACGAAAACCAGGCGAACCAGCTGCAACAGCTGGTCATCCAGTACATCAGCATCCTGGGATATCCGGTTGCAGTTGAAGGACCTCCCGTGGACGACTTCATTCTATACAATCCTTATTCCATTTTCGAGGATACCTGGAACGACAAAGAACGCTTGTCTGAGGAAATTACCAGTTATGCTTCTGAGCTCCGCCAGAAGATCACCCGCTATTCTGAATACAGTTTTGGCAATTATCCGGTTTTATTGAAATCAGCAAACTACGCGCCAGACATCCTGCTTCGCCTGAACTATATCGAACAAGCCAGTAAAGCCTATTGGCGTAAACCCGCCCATCAAGAGATCCGCAAACAGCTGGACGAACTTCACAATGGTTCTGGCAGAACCCTCGACTTGATATTTTTTAACAATATGGAAGTGAATCCGTCGTTCCAGCTCACAGTACGGAACGACCTGGAAATTCCAGTTCTGGATCAAAACACCCCGGAATCCGACTTCCGTAAGCTTATTCTGCAAATTGACTATTTGAAACGAACCATGGAGCAGCAGATTCTTAGCGTACTGAATCCGCGCTAAAATTCCAGATTATCGACCGTGATTGGGAGGCCGTAAACACGCTCTTCCAATCTTCCTTCATTTTTAACGGCGCCTATGACCTCGATCTTACCATTGATCGTCGCCGCAACGTCTTTTTGGAATTGAATACCACCACACAACATCGGGCAGTCGGTTGCGACATAAGTATACTGATGGCTGGCGGCCTTTCTGACTGTCATCCAATCACCCTCCCCAAGGTACTTCAGATCCTCTCCAGAAACCCGGCAAAGGTATTCCCCGCCGTTCAAAACTGGATCCCGCAAGGACACCCTGATTTCTTTGATTTGCAAATCCAGAACACTATCTGACCATAGAAAACTAAGATTGCCGAGATTTATGTACTTGGACGAAACGTCATTCTCTTCCTTATTCAGCTTCCATGCTTTGCAACTTTTAGAGGTCGACGGCACGGCCCAAACATTGGTGTTTGCCGTGATCTGCAGATCCGCTTTTACCTGCCCCGTAACAAACAGAATACTTACCACCACAAGTACCTTCGCCAAACACGCCACCTTAGCACCTCCGATAAAGATACAATCGTAGTGAGCTTTTGGGGCGCACTCCAGTGGCCTTGCCAACAATCATTCATGAAGTTTTTCCAGTGTGTAAACTCAGTCCAATTCGAATTAAATCGGTCACCAATCAGAGATTCTTAAAATTCCGTCATGGTGAATTGTTTAGTGGTGCCCCGTGGTCACCACCCTATTTCATTCCGAAAGATACTTTGTTACAAACTGGCCCATAACAAGAACACAGTTTTTAACTAAAGGAGTTTCAAATGAAAAAAATCGTTATGTTCCTAATCGCTTTGTCTACAGCCGCTATTTCTCACGCCGCACCTCTTGCACCTACTGAAGACAAAATCACACCTGACTTCGTTGACCAGGCTATTCGCCTTGCTGACACCCAAAAAGACAGCGTGCGCAGAAAAGTGACTGTTGTTGTAACTGACCTTGGCTTGAGCACGGACATGAGCCCAAGAAGCACAGTTTATCTTACTTATAACAGCAACGCCGAGATGGGCAACCTTTCAGCCTCTTTCCTTGTAGCTAATGATGTATTCCACGGCCTGGAAGCTAAACGTGTTGCTCCAGGAATATTTGAAATTAGCTATGTAACTTACAGAGACGAAGGTGGCATGCTGAAAGTTACTAAAACCATCGACGCAACTGAACTTTATGTTCAAGACCACAAAATGCGCAACGCTTGCGGCAACGACTTCTGCGACGGCCAAATCAATGCGTCCATCGACGTAAAAGAGACGGCTAAAAAAGCAGCACGCTAAAATCTACTTCCGCCAAATAAAAAACCCCGGTTTTATAGACCGGGGTTTTTCGTTTTTCAGCTATCTTAGCAACTAGCGGATCACTTTGTTAGCATGGTATTGCTCTTCAGTGAACTCATCCACCAGGATCGCGTCGTAGCGTACAGCATCAGCTTCTTTCATCAAGCCAGCTTCTTCGGCGTTGATCACGTTTTTAGCCAAAGCATCGTCGATTAGCATGTTAGCTTTCTTCTTAGGAAGAACGCCGTCACGGATCGCTTTTTTGATTTTCTTTTCAGCCGCTTCAGCACGCAAAGAAACTGTGAATGCGTAATCCAAACGACCGATGGCTTGGTCACGTTCTTTTGGAAGGTAGATACCATCCGTCAAACGATCACGGATGCCGCCCTCTTTCATCATTTCAGCAGCGATAGCGTGAGTCCAACCGTCAGAAGCCTGGGAACCGATGGAGTTGATACGAGACCAAGCACCGATCCAACCTTTGAAGAACCAACGAAGACCTGGGATCTTCAAGTTGTCAAAGATACCGTCGAAACCTTTTTGGATTTCAACCATGCACATTTTCAAATTGTAGTGAGCAAAAGCCAGGTCTTCTTCGCGACGGCCTTCTGCTTCGAAACGGCGAAGGATCGCAGTTGCGATATACATATGAGCCAGGATATCTGCGAAACGGCCTGTGATTTTCTCTTTCATTTTCAAAGAACCACCCAATACACCCATCGCTACGTCAGATAGCAATGCGAAGGTAGCAGATGTCCATGACATACGACGGAAATACACTTTCATTTCAGGATGACAGTCTGGAGTGGAAGCCAGGTAACCACGAGAGCATGACAACAAGATCGCGCGGCACGTGTTACGGATGATGTGACCGATATGACCGAAGAAGGCACGGTCGAAACCTTTCAGATCATTTGCTTCGTATGCTTTTACTTCAGCATATGCAAATGGATGCGCACGAAGAGCACCTTGACCGAATACGATCAACGTACGAGTCATGATGTTTGCACCTTCAACCGTGATACCGATTGGAGTGGCGATATAGATTTCAGCAAGTACGTTACGAGGTCCCATGGAGATACCCGCACCGCCCATGATGTCCATCGCATCGATGATCACTTTACGACCCATTTCAGTCGTATAGTATTTTTGCATCGCTGTGATAACGCCTGGTTTGATACCTTTATCTAGGGCACCCAAGCAGTACTTTCTCATCGCTTCAAGTGTGTAAGCCGCAGCACCAATACGTGCCAAAGGTTCTTCAACACCTTCAAATTTACCGATGGAAACACCGAACTGACGACGAACCACTGCATGTGCAGAAGTCACGCGAGCCGCCAATTTCGTTCCGCCTGTTGCCTGAGCTGGAAGAGAGATACCACGGCCTGCAGCCAAGCACTCCATCAACATCATCCAACCTTTACCAGCGTTCGCAAGACCGCCAACGATAGCGTCTTCAGCGTCAACCACCACGTCTTTACCGTGTGTAGGACAGTTGTAGAACGGAGTATTTAGTGGATCATGACGTTTACCAAGAACCACGCCCGGTGTATTGGAAGGAATCAAAGCACAAGTGATGCCCAGGTCCTCGCCTTTACCCAAAAGATTTTCCGGGTCACGCAAACGGAACGCAAGACCGATCACAGAAGAGATCGCAGCCAAAGTGATCCAACGTTTATTCCAGTTCAATTTGATTTTGATTTTACCGTCAGTGTCTTTGAAAAGAACACCCGCAGAAACGATCGCACCTGCATCAGAACCTGCATTTGGCTCTGTCAAACCGAAGCAAGGGATTTCCTTCCCTTCAGCCAAACGAGGCAACCAGTGATTTTTCTGAGCATCAGTACCGTAGTGAGCCAAAAGCTCTGCAGGACCCAATGAGTTTGGAACCATCACTTGAATCGCAACCGCGATAGAACGTGATGACAGCTTCATGATCACTTCAGAGTGACACAGCGCCGAGAATCCAAGACCACCGTACTCTTTAGGTACGATCATGCCCAGGAATTTTTCTTTTTTGATATAGTCCCAAATTGGTTGAGGAATATCTTTGGTTTTGTAGATCTCCCAGTGGTCGATCATTTTACAAAGAGTTTCAACCGGACCGTTCATGAACGCTTTTTCCTCAGCCGTCAAATCCGGGTAAGGCTCATTCATCAAGTTTTGGAAGTTTGGTTTACCAGAGAAAAGATCTTTCTCCACCCACACCACACCCGCATCCAGTGCGGCTTTCTCGGTGTCAGAAATTTTCGGCAGGAACTGGAACTTTTTGAAGATCGCGAACACACCTGAAGTAACAAGTGCCGTACGAATCGGCGGAACGTTAAAGATCACCGCCACAACAGCGAACACGATCCAAAGCCACATCGGAGCCGCAAAGCCCACCATGATAGCTGCCAAAACGATCGTCCACACGATCAAAGGACTTCCAAAGAAGCCAACAAACAAAAGCGCCACAATCGAGCCCAAAACCCAAGCCCAAGTGCAACACTCTAAGAAATACCCATACAACGAGTTGATTGAATCCACGATGATTCTCCTTATTATTGCTTACCCCATTAATTACACTCCTAAATCCGAGGGCAAGCAAGAGAACTTCGAATAATTCCTAACAAATACGCGGGCTTAAGTACTGTCAAAACCAGAGCCCCAACTCTAATTCCAACCAACTCTCAAGAGATTCCCTCGGCAAAAAATGACCAATACCCCACCCAAAACTCCCCCGTCAGCAAAGCCCCAAAAGCGGCTGTAAGCCGCACCCAAAGCGGCGCTAAGTCGCCAAAGGCGACGGCCAGCCAAACAACAGCGGCGCCCAAAGGGCCAGCCAAAAACCCGACAAACACGAGGGCTGATCAAAAAGGTCCAGATGCAAGGCGGAGGGGGCCGCCCGCAGCGCAGGCGTACTTAATGTACGTCGGAGCGAGGACGGCCCCCTCCAACGCAGTCAGATGGGCCTTTTTCATCAGCCCGCAAGGCAAAAAAAAAGCCAACCTATTCGGTTGGCTTTTTCGTCTCAACTAAGAGAAAACTAATTACTTAGTTTCGCCCGCTGGAGCTGCTGGAGCTGCTTCAGTTGCTGCTGGAGTAGCAGTAGCGTCAGCTGCAGGAACTGCAGTGCCTTCAGCTGGAGTAGCTTCAGTAGCTGGAGCTGCTTCAGTAGTTGTAGTTTCAGCTGGTTGGTTTTTAGAGCAAGTGAAACCAGTTGTGAAAGAAAGTGCTAGCAAAGCTGCGATAACGATAGCTTTCATTGTTGTGTCCCTTCGTAAATAAATTCCAGACTTACCGTAATTGGCTTATCTGATTTTTTTGTTAATCTCGACTAAGGGCTAAGTTACACAAAATTATTATGGCTTAGCAACGAAATTTTAAAAATTATTTCTGGCAGTGGTTGCACCAAAAAGTATTTCGTCCACCCATAACCTTGGACTTGATCTGTTGTTTGCAAACAACACAGGGCAAACCCGCCCGATCATAGACTTTGAAGGTATTTTGAAAGTAACCACTTTCGCCTGAAGTTTGAGCAAAATCACTAATGGAAGAACCACCTTTTGCGATGCTGTCAGCAAGGATTCTACGGATCTCCTTAACCAGCAATTTTGCTCTCTCAAGAGAGAGTTTTTTTGCCGGCAAAGAAGGCTTAATTTTTGCCGCAAAAAGCGCCTCGCTGGCATAGATGTTCCCAACCCCTACGACAACTTTCTGATCCATGATCGCAACCTTCAACGCGACCTCCTTGTTGCGCAAACTTTGCCACAACGTTTCGCCTGAAAATTCAGCACTCAGGGGTTCAGGCCCCAAAACACGCAATCTTGGATGCGCAGCACCATCGTGGGCCGCCACAAAGTCAAAAATTCCGAAACGACGCGGGTCGCGGTAGGCCAAGCGCAAGCCACCGGAAAAATGAAGATATATATGATCATGCAGCCGCTCATCCCCTGGTGGGGCCACGCGCCAAGTACCGGTCATTCCCAAGTGCGAAAGCATTCCGCCCTTGTCGGTCCACAACAAAAGATACTTCGCACGACGCTCAACCTTTTTAATTTTCTGTCCTACTAGAGTCTTCAACAGCTTCAAAGGAATAGGGTCACGCAAATCAGGACGCTTCAGTTCAATCTTTTCAAGTGTTGGTTGTTTGCTCAGGATCTTTTCAAGTCCTTGGCGCACAACTTCAACCTCTGGCAATTCCGGCATAACCACTCCCCTAAAAAAATCCCTCGTAAAGAGGGCTTTTAGCAAACAATTTAAATTTCAGGTATTAGAACTTCGCTTACATCTGTAAGCGGATGGGCGCCTCGCATTACTATAAGTTCATTTCACTTTTGAGATGAATCTTTAAACTGCCTTTGTTATGCAACTGGGCATGGTTACTATCACTTACAGACAGCTCTTAAAACAGGAACTTGACGCGCGTATCAAGGACAACGACCAATACTCGATGCGTGCCATGGCAAAGCAGTTAAACCTCTCCTCAGCCATGCTCTCGTCCATATTGAACGGGAAAAGAAATCTTTCTGGAAAACGTGCGCTGGAAATCGCCAAAGGGCTTAAATTCAACAAAAAGAAAACCGACTACTTCATGGCGTTGGTCCAATTAGACTCTGTAAAGTCCGATGATGCCCGCACAGAACTTCTGGAAACAATTTTCTCCCTTACTCCTGCGGAAAAACCGCAAAAGATTGATTTGGATATCTTCAATCTTATTTCTGACTGGTACCATCTGGCCATCATGAAGATGACCAAGACGACGAAGCCGGAGATCACACCTGAAACCATCGCAAAAAGACTGGGCATCACCACGCCCCTGGCTTCTGAGGCCGTCGATAGATTGTTCAGACTGGGACTGCTGATTAAGGATGAAAACGGAATTCCAAAATGCGGAACGGCTCAATTGGTCGCTGATGCACCCAAGCACGAAGCCCTTCGTAAATTCCACAGTCAGATGATCAACAAAGCCCTTAATTCGCTTGAAACACAAACTGCACTGGAAAAATTTGTGGGCTCTGAAACCTTGGCCTTTGATGAGCAGGATCTGCCCAAGGCCGCAGAGATTATGGAAGAGTGCTTTCAAAAAATCATTCGGCTTGCCGCAAGCCGCCAAGAGAAAAAACACGTCTATCATATGGGCATTCAATTGTTCCGCCTGACCGAGGATCTGAAATGAAAAACCTGGTTCTGATTCTGTTTTTGTTTCTATTGCCCTTGCAAACCATGGCCGGTGGAGATGATTCTTTCGGCACACGCAACGGTGGCAACTCCCAGGCCTCCGAATTCTTTGATATCGGCGTGCAAATTCTGGATCGCCTCAATTTGCGCAAAGAAATCAAACTTTCAACGGGCAAGTTTTTAGTCGTAAAACCTGTGGTCGAACTATTTAAGAAAACAACAATCGTTGTTTCCGACAAGCAGCTTCGTTTAGACGGCTCGCTGGTGGATGCGATCAACTATCCGGACGTGAATCGAATTGAATTTTATGGTGATTCTTGGGGCCGACAGTCCAAACAACAAAAGCATCAGCTTGTCCTGCATGAAATTCTGGGTCTGGCTCGTGTCGCCGACACTCAATATAAGATTTCTCAGCAACTAATGAATGTGGCGTACATCGGTATTAATTGGGACCTGGGATACCGCCCGGCCTGCAAAGAAAACCGCAGCTTGAACCCCCAGCACTCAGACACTTTAATTAACGCGATTTTGGAAAAACCCGCGCGAACAAAACTCACTAAACCCGTTAGCATTAGTGACTTTGAATGTCGCACTGGAACAAATCTCCAGGGTTTTGATTTTTTCTTTTGCAACTTCACTCCCAAACTTTCAGAGAAGTCCTTTGAACGTGTGATCGCAACTCTGGAAGACATTGGAATCGCGAGACACTCAGTATTGGAACGTGATAAATTGATTTACCCGGTCTTTGGACTCCACTGCACCCCAAATCCAAAGAATGGCTCAGCCCAATGCAGCCTTCATGCATATTGGGACACTGGCTGCGCCAAGCGCAACTAATCCCTCTTGCCGAAACTGGGAGCCTGCTGTGATAATATCCAGGTATGGATGAATACTCACAGCCGCTCTCCCCTCTAGAACTGATGCAAACCCTTGGTTTGGACTATAGCGTTGGCGCCCTCATCGGCGGGACGCTATTTGGAATCATTGGAATCTACTTATTTCGCAAAGGACGCCGTGAATCTCACTCACCGAACATCTGGGTGGGCGTCAGCTTGATGCTTTATCCGCTTTTTGTGAGCAGCACTCTATATACCTATGTGGTCGGCGTCTTGTTGTGCGGCGTTGCTTACTATTATTGGCCCTAGGCTCTTTACTACAGTACCTAACATTGTTACATTATAGCGGCGTCCAATAACAAAGGAATTTCAATATGAATCTATTCTACTCCCCTGGCGCCTGCGCCCTTGCATCTCAAATTGCACTTCGCGAAGCCGGTTTGAATTTCGAACTGGTTAAAGTGGACCTTAAAGCCAAAGAATACGCTGGTGGCGACTACAAAAAAATCAACCCTAAAGGTTACATCCCCGCTCTGCAACTGCCTAACGGTCACTTGATGACTGAAGGTGCGGTTATCTTGCAATGGATCGCAGACCAGGCACCAGACAAAAACCTACTTCCAAAATTCGGCACAATGGAACGCTATAAAGCCATGGAGTGGTTGAACTTTATCGCCACTGAAATCCATAAAGGCCTGGGCTCATTGTTTGGTGGAGCCGTGATGAATGAAGAAACCAAAGAGCAAATCAAAGCGAAGCTGGGTTTGCGTCTTGCGGTTTTGAATCAGCATCTTGAAACAAGTCCGTACATCCTGGGTGAAAACTTCTCGGTGGCTGATGCTTACGCATACAATGTTCTGCGCTGGACGGGTTTGGTTGGCGTTGACATGACTCAACATGCTTCTTTACAGAAGTTCATGACGACAATGACCGAGCGCCCAACAGTGAAAGAGGCTGTGGCAGCTGAAGGCATTCGTCTGTAAATTATTTTTCTTTAAAAAGTAAAAAGCCCAGGATCTCTCCTGGGCTTTTTTTTATTTATTCGTATATCTTTCCAACCAGTGCGCATAAGGAGCCGGAAGCACCCAGGAAGGTTTTTGCTTCTTAAGCTCAATTGCCGCCTTGTAAGACCAATGTGGATTCGCCAGATGAGCTTTACCCACCATCACCAAATCCATTTGATTTTCACGAACCACTTTGTCAGCCAACTCCGGAGTATCAATCCCCCAAGCGGAGGCCACGGGAAGTCCCGCTTCACGCTGAACTCGTTCTGCAATAGGTGCCAGAAATGCCGGCGCCCATGGAATCTTTGCGGTCGGTGTACTGAAGTTCATGCTGACATTTAGCATATCCAAACCCAACTCTTTGAATTGTTTAACCAAAGAAATGGATTCTTGCAGTGTTTGTTCATCACGTCCGTCAAATTCAATAACACCGAATCTTGCCGTAAATGCCAAATGTTCTGGCCATACCTTACGAACTGCTGCCACGGTCTCACGCAAAAAGCGGCCGCGATTTTCAGCACTGCCACCATATTCATCGGTACGTTGATTGGCATAAGAGGAGAAAAAACTTTGCGCCAGATAACCATGCGCCATATGCAGCTCCAGCCATTCAAATCCCGCGTCCAAGGCACGCTTTGCTGCAGTGACAAAGTCATTTTGCACTCGCTGAATATCGGCTTTCGACATTTCCCGCGGGACCTTGGGAAGGTTGGCACCAAATGCCAACGCCGAAGGAGATATCGTCTGCCATCCGCGCCCATCACCATCTGCAATATGATCATCACCTTGCCACGGAAGATTCGCGCTGGCCTTTCTTCCGGCGTGACCTATTTGAATCCCAGCCACGGCTCCGCCCGCTTTTATTGCCTGAGACACTTTCTTAAGTTCCTGTGCCTGATGGTCATTCCACAAACCCAAACAACCGGGCGTAATACGACCTTCGGGCGAAACCCCTGTGGCCTCGACAATCACCAGACCTGCTCCACCGCGAGACAATCCAGTATAGTGCGCAAGATGCCAGTCATTAGCCACGCCATCAATCGCCGAGTACTGGCACATCGGAGGAACCGCAATACGATTGCGAAGAGTTAAACTTTTTAAGTTAAATTCACTAAATAAATCCGCCATAAAATCCTACTTTGCTTTTTTCACTGCCAATACTTCGATAATCGCCACGGCCACACTGTGCGCCGACTGTGGATTCTGACCTGTCACCAGGCGTCCATCCACCACGACTTTATTTTCCCAGTTTTTGCCGCCTTCATAAAGGGCGCCACGTTCTTGCAGTTTGTTTGCCAACGAAAAAGGAACCACTTTAGTCAAACCAACTTCTTCTTCTTCAGCGTTGGTAAATCCGTTCACTTTCTTTCCTTGAATCAAATACTCTCCATTGGAAAGTTTGATATCCACCAGAGCGGCAGGTCCGTGACAAACAGCCGCAACCACCCCTCCACTTTCATAAATACCTGCGGCCACCCGACTAAGTTCTGGATTGTTTGGAAAATCCCACATCGCCCCGTGTCCGCCCGCAAAATGGACTACCTTGTATTTCTTAGGATCCACTTTCGCCAGCGGCAGTGTTCTTTCGATTTGCTTCATAGCAGCTCGGTCCTCCAAGAAGCGTTTGTTATCCTCATCCTTTGGGTCACGACTGCCCGGATCCATCGGTGCCGCACCCCCTTTGGGACTGGCAAAATCAACTTTGTAGCCGGCTTTGATCAAAGGATAGTAGACGTGAGTCACTTCTGACAGATACCAGCCGGTAGGCTTGCCCGTATCGCCCAATTTATCGTGACTTGATATTACGATCAGCGCGCGATCCTGCGCCACCGCGACCGCAGCACTTAATGAAACGCCTGCAATTAAGAACCCCAACACTTTCAACATAAATGCCTCCACAGAATCATTGATATGTTAACGGTGCCATCAAGAAATATATAAATCCAACTCATTGTTTTCATATAACCTATCGATTATATTCATATCAGAGGTTTCCATGAAAAAGCCGCTCGACTTAAATCTTTTAATCGTTGCCGAAAGTCTGTACCGCACACTGAATGTCTCAATGACGGCCAAAGAACTGAGTGTCACTCAGTCCGCCATCAGCCATGGACTGCAGAAGCTGCGCGATCATTTTGCTGATCCCCTGTTTGTACGGGCTTCAAGGGGAATGACTCTGACAGAGAAGGCGAAACGTCTTCGTCCACAAATCGAAAACCTGGTTTTGCAGTCCCGGGCTCTATCGCAAGACCAGGAATCCTTTGACCCTCTTAAAGTGTCGACCCGCATCACCATTGCAACCTCCGACTACATCGAAATCCTGGTTATGCCGGCTATCTTAAAAAGATTGAAAAAGGAGGCACCCAACCTGCAGGTTTCCATTCGCCCGACCCGTGGTGAATTCCCAAAGGTTGAATTGGAAGATGGCTCATTTGACTTTGCGATCGCAGGTTTTTACAAGGATTTGCCCGAAGGATTTTTTGAAACTAAGGTTCTGGAAGACACCTTTTCCACTGCTTACCGAAAAAAGCATCCTTTAATTCAGGGGGAAATCAAGATTAGTCAGTTTTATGATCTCGACCACGCACTCGTCACTTTGCAAGGTGATTTCAAAGACAATCTGGAAAAGAAGATCGGCGACAAAAGATTCAGACGCAAAATCGTCTTTGGCTCTTACAGTTTCACCGGCATGGCCTACACCCTGTCAGAAACAGATCTGGTACTGACGGGTCCGACCTTACTGCTAAAAAAATATAAAGAGTATTTCCCGATTCAGATTCAACCCACACCATTTTCACTGGGCGGAATCAACATGCGGATGGTATGGCATTCACGGACCCATAAGGATCCGCTGAGAGTGTGGTTTAGAAATCTCATCAAGAGCGAGCTTGCCGCCCTCTCCCGATGAGAACTTTAGCTATTTCTGACCTTGGTTCAAGGACATGAACACCGCCATATTGCGGATATTGAAATCGCGGAAAGCACAGATGCGTTCCGAGTGATTGAACGATTGCTGTTTCTGCGCGTTCATTGATTTGTCATTCAAGTAAGAATTCAGTTTTTGATCGTAAGCGACATTCATGCCCTTCATCGTTGAAGGAAGTGGCGATTTCAATACAACACCACGGCACAAGTTGCTAAGACCGTTTTGGTTATTGAAAGCCAGCGCCTGAATACACAACTGAGCACGCACATTTTCCGCATCGTCGAATTCACTTTGTGGAGACGTTGTTGGATCCAACTCGCTGCCATAACGATCCGAATGCTTGCTGCCGTAGAAGTATCCGCCAATCAAATTCGTCAATGAATACTTATGCAGGAATTTTAGCACTTTTCTGACCGTCGGATTTTTATCTTTAGCCGTTGAAACCCAGTCTTCAGAGCTATCACCCAACATGCGGTCCACACGAGACATCAAGCCGACCTTCTCACCATTTTCAATTTGCTTCAGATTGGAGATCGTTCCAATGACATTGTCTTTAATCAAGCCATCCAGGGCCTCCAGGTTTCCTTTGTTGATTCTTAGAGCCATATTCAAATCGGTTTGAATATTGGAAGGATTCCCGTTGTACATCGCCAGCATCTTATCCAGCATCGCCATACCCGATGCAGAGAAAAGGTCTTCCTGGTAAGGCGTGAAGTCCACCTTGTTTTTTAAAAGCATGATGTAGTCCTGGTACACAAAGTTCACCATGCGATTCGCAAGGAATCCCGAGCGTGACAACATCACGTTGAACTGTTCGTAAACTGTAGTTACCAATTTCTCATAGGCATCCGCCGTTGCCTGCAGACTTTCCTGGGATGCCGTCACATTTTTCGTATCAATAAGGGCACCGCGGCCGATATTCTCCAGATTTTCATAAGCTTTCAAAACCTTTTGAATACGCATCTGTGTATCCAGGATGGTTGGAACCACATTCACATTGCTGTTAAATTGTGCGATACGACCTTTTTGTGCTTCCAAATACTGATTGATCGCCTTCAAGCTGTCTTGAACGGTGTAGTTGATATCGATCGTGGATTCATTCACCAAAGCCGCCTTATCAACGATATACCAACGATTGAAGTACTCAATTGCAGAGATATTGGCTGTGCGAATAATCTCCTGCATGTTTTGACCGATAGTTTCCGTCAACGCCACAGGGTCATTGAAACTTGGAATGCTTTCCATATTGGCGCGCAACCACTCGTCGTAGGACATGATTGGCATTGCTTTACCGGAAACCTGATCTGGAACCGGAATTCCCAACAAAGCAAAAGGAATCTTCATGGAGTTCGTACTCATCAGGAAGAAGTTCATAACGTCTTCATTGCGCCCAAAGCCCTGATTGCCGACCATGGAGCTGGTCGTTTGCATCAACAGCTTCAACACCGCATTTTGTTTGGCTTGCAAATTTGGAAGAGTACGGATTGTCGCAACACTGGAGTTAAAATCCCCCAGCAAGGTTTTTACGCCCTTATAGAAGTCCACAACTTCCTGCTGGATTTTATTTTGGAAAGTCGCATCCGTTGGAAGTTTTGGATCCACACCGATCTGGATTTTCTGCAACCACTTCGTGATATTCGGAACATGCGTATTCAAAACATAGTAGCCCACAAAAGGATTGCCTGAGTCAGCATCCAACTTATTGCTCTTTTGAGTTTTAAGATCGTTCATGCCCTTTTGAAAAAGTCTCATACCATCGCGAGCCTGACAGTAGGACTCACTGGTCACTTCCATCAAACAGGCCATGGAGGACATGAACTCCTGCTGATTCAATTTTCTTAGAACAGCAGTGTACTTTCTTTCGCGAGTCAAATTTGTCAATTTAGACACTGTCGTGGCGATTTGACTGCCCGTCATATCCTGACCGGAAGAAGCAAAAGACGAAGCGATTTTCACCGCGGAGCTGATCAGGTTGCCCATAACCACTTGGTTGTCACCAGTTAAACATTGATCCAATTGTGGAATTGAATCCACAACCTGATTCAACATGGAGAGACCTGTCTGAGTGCTACGCTGCAAACGCGATCCAAAATCACCAATACTTTGGGAGACATCGCTCACCGCCATATTTGACTGACTTTGACCTACTTGCGCTCCCAAGGTGGCGCTCTCGATGGACTTATCCATCATCGTGCGCAAAATTTGTTGTTTCATGTCGGGAGCACTATTTAGAAAGGTTCGAAGAGCATTGATTTCCTGAGGTAATTGCGACAAGCGACTGACTCTCGCCGGAGTGTCGGAAGCCCCTTGAACAGCATTCTCCAGGCTGGTAATTGCTGATTGAACAGAGTTGCCCAAGGCTTTACAGTTTGGATCATCTTTTAACTGCAGAGTCACCTTACGCAGATTTTGCGTGGCTGAAAGAGCCGACTGGGTCCACACCCCTTGGGAGGCACATGCTCCACCAAAGGAATAGGCAGAGGCAATTCCGCCCTCCTGGGCAAAAAGTGCGGGACTAAAGCTCAAAATCAATAGCACCGATGCTACCGGTTTCATAAGGTAAACTCCACGTTAGATTATTCTAACGATGAAGTTGCAAGGCTGGGCCCAGCCCTAAAATATGTTAATTTGTTCCCTATAGATTTTATCTGTAAAGGGAATAGACACCCTGACGGCAATAGGCCTTTGGCGTGTTCAGGGCGAACACGCCGAAACAGCAGAGAAACTAGCGACGGGAACGCGCCGTTTGCTTTTTAAGGAACATTTTGAATGGACCTGCACACACGTTATCAGTGCCACCATCTCTTAGTACAACATCCGGATTTTTTCTGGATTTTGGATTTTGAACCACAGATTCAATACGCAGATTGTTGTTACGCGCACCTTGCAACATGTTGCCATACTCATTGATCAGACTCGTCTGATTCAATGTAACCGCACCAGCATTTGAACTGTAGCTGCCTTCTGCAACCATCAGGCAATTCTGTCTGCAACGATAGTCATTACTACTGATATCCTGAACGTAAGTGCCATCACGTTTAAAACTAATCTCAATGGTCATATCTTGCATTTGCTTTTGAGAGACTTGGTTCTCACAGCGAATTGTCGCTTGGTATTTACCCGGTTGGATTGTCATTTGATTGATTTGAGGCTGGCCTGGTTGACCGTACTGTCCCTCTGGAGGCATTTGACCTTGATCGTAAGGCCCGATCACACCCGGTTGTGGATAAGGAGCTGCGTTGCCACCATTGTTGGAATTGGAATCACAACCGACAACAGCAAGGGACAAAATCATCACTGAAAGAACCGATTTCACTGTATTCATAAGGCCACTCCGACAGTAAGTTAGAAAAACAAACCGTCTACCTTATACCACAGTGTAAAAAAACCTCAGAGTTCCCCCTGAGGCCCATGCAATGCTTACTTGATTGTTTAAACTTTAGACGAATTGCGATCTACCAAGCGATCTGCTGGCAGTAGTTTGTTCTGATCATATAGTTAACATCATGAACTTCGGCCGTGAGACCCACGTTATGCTTTTGCACGTATACCAGCGTTTTGCGATCTGCAGATTTAAACAGCTTCACATTCTCATCAGAATGGCGCCAATCGTACTTCACTTCTTTTGAAACCAAAGTCTCGCCGGCTCCCGTGATCTTCATGGTCAGACCATCTTTGCAATCCTCAATCAGAGTCACGGTCTCTGCCGTAACCAAATCACTTTTCGTAATCTGACAACGATACGCCGCCGCTGCAAAAGAAGTTGAAGTTGCAAATAAGATCCCTGCCATCAATCCGAATGCTTTCACCGAGGACTCCTTGATTAGTTTTATCTCAACCAAATCATGTTCAGTGAACATCCGTAAAATAGCAACTTCCCAAAAACCGGCTGGCGCCTTTTGGACGGAGCGGTGCGATAGGAACTAGGACCTGGCACCTTTTAGGTGATGGGAAGGACGTCGAGATCTTTTTGTTTTATTTTGCGCAGTTCTTCGGGGATGGCTTTTACGATGGCTTCACCGAGGGCTTCTACTAGTTCGGATTTGTAATGCTCGCGACGGCACACGAGGCCGATTTCCCGTGCGGGAATCGGACGCTCGAATTGGACCACATGACTGCGATCACCAATTGTGTGAGTTGCCAGTTGCGGCAGTAACGTGTAACCGCCATACAGATCCACCAGATTTTTAAGAGTCTCTAAGGAACCACTTTCAAATTTGTATTTGCGCTCGATACCTTTTTTCTTTTTCACTGAACACAAATCCAAAACCTGATTACGCAGACAATGACCCTCTTCCAACAGCCAGATGTCATCCATAGACAGGGATTGATATTTGATTTTCTTTTGCTGGGCATAATCATGATTCTTATCGCACAGAACATAGAACGGTTCGTAGTACAGTGGATACTCGAACATCGTCGCCACCTCTGTCGGAGTCGCAAGCACGCCCACATCGATTTCATCTTTGTTAAGTGCTTCGATGATATGATCTGTCTGCATTTCCTTAATGTTCAACTCCAGGTCCGGCAACGTCTCCACACACACTGGCAAAAGCCGAGGCAATAAATAAGGCGCCACAGTTGGAATCACTCCCACAGTTAAAATTCCCTTACGGGACCCTTTGGTTCCTTCCAAAAGAATTGATTCAATTTTGCGCGCCTCAAACAGAACCGTCTGCATTTGAGAAATGAGTTTCTTACCAGCATCCGTCAGAAGAATGGGCTTTTTGGTACGGTCGAAAATCACCACACCCAACTCATCTTCCAGCTTTTGAATCTGCATGCTGAGGGTGGGTTGCGTCACGAAACAAGCCTCGGCGGCCTTAGCGAAGTGCCCATACTTATGGACAGCCATCACATATTCGAGCTGCGTCAAAGAAAAATTCACCTTTAATTTCACCATAAACCCCTCATCTATTAAGGATTCTAGAGTAATAGAGAAAATCTATCAAGGTATATTTATAATCTATTTTACTAATGTTCTCAGATCTTCTAGTCTAACCAAGTACCAAGGATTGATCCCCACAGGGATCCCCTATTAACACACCATTATTCTGAGGAGAATAAATGCAAACATTGATCAACACACAAGTGCCTGACTTTAAAGTAGAAGCTTACCACAACAACGGTTTCAAAACTGTTTCTCAAGCTGACCTTAAAGGCAAATGGGCTATCTTCTTCTTCTATCCAGCTGACTTCACATTCGTGTGCCCTACTGAATTGGGTGACATGGCTGATAAATATGCTGAATTCCAAAAATTGGGCGTAGAAGTTTACGGTGTTTCTACTGACACTCACTTCACACACAAAGCATGGCACGACACTTCTGAAACTATTAAAAAAATCAAATACCCAATGTTGGCAGACCCAACTGGTACTTTGACTCGCGCCTTCGGTGTACACATTGAAGAAGCTGGCCTTGCTTACCGTGGTACTTTCTTGGTGAACCCACAAGGTAAAATCGTTTTGGCTGAAGTTCAAGACAACGGTATCGGCCGTAATGCTGATGAGTTGTTCCGCAAAACTCAAGCGGCTCAATACATCGCTGCAAACCCAGGCGAAGTATGCCCAGCTAAATGGACTCCAGGTAAATCTACTTTGAAACCTGGTTTGGATCTTGTTGGTAAAATCTAAACTGCTTTCGCTCTGACTCGCGTCGGAGCAGGCAAAAGTTTTATTGAACGTTTCTGAATGTTGGTGCGGAAGGCTCTCTCCTCCGCACCGACTCTCCATCAACGATTTTAAAGGTACTATTCAGTGCTCTGGATGGCAGCTTTAAAGTCGTTTTCTTTTAAGGAGGAATCACATGTTAGACTCTTCACTCCGCGAGCAACTTGTTTCTGTGTTTGGTAAACTTGAAAACCCAGTTGAACTCATCATCGACAACAGCACTCATGACGATCACAAAGACCTTCTGGAAATGCTGAATGATGTGGCCGAGACATCTTCCAACATCACCGTTAAAGAATCCGGAAACAACTCCCCGGTTCCATCTTTTTATATCGCCTATAAAGGTAAACCGACAGGCATCTCTTTTAAAGGCATTCCGGGCGGTCACGAATTTACTTCTTTGATCCTTGCGATCCTGAATACGGATGGCAAAGGCAAGTTGCTAGACAGCTTACTTGTAGACCGCGTTCGCCGCCTGAATAAAGGCATCACGGTGCAGACGTTCATGTCTTTGACTTGTGAAAACTGTCCTGAAGTGGTGCAAGCGTTGAATTTAATCACACTGGCCCATGGAAACATGAAGCATGAAGTGATTGATGGCGGATATGTTCAGGACGAAGTTCAAAAACTGGGTATCCAAGGGGTTCCAAGCCTTGCTGGCAACGGCAAGATGTTTCACTCCGGTCGTATCTCTGTTTTGGATTTGATTGAAAAACTAGAAAAGACTTTTGGTGTTGATGAAAACGCCTCTTCACAACCTTCCGAACCCGTGAACAAAAACCTGGGGCACTTCGATATTCTGGTTATTGGTGGCGGCCCTGCGGGAGCATCGGCTGCGATCTATTCAGTTCGCAAAGGTCTAAGTACCGCGATGATCACTGAAAAAATCGGCGGTCAGGTTCAAGAGACCAAAGGCATCGAAAATTTGATCGGTGTGACTTACACTGAAGGTCCTCAATTGGCGGCGCAGTTAAATCAACACGTTTCAAGCTACCCTGTTCGCGTTCTTGAAAACCGCCGTGTGAAATCCATCAAAACCGAGGGCAAGATCAAAACGATCGAACTTGAAAGTGGTGAACATCTTATCGCAGACTCCATCATCGTGACCACAGGTGCGAAATGGCGCGAATTGGGTGTTGAAGGCGAAAAAGAATACATGGGCCGCGGCGTAGCTTACTGCCCACACTGTGATGGTCCTTTTTATAAAGGTAAAAAAGTTGCGGTCATCGGCGGAGGAAACTCCGGCGTGGAAGCTGCGATTGACCTAGCTGGCATCGTGCGCGAAGTGATCGTGATTGAATACAATAACGAACTAAAAGCGGATCGCATCCTAGTTGATAAACTAAAATCATTGCCGAATGTGTCTGTGATTACTGGCGCAAAAACGGAAAAAGTTTTAGGCGATGGCCAAAAGGTGCACCAACTTGAGTACACGGATCGCACTTCCAATAAACTGGAGAAACTGGATCTGGATGGTGTGTTTGTACAAATCGGCCTTGTTCCCAACAGCCAATTCCTTAAAGGCACCGTGGAACTAACTAAATTTGGCGAAATCATCACCGATGAAAAATGCCGCACCAACGTGAAAGGCATTTACGCTGCTGGTGACGTGACCACAACACCGTACAAACAGATCGTCATTGCCATGGGTGAAGGTGCCAAAGCTGCCTTGGCGGCATTTGAAGATCGCATGTACGATCACGTATAGTTAACGTACAACATCTACAAAGTGCGGCAGTACTGCCGCACTTTGGGTTTACAATTTCCACAACCTGGGTTTTTCCGGCACTGGCGAACACTTTGCCTATGCTACTTCCGTAGTCCAGGATGGCTCCGGCTACGGCGTCGCTGAAATCAACATCAAATCCCTCCAAAACTACGACAGCACTCCTGTTTTGACTGTAAAACAAATGGCTTACGAAGGTGATGCTCGCGCCGCCCTTAAAATCTCAATGCAATCTGTAAATTTCTCTGCCTACAACATCGCTCCGGGAACCAACAAAGGCTCTACTCTTAGCGCCACTTCTTCATCTGAAATCACAGTGAACACAAATGGCGCTGCTTACAAATTCACACTTAGCACTGAAGCGACTCAAAACAGACCTGAATACTGTATTGATGCACCTAACGAAGCTCTGCTTAAGATCAATCTTACAAAGACGGCAAGTCAAAGCTCAGAGACCTCTGTTCTTGTTGATGAACAGTACGCCCCTGAAAAACGCGCTTGCGCTTACAACTATGCGATCGAAAAAGTCATCACATACGGCGATAAAGCAGCCTTGGTGATCTCTTACCTTGCGACTGGCTTTGAAGGCCCAGATCATAACTACACGGTTGTGACGACGATTCTGGAATAGACACTTGCGCACTGCGGAACCGACATCGGTTTCGCAGTGCTTCTTGGTAAAACGGATACAAAAAGGTACGGACACACTTTCTCCATGGAGAAAGTGTGTCCGTACCTTTTTGCTGTCTTGCCTTTTTTCATCAAGCCGACAAAGATAGTTTCCGATGACTGACACCAAAGCACAAACAAAACCTGAAAACTCCTGGCTGAATCTGATCTTTAATATCCTATTGCCGGTATTAATTTTAAATAAACTAACCAAACATATCGGCCCCGGTTATGCGCTTATTCTGGCTTTGGCGTTTCCGTTAATTTACGGAATTTATGACTTGATCAAACGCCGCAAGGTGAATGCTTTTTCCATTTTGGGCTTACTGAATGTGGGCCTTACCGGGGGCTTGGCCTTCGTTGGCATACATGGCTTTTGGTTTGCCGTTAAAGAAGCAGCGTTCCCGGCACTGGTGGGGATTTTTGTATTTGGCTCGGCCTTCACGAAAAAACCATTTATCGAAAGTCTTTTCCTAAATCCCAATGTTATGAAAGTCGATCTGCTTGAGCAAAAATTGGCAGAGCACGGCAAAAAAGCGGAATTCCACGAGCACATGAGAAAGTCGACAATGCTGCTTTCTCTTTCATTTGCCCTGAGTGCTGTTTTGAACTTCGTCCTAGCTCGCTCGATTTTCCTGGATATCGACACTACATTAAGCGCAGAAGCACAGTCCGTCGTACTGAATGAGCAGATCGCCAAGATGACCACTTGGTCTATGGCTATCATCATGGTTCCATCCATGATCTTTCTTTTGGGCATCTTCTGGTACTTGATGAACGGAGTAAAAAAGCACTCCGGGCTGACGACAGAAGAATTAATGAATTCCTAAGCAACGCACTGCCCTCCGAAAAGGGAACTGTTACCCCTAGAAGTCCCCGCCGTCGAAACCACCTGGAGGTGGCGGTGGTGGTGGAATGAATTCACTGCCGTTGCTGAAGTTGCCATCGAAATCCGGTACCATCGGTGGCGGAGGCGGTGGTGGAACGTCACCGAAGTCTTCTGGTTGAATATTTGGAGCTGGAACATAACCATCACTGAAGTCGTCAAATGTTGGCGGCGGTGGGAACGAGGAACCTCCCCCACCAAAACTGGAACCACGACCTGAACTTGAACCAGACGACGCACTCTTCGTTCCGAAATTACGCTTTGCGAAATCAAAGCGCGGACGCTCCTCATCCAAACCCAACTCTTGAGCCAGTGTTGGCAGCCCCTTGGCTTCCCGATCCAACTTTTGCTGCTTGTGCATTTTTTCGCTGTATTCGTTGCGAGCTTGATTGTAGGCCTGCTCCTCGGACTTTTTCTCGCGCTCCCACGCTCTATATTCGGGAGAGCGTTCATCCATCGTCACAGCTTTTGGTTTATTGCGAATATAGGCCTCGCGCTCGCGATCCTTCTCATTCAACCACTGCTCTTCCTCTTCCTGATAGGAAAGCTTGGAGCCTTCACGGGCTTCCTCGAAGCGCGTCTGGCGTTTTTGATGCTCAGCAAAACCACGCAAACGGGTTTCTTCAGCATCCACTGCATGCGCAAGTGTCGCAGACAAAGTGAGGGATAAAATAATGAGAAGACTACGAGGAGGATTCATTCTTGACCCAGTCTATCAGGGAGCTTCCTTTTTTTTGAGCAAACAAAAAAAGATGCTCGACCTTTGTCCAATAACTTAATAACGTAGGCCCTTGCATCAAGGGAGTCACAATGGACGCAATGCAGAGCATCGGAATCTTCGCAGCACAGACCTTTCTTATCCTCTTTGCTATTTTAGCGGTCATCATCGTCATTGCGATACTTGCAGCCAAAGCCGGCCACAAAACAGAAGTTGAAGTAGAACTTTTGCATAAGAAATACAAGGGCTTCCGCAATCTCCTTAAAGCGCACACGGTTTCCAAATCAGAGCGCAAGGAACTTAAGAAAAAACTTAAAGAAGAGCGTAAAGCTCACGATTCAAAGGCGCAAGGACACGAGAAAAAAATCTTCGTGGTGGATTTTGAAGGCGACGTAAAAGCATCCGCAGTTGAAAACCTGCGTGAAGAGATCACCGCAGTACTAACTATCGCAACTCCCCAGGATGAAGTTGTCGTTCGCGTGGAAAGCCCGGGCGGCGTGGTTCACGGTTATGGCCTGGCGGCTTCCCAACTACTGCGTGTTCGTGAAAAAAACATTCCTTTGACTGTGTGCGTGGATAAAGTGGCTGCCAGTGGTGGTTACCTGATGTCGGTGACAGCTAACAAAATTTTGTGCGCTCCTTTTGCAATTGTCGGCTCCATCGGGGTCGTTGCGCAAATTCCAAATCTTCACCGCGTTCTGAAAAAACACGACGTGGACTTTAAGGAATACACGGCGGGCGAGTACAAACGCACTGTCAGCCTTTTGGGCGAAATCACCCCAAAGGGAGAAGAGAAATTCAAACAGCAGCTTGAGGACACTCACGTTCTGTTTAAAGGCTTCGTATCCAAATTCCGTCCTAATTTGAATCTGGAAGAAGTTGCCACTGGTGAATACTGGTATGGTGAGCAAGCTATCACAAAAGGTCTGGTGGATGAAATTCGTACCAGCGACGATTACTTGATGACTCTGGCTGATAAACACCAGGTGATCAAAGTGAAGTTTGAACAAAAGCAATCGATCAGCGACAAGCTGACTGGTGTTTTAGGCAAGGCGATGAAAAAAGGCGCTCTGTCGATCGTAGAAGAATTGGAAACTCGCCGCTTCCTTTAAGGCTTGCGGCCCTTCGGTTTTAGAAATCAACAAGGAGATATGAATGTTGAATAAACTTGCAAAAGGATTGTTGCTGGGAGCTGCGCTGGGCATGAGTACCCAAGCTGTGGCGGCACCTTCAAATGCCGAACTTAAAATCGGTATTTCTCAGGAATTTGAAACTATGAACCCAATCATCATGTCTATGTCCGCGTCTGCGTACATGTACCGCATGGTGGGTCGTTCCTTGGTGAACCTGACTCCGGATGGAAAATGGGTTCCGCAATTGGCGAAAGAAATCCCTTCCCTTGAAAAAGGCACAGCTAAAATCATCGATGATGGCGGCAAAAAGAAAATCGTTGCTAACTGGGAAATCATCGACGGCGCTAAATGGGGTGACGGCAAACCAGTTATCTGTGCTGACTTTATCGCTTCTCAAAAAATCGCAACATCCCCGAACGTAGCGGTTGGTGAAAAAGAACAGTGGACGCAAGTTGAGAAAATCGACGTTGATCCGGCAAATCCTAAAAAATGTACTTTCAAATACGACAAAGCGATCTGGAGCTTCTACCAATTGGCTCAGTTCTTCCCAGTGCCTGCGCACTTGGAATTGCCCGTATATGAAAAGCACAGCAAAGCCAAAGAAGGTTACGAAAAGAACTCCAACTACGTTCGCAACCCGACCAACCCGGGTCTTTACAGCGGTCCTTACGTGATCACTGAAGTAAAATTGGGTTCCCACGTGGCATTTGCACCAAATCCACATTTCTATGGCAAAAAACCTGTGATCCAAAAAGTGATCGTAAAATTGATCGCTTCAACTGGAACAATGGAAGCAAATCTTCGTTCCGGCACTATCGACATGGTTTCCGTTCTAGGTATGGACTTCGACCAAGCGCTGGCTTTCGAGAAAAAAGTAAAAGCGGAAGGTTTGCCATTTGCAGTGACTTTCGTTCCTTCAGTAACTTACGAACACATCGACTTGAATCTGGACAATCCAATTCTTAAAGATGTTCGCGTTCGTAAAGCACTTCTAAACTCCATCAACCGCGATGACTTGGTTAAAGCTCTTTTCGAAGGCCGCCAAGAAGTAGCAGTTCACAATATCTCTCCTAAAGATCCTTGGTTCACTAAAGATCCAAAAGTTGTGACTTTGTATCCGTACTCCAAACGTACTGCTGGCAAACTTTTGGATGAAGCTGGCTGGAAAATGGGTGCTGATGGCTTCCGTTCCAAAGATGGCAAACGCCTTTCTTTGACGTTCCAGACAACTGCGGGCAACAAAACTCGTGAGTTGGTTCAAGTTTATCTGCAAAACCAATGGAAACAAAACGGCATCGAAGTTCTGGTTAAAAATCAACCGGCACGCGTATTCTTCGGCGACACGATGTCTAAACGTAAGTTTGAAGGCCTGGCATTGTTTGCGTGGGTTTCTTCTCCGGAAAACTCCCCGCGCTCCACTCTATCTTCAAAAGCGATCCCGTCTGACAAAAACGGATGGTCTGGTCAGAACTACATGGGTTGGGTAAACCCACAAGTTGACAAAGATCTGGATGCTTTGGATTTGGAGTTTGATGCGAAAAAACGCACGGCTTTGGTTCATGATATTTTGAAACAGTACACGACGGACGTACCAGTTCTACCGTTGTACTACCGCTCTGACATCTCTATCGTTCCTAAGAATCTTAAGAACTATAAAATGTCCGGTCACCAATTCTACGAAACTAACTATATCGAAGATTGGTCTTTGTAATTCGTATTTAAGAGAGGCTACCCATGACTACTTTTATCACTCGTCGCATTCTGCAAACACTCGCTGTGATAGCTGTTCTATCCTACGTGGTTTTTGTTCTTATGAGTTTAATGCCCGGCGATCCGGTGGACATGATGGTGGCCTCCAATCCAAAAATCACAGCTGAGGACGTGGCCCGTCTGAAGTCTTTGTATGGTCTGGATCAGCCAATCTATAAACGCTATGGCAACTGGATGGCATCCGTTGTGACTGGTGACTTGGGTTACAGCCGTACCTACCGCGTGCCGGTTCAGGAACTGATGGGACCACGTTTGTGGAATACATTCATCCTATCGGCCGCTTCTTTGACTTTGTCTATTTTGATCGCAGTTCCATTGGGTGTGGTTTCAGCTCTGAAACCAAACTCCAAGACAGATTACTTTATGAATCTGTTTTCTTTCGCGGGGATTTCGATCCCCTCGTTCTGGCTGGCGATCGTTTTGATTATTATCTTCGCTGTTAAATTCCCGATCTTCCCTGCCGGTGGCACTCAAACCATCGGTGTCGAAAATATGGGTTTCTGGGCCGAGGTGATGGACCGTGCGAAGTACCTGGTACTTCCGGTGCTTTCTTTGTCCATTCAACAAATTGGACGTTTCTCGCGCTTTACTCGCTCGGCGATGACCGAAGCTATGCGCAACGATTTCATTCGTACTGCGCGCGCCAAGGGCTTAAGCAACAAAACAGTTATCTGGAAGCATGCTTTCCGTAATGCTTTGATTCCATTGATCACTATCTTGGCCTTGAGTATTTCAACTTTATTCTCGGGCGCATTGTTGACTGAAACAGTGTTTGCTTACCAAGGCGTTGGTAAATTGGTTTACGACTCCATCATCGGCAATGACTATAACGTTGCGATGATTTCGTTTGTGATTTCTGTGAGCATGGTTTTATTGATGAACTTGGTGGCTGACATTATGTACGGCTTCGCTGACCCGCGAATTGCATACAAGTAGGTCTGAAGATGTCAGGAAGTGAACTAACTATGAATAAAGTGAATGTAGCCTCAACATTAACAGACAAGGACCGCGCCGAAATCGACAAAGCAATGCCGATGTGGAAAATGGTTTGGCGTTCTTTTAAAGGCCACCGCCTGGCTGTGGCTGGAGCCTCTGTTATTATTTTCTTCATGCTGATTGCGATCTTCGCCAATCAAATTGAATACGTGACAGGCCTTGATCCTAACGCACAAAATGTGGCGAATCGCTATGTGGCACCGTTGACGTCCACCCAAGCTGGCCCCGATATTCGCGAAACTGAAATTGAAAAATTCATCAATGCGAACCCTGAAGCTGCCGACAAGATTCAAAAAGCCCTGGTTGAAAAAGGCCTGGTTTCAGTTCCTGAGATTGATTCCATTTATGAAGTCGGCGCTAAGGAAATTCCTGAAGCCATCGGAATCTTTAAGTCATTGGCAATCCCTGAAACCAAAGAGCTTTTAAAAACCTTCAGCAGCTTTGACACGTTCCACTTGTTCGGCACCGACGAACTGGGCCGCGATGTTTTCATCCGTCTGGTTTATGGAACTCGTGTTTCCATGGGTGTCGGCGTTTTGGTTGCGATCGCTTCTGCTTTGATTGGTCTATTGATCGGTAGTATCGCTGGTTACTACGGTGGCTGGATTGATACTATTCTTATGCGTGTCACTGACTCGCTATTGAGCTTGCCGACAATTCCCGTATTGATCGTAATGGCAGCCATCGACTTTACAAAGTTGCCAGTGCTAAACGCCATCGTCAGCACTCAAAACGAGTCTGTTTTCAAAATGGTTATCATTCTTTGTATCTTCTCTTGGATGACGGTTGCCCGTTTGGTGCGCGGAAATATTCTTTCCCTGCGCGAGCGTGAGTTCATCCTGGCAGCAAGAACGATTGGTGCGAAGGACAGCACGATTATCGTGCGCCACATGTTCCCAAACGTCATCGCTCCAATTTTGGTTTCCATCACTTTGGGTGTTGGTGAATCCATCTTGTTTGAAGCAGCACTTTCTTTCTTGGGTTTGGGTATCATGCCGCCGACACCAAGCTGGGGTAATATGCTGAACAATGCGCAAGAGCTGATCTATCAAGCTCCGTTCCTGGCAATCCTTCCGGGTATTTTGATCCTGATGACTACGATCAGCTTCAACTATTTGGGTGACGGTCTTCAAGACGCCCTGGATCCGAACTCTGTTCGTCGTTAATATCTGCAAAAGCCACCCATTGGGTGGCTTTTTTTCGCTTAAGAATTCATGACAGCCTTTCCCCTGCACCGGAAATGGCTTCGCTGATTCATGAATTCGCAATCAATAGTCAGCAAGGCTAAGAGCTGCCAATTTGCTGTACACCCTTGAAAAAAACTCCCTGCCCCTGGAGCCTGCTCGAATCTATAGCCCCTTACCCGGGCATGAAACTTGGAATAGATGCGTTTAGATTTTCAATGGGAGTCTCTATGAAAACGGTTTTGTCTTTTGTTTTCACAATTCTTTTTGCCAATAACACCTTTGCGGCGGCGGCGAATTCCAGCCAGGTGCCAGCATCCGGCGAACTAATGTGTCGCTCGAAAGCCAAAGAAATTGCGGCTTCCACTTATGCAGGTTGCATGAACGAATACAACACAGCGCAAGTAAATGCGATCCGTGAAGCCTATCAAAAAGACCTGGCTGCGGTGAAAGCCAAGTATGATAAAAAACTGAAAGCCTTGAAAAAAGGCAGCCCAGCAAATGTGAATGCGAATAACACTGCAGTCCCGGCAAAAGCCCCTTCCGCTGTGGCAAAACAGCTTCCTACGAAGACCGTGGCTCAATCTGAGGCGACTCCAGTTATCACTCCGGTTTCTGAGGAACCAGTTGTAGCCCTTAAGCCAGCCAACGACGTGCCGCTAGGTGTTGAGAGCGACTTGATAGACCAGAACGAAATTAGCGAGACTACAGCCCAATAGGCCCCAGTCTTGTATTGATTTTCCTCCCTGAGCAGTCTAAAACGTGTAGACTTAAATAAAGCTCTGGGAGGAGTTTTCAATGGGTGAGTTTAGCGTTACACATCTACTATTATTGGCTTTGATCTTCTTGGTATTTTTTGGTCCAAGCCGTCTTCCGCAATTGGGTTCTTCCCTGGGTAAAGCAATCCGTGGTTTCAAACAAGGTTTGAACGAAATTGATGTGGATCCAAAAGACATCAAAGATACGCACCAACAAGTGCAACATCAAAATCAGCAACAACAAAATCAATCTGTTAATCAAACACAAAGCCAAAAAGAAACACACAACTCTTAAGAGTTGCGGGAGAATAAAATGGGTTCATTGAGTCTTACACACTTATTATTAATCGCTCTTGTTTTCTTGATCTTCTTTGGTCCAAGCAAATTGCCTCAATTGGGTCAATCTTTGGGTCAAGCGATTCGTGGCTTCAAAAAAGGTTTGAACGAAATCGACGCTGATGCCAAAGACGTGGGGCCAAACCAACAAGTGGCTCACAACCAAAATCAAGGTCAGCAAGTGAATCAAACGCAAACTAACAAAGAGCCACACAACTCTTAGTTATTAGTCGCACAGTTTGTTTTAACGAAAAGCCTTCTTGGGATTCCCGGAAGGCTTTTTTATTTTCCACATTCGATTCGGATGCGGCAGCGTGTAGCACCATAACGACATCCTCCAACAAGGGATCACAATGCCTGTGAGCTAATGGTCATTATGTGACTTAGAACTCTTTGCTTTCTTTACAAGGAGCCAGATTAGTTTTATTTTTTGTCTATGCGTTTTTTAGAACCAAGCGAATTCCTTCCTAAGGTTGAAGCGATCTTTTCGGATCTCAAAGATAAAATTAAAATGGCCCTACCCAATGCTGACGTGGAGCACATTGGTTCCTCTGCTATAAAAGGGGCGATATCAAAGGGCGATCTCGATGTTCTTGTGCGCGTACTGCCTCCAAACTTTGAAATTGCTATTTCAAAGATCAAAGAGTTGGGTTTTGCTGAAAAAAGTGGAACTCTCCGTACTGAACAGTTATGTATGTTAGTTACGGATGTGTATAACTGGGATGTGGCGGTCCAGCTTATAGCGAAAAACTCTGAGTTTGAAGACTTCGTATCCTTTAGGGATAGACTCAACGACGATCCCGGTCTTGTTCTTGCGTATAATCAATTGAAATTGTCTTCACGTGAACTATCACCGGAAAACTATCGCCAGAAAAAATCAGCTTTTATAGAAATGGTTCTGCGGAACGAGAATTCCAACCACAAGAAGTAAGAAGGTAAAATGTCATCACCAGAAAAGAAAGAGTCATTTGTGGTCAACGAAAGAGAAGGGATGAAGCATGTTTGGCTGATTCGTAACCTTTGGATTTCATCGAAAGACCTTCCTGTATTCGAATTCGAAGTGGCAAATTTTGATTGCTTTAATGAAGACGTATGGTTTGGAACTCAGCATAAGCCGACCGTTAATAAGGTTTTAGAGCACTATCGAAAAATTCAAACAGCAACTTTTGAATATCCTATTATCTTTAGCGAAGACGGTTCAATTTTTGATGGAGTTCATCGAATCTGTAGGGCATATCTGGATGGACGAAAAACAATTCCTGCAGTGAAGTTTATAAAAGACCCTCCACCAGATCAAATTATCCCAATGTCCCAGGCAGTGGTGATCACTTAACCCTTGCAAATTGAACAATCATAAAACCTGAAGGCACTGACGAAAAATCAGTGCTTCTTTATTTCTGATACACGAGAGAGAAGCTTTAGACATGACATCACGCAGAACCGATATCGGTTCTGCACAGCAGTACAAAAAACGGAACTGTTACCTGAGGGTGTCGGAGATGATGCTTTGAGCGCCGCTGGCGAGTAATTCTTCGGCCCTAGGTTGGTCGTTTACTGTCCAGAAGCTGACTGGGACTCCCCGCTTTACGTATTTCTTTAGCTGCGTGATGGTTACATAGCGATGATCCAAGTGCAGGATGTTGGCGTGGATATAGGGTGCAAAGAGCATCAGCTTTAAGTACCAGCGGTTGGCTGGGTCTTGCTCTTTCGTGGCTAGCAATGCCCGCGGCACTTGTGGCAACAGACGATACAGCTCGCGGATTGCGAGTGGATTGAAACTTGAGAAAAGAATTCTGTGAAAGGAATCCGTTTCGCGCACCAGGCGCGCGACTTTTTCTTCAAGCCTGTGATCAGTTGCTGTCTTGGTTTTAAGTTCAATATTCAGGAATTTCGGAACATCCTGGCTTAGCAAGACTTCGCGCAAGGTCGGGATCTGAGCGATCTGCTCCAGCTCGGCGGCTGTGACATCTATAACTTTTCTGGGATCATTGGCGATGCGCTTTAGATCCTCGTCATGAAAGACCACGACGTGTCCATCTTTGGACAACTGCACATCCATCTCAACCATCTCAAGACCACGCTCTTTGGCATCCTTAAATGAAGCCAGAGTGTTCTCCTGAGCTCCGCCCTTCCAATATCCCCGGTGTCCTTGATAGCGTGGTGGCTTAACACCATTCTTGGGCCAAGGTTCCGCCTTCCAGAACGAATGGCGGTACATTAGAAAACCAAATACTGCCGAGGCCAGCCCTGCAAAGAATATCATTTACGAGCCTTTGCAGTCTCCTCGGTGAATGCAGGGACATCGCGAGTTCCATTGATCTGATACTTGCGTGTGGACTTGCCGTCTTTGGTCTGCACAGTCCCCTTCAATTTTCCAAATTCATCCCAGGAACCTGCCGTAGTGATTTTTGCATCCTTGCCAGCTTTGGCTTCAAAGCCCTGCCATTGCAGGTTCTGATTGTTCTTCCAAATAAAGTCCCCATGCAAATCCTTGAGATTCAAAACTTTCTCCACCCACCAAGAAGTCGGCGTTACGTTCTGCAATATCTGATGGCCCGGAGTTTCCTCTTCGACGGCAAGGCTTTGCACCTGAGCTTGCATGACGATATCGCCCTGACGCAGATCGAATTTGGCTTTTGATTTACCAAAGGTCATGCCTTCAACATCCAACGTATTCAACTGGGCAGCACCTTTAAGAGAAGAAATCTTGCCTTCACTTAAGCGAGTTTCCGCACTCAACCCCAGCACGCCGATCTCCCCACCATTGGTCATCAATGACTGAATCGCAGGATCCAAGGTCACTTCGTCGATATTGGAATTTATCAGTACGTCTTTAAAATCCCGGTCCGCCTTAACTTTCATGGAACCAACAAAACTTCCGCCCCGAGGCTCGGCACGATTCACAGCAATGTTCCAAGTGTCGCCTTTCAAAGAAATCTCTCCGGCAATGCGATCCACGATCTGATTTTCACGGCGACTTTTGTTTGAGAAAACGAATTGCAGGCCCTGGTGTTCGCCCACCATGCGCATGTCTTTTTCAGAGATAAACTCCGCCTGTCCTGTGAACGAGCCCAGGTTTCCAAAAACTTTCGCTTTTTGCGGTCGATTGATAAAAGTCAGCAGCTTATCAATGCGCATATTTTTGATATCAATCAGCAACGGCTTATAGCGCAATGGATCGATGGAAGTGAACGAGGCACTCTCAACACTCATCTCCCCTAGGTCACCTTCCAGACGCAGATCCTTCACTTCGAAAGGCGCTGATTTTAACTGTTCAGCCTCACCGCGCATGCGTGCTTTTGCTGAAACCCACACCTGCTTGCCGTTCAGGTTTTTTGCAACCAGATCGTACTTCTGTAAAACCTGCAGCACTTGGCTGAGTGGAATATGCTTCACATCAGTTTCCACGTTCAGCATATGATCGTTCAAAGTGTAGTGCGTGATCACGCTGTAGTGACCCTCACGCCAGTTCCCGAAAAAATGCGCCTGCAGGGATTGTTCGGGCATTTCCTTGTATTCCAGAAACAGATTCGCATGGGATAGATAGTCCCCGACGGTGTCATCCTTCAGGAAATTGGTTTTCGCATGAACTTCCACAATACGAGGTTCAAAGGATTTTACCTGGGCCTTGAAACTGGAAAGCTCAAAGGGATATTGCGGGTACTGCGCTGAGAGAATCTTGAAACTGTGAATATTCAACTCACTGATGTCGTTTCGATACTTCTGAGCCTGCTCCATCGGCGACAATTTCACCAGCGGTGCTTCCTCTTTGGGACGATGATAGTTTTCAGAGGCATTCTGCTTCTCTTTTTCACAGGCCTCCACCGTTCCACGCAAAGTCAGTACCAGGTTGTCTGCGTTGATCTTCTTGACCGGGGATTCCTTGGTGATCAACCCCCACAATGAAAGCGGTAGGCGCATTTCATCAATCTCCAGCACCGGAGACATCCAGCACGCCTGATCAGACTCCATACGCACTTGCTTAATCAAAACTGCGAAGCGTGGCAAAATGCCATTCGCAAGACTAAGCTCCGCTGAATCAAAAGAGACTTTGATATCTTTATGTATGTGACTTGCGGCTTTCTCCAGTTGCGCTTTGATTCGTTGAGGAGAAAGTAAAGAGCTGGTGGTGTAACCAATTAAAAAAGCCAGGATCAATCCCGTTAAGAAGATTTTCATTCCTGGCTGTTCAGAGATTAAATATTTATCAGAACGATTGCGGCGATCCATGACCCATTCTCATTCGAAAGACCCGGATCGCCAAGTGAAATCGCCTCCGCCGCCGTAGCGTTGGCGATGGCGTCTAGCGGTACTCGAAGTGAAGGATTTCGAATTCCTTGTCACCTTTAGGGCTTTGCACAGTTACAGTGTCGCCCACTTTTTTACCGATCAAAGCGCGTGCAAGAGGAGAAAGCACAGAGATCATGCCTTTTTTAACGTCCGCTTCATCCACGCCCACGATTTGGTAGTTCACTTCTTCTTCAGATTCAGTTTCAACTGCTTTTACGTGTGCACCAAATACAACACGATCCGCCTTGATAGTGGATACGTCGATCACTTCAGCACCCGCCAATTTGCCTTGAATTTCAGCAATACGGCCTTCAATCATGGATTGGCGCTCTTTTGCGGATTCGTACTCAGCGTTCTCAGAGATATCCCCTTGAGCACGAGCCTCTTCGATAGCAGCGATAATAGTGGGTCTTTCCTCTAACAATAGCTTCTTAAGCTCTGCATCTAGCAGCGCTTTTCCGCGAACTGTCATTGGAAGTTTGTCGTTTGTACCTACAGACATGTCTATCTCCACTGTTAAAGGGACATTACTTTTACCGGAGTTCGCGGAATATTTCAACCCGCACCCCCGCCCCAGACTCGACGCGCCGCATTTTGATAATGCATTGAGCCGCATATTCTACAGGCGTACCATAAACCCATATGGGTCAAAAAAAGAAAACCGAAATCATCTGCCGCTGCAACAATGTGTCCCGTGCGACCATTGAGAAAGCTATTACAGATGGGGCCAAGACCCTGAATGAAATCTTCGACACCACCACCGCCGGCGTTGGACCCTGCGGAGGATCCTGCCGACGCAAACTCGCACCCCTTCTGGATCACTATTTAAGAACCGGTCAATTCCCTGAAAAAATTCAGGAGGATTTATCTGGTAAAATTTCAGTGAAAGAAGATGGTGGCGAGAGTAAAGACTAAGACGCTTTTTGCTGATTCAAACGATATTGAATCATTTTGTGAACTTCCGGTCGACACGTGCCACATTGAGCACTGGCTGATGTCTGACGAGTCACGACTTCAGGAGTACGAGCTCCTGCAATAATAGCCTGATCAATTGTATGCGCAGAAATACCACGACAATGACAGATCTCTGTCTCTGGTGAAACCGCTTGCCACTCGCCGCGCAAACGCAGAACCATCTCACGCAGAAGTAAACTGCTGTGATCCTGCCCTTCTGGCACGGGCCATTTTGAAATATCAGCACCAAAGGATCGGCGCATTTTCTTCATCATATCCATAAATTCAGTACATCCCACATGAGAGACTTTTAAAGTTCGACCGGGTGCTGAAGAGTCCTGCCCTTCAGTTTCAACTTCAATAAAATCACGTCCGTCGAGTTCGACTTTAATCTTCATATAAGCTACAATTCTAGATGAAGATCCCTCTTGCCCCAAGGCCAGTTATGTTAAATCTCAAAATACTACTGCTCAGTCGAAAGTTTGAAATCTATAACAGCCGTCGTTTGGTCGAGGAGATCGTTTCCCGTGGGCACACGCCACTATTGTGGGATCCGGAATGGCCTTTAGAGCGATTGAAAATCCAGCCCGACATCATCATCCCCCGCATTAGCAGCTTTCAATTTTGCGAGGCTGTAAAGGCTCTGGAAGAGCTTGAACACCGCTCTGCTATCACCATCAACCCGTCTCAATACTACACGGTGGCTCGAAACAAATGGCAAACCTATAACTCGCTAACCAGAGAAGGCATCGCAACTCCCCTCACATACCTGATTTCATCCAATGAAATTCGCAGCTCGTTGTCCTTTCCGGTTATTGTGAAGCAGCTTGAATCAAGCAAGGGCGAGGGCGTGTATTTAGCGCACAATGAAATAGAGATTCAGAAAATCTTCACAACTTCTGGTGATTCGCATTTAATCGTTCAGGAGTTTTTTCCGGAAGCTTTTGGAACCGATGTCAGAGCCTTTGTCATCGGTAGTGAAATTCACGCGGTGATGAAACGAACAGCAAAACCTGGGGAGTTTCGCTCCAACCTCGCACTGGGTGGGACTGCGGAGCCCTGCGAATTATTACCAGGCGAATCTGAATTGATTCTAAAGACAACTCAGATTTTGGACCTGCAGGTCTCTGGTGTCGATCTATTGCGAACCCGCAAAGGCAGTCTGGTTTTAGAGGCCAACCCTTGTCCCGGGCTCGAAGGAATAGAAAAATATAGTAAGAAGAATCTTGCAAGCAGCATCATTCAATATGCGGAGGAGCTATATGGCCGGCACCAGACCTCGCGTTGAGCTGATTCCAATCTTTGAAGACAACTATGTCTTCTGTTTGATTGATCAAGACAATCAAGAGGTCTTTGTTGTCGACCCCGGCGAAGCCGCAAAGACATCGCAATTTCTGAAAGAAAATAATTTAAAACTAAAAGGCGTCCTGCTGACTCACCATCACAACGACCATATTGGAGGAGTGAGTGCTTTGGTCAGCGAACACCCTGCTCCAATTTTTGCTCCGGCCAAAAACAAAAATCAAATTGGCAAAGCCGACACCTGGGTCACAGAAGGTGAAACAGTGAAACTGGGACCATTCAACTTTGAAGTGCTGGAACTCCCGGGACACACCTTAGGCCACGTTGCCTACTGGGAACCGAAGTTGAAATGGCTTTTCTCGGGAGACGTCCTGTTTGGACTGGGCTGCGGCCGCATCTTTGAGGGAACTTACGAACAAGCATACACAAGTCTGCAGCGATTCAAAAAGCTTCCCACGGAAACCCTGGTGTACTGCACTCACGAGTATACGGAAGCGAATTTAAGATTCTGCAAAATGCTATCGAACCTCGACAACTCGCCAATAACGGGCGACAGTGAGGAGCTGGAGATGTACGAAAACCAGCTGCTTTCCCGCCGGGAAATGGACTTGCCTTCGGTGCCTTTGAAGCTTGCGGTTGAATTAAACGTCAACCCCTTCCTGCTGGCAAAATCCATATCGCAATTCACGTACCTTCGTGAACTGCGCAATAAACAATAGATCAGGAAATAAAAAAAGGCTTCTGAAATTCAGAAGCCTTTTTCAATTGGCTAAAGTGTGTCTTTACCCTGGCGCGACCTTATTGTTCGATCACTTCGCAAGCGAAAGATCCAACAGTCGTTTTTTCACCCAAGCCCCAGTAGTAAAGCTGTGCAGAGTGATCTTTTACGTTTACAGAAAGTTCGAACTCTGTGGAACCTTCAACAGAGAAAATGTATTCAACAGAAGATGGAGTGGAATCAACATCCAACCACAAAGCTGGACCTGTCAAATCACGAGTGTCCAATTTCAAACCACCCACTTGCAAAGACCATTGTTTCAAACCATGGCGGAACAAAACTTGTGGATTGTTTTTAAGATCCAATTCAGCCGGAACTTCAGCATTCTTGTTCAACTGAGTGACAGCGCAATCGAAAACGCGCTCGTTAGCGAAAGAAACGGAAGCTAATAGAAGAGTTAGTGCGATAACTGCTGATTTCATGATCTATCCTTTGTTTTGATGGGGCATCCATACCTCAGACACCCCAAAAAGTCGCCAAAAATTATGCTTCGGTTTCAACAATCCAGGTGTCTTGGTCCTCGAAAAGCTGCTCCAGCAGGCCACCTTCAATTAAATAGTCCTCAGCAAACAGCTCATGCAGCGTCAGGGCCTTCTTAGTCAGCTCCTGGTAAGACAGTGTGCGCTGCACGTATTCTTCCTTAGACATTTTAGGACGCATTGGAGGGCGCTCCAGAACCTTTTGACCGTAAAGCAAGGTATCATAGCTGTAGCTATTAAAAACCAGGGCTTCTAAAGCCGTGTATGGTGAGTTCGTACCAAAGTTACTTGCGCTTAAAGGCGGACGCTGGTTGAACAGATCCACGACCACTTGTGCGTCACCGATATTGGTGTTTGCACGGCAATCCTGCCAGTACTTTGTATCCAGTTGTTTATTATATTTGTAGTGGATCCCCAGGAACCAGCGGAACGTATCCCACGTCGCCGCGATCTCTTGATTGATACCAGCGATACTGGAAGCATCCTGATGATTGTTTGGCATCAGCTTACACAAAGTCATAATACTGTGAACAGCTGTTTGAATCGCAGTTGATTCCAAAGGCTCTACGAACCCGTAGGCGTTTCCTAATCCAAAGACGTTTTTATTCCAGGCTTTTTTGTGGCGGCCTGTGCGGAATTCCACGATCTTATGGCTTTTGATGGGACCGAATTTTTCTTGGATCTCTTTTAAAGCGGTCGCTTCGTCACAGTAGTCTGTGGAATGAACGTAGCCGTGATGATTTTCATGGCGCATCGGAATCGTCCAGCACCAGCCATTGTTCATGGTTGAACACTGCGTGTAAGGCTTAATCACGTTGTTATGAGAAGTTTCAAAGGTTATCGCGCGGTTGTTTCTTAGTGTTGAAGTGAATGGAATGAACTCTGTCTTAAGAGCCTGGCCCAAAATGCGTGAGCGGAAGCCCGAGCAATCAATGTACAGATCAAACGAAAGTTTTTTTCCGTCATCAGTTTCAAGAGAAGTGACAAATTCATTGTCATCAAGGTGAACTTTTTCAACCACAGCATCGACGATCGGAATCTGTCTTTGCTTCAGCACTTTATTCAGGAAGCGAATCAGGTTCTTGTTATCGATGTGATAGGAAAACGGAATACTTTGCAGCAAAGAGATCATCTCGCCATTTTTTTCGCGAACAACGGGGATCTTGTTATTGTCCATCAGGACAGAAGCCCAATTGGCATTGTTGATAGAGTCTTCGTAGTAATGGCTTTCCTGCTGATGGCCTGCGAAAAAGTTAAAATTAAAGTGGTAGTCCCCTGGGCAGCCCCAATCAAAACGAATACCCAGTTTTAAGGTCGGCTGTACTTCGCGGAAGAACTCCTGGGGATCAATGCCCAGTGTTCTGTGCAAGAACGGCACGATCTCTGTCGTCGTGGACTCGCCCACCCCGATCACCGGAATTTTACTGGATTCAATCACCGAAGTTTGGATTTTAGGGTGCAATTTTTTAAGTGCTAAGGCCGCCAGGTAACCGGCTGTTCCGCCACCCAGGATTCCGATGGATTTGATTTCTGTGGCTGGATATTTGGAAAAATTCAGGTAACTAAGATCAAAAGCTGTGTCGATTTGATCGGACAAAGACGCCATGGAAAAACCTCATTTAAGAGGCCCGGTTATCCCATAACGTCCCTTAGGATTCAAAGGTCTTTAAGATTCAAAGAACTTTTGCTGCCATTTAGCCCGGCGCTGGTCCGTTACACCGTATTCGCTTAGTAAAAATTTCTGGACGCTGCCGGCTTTGGACTTCATTTCCTCAAAGGCCGCGTTCAAAAACGTCTCGTGAGCCCCCATCATGTACTGGAAGCCCTCCATCGCTTTTCCGGAAAGAATTCCCTGGAACTGGGTCATCAGGTTGTTGCGAAAGGGCTCCAGGCCCGTTTGCGTTGTCAGGTAATCCTGCATGACTTGGTGTTCTTCCACACCCAAGCCCAACAACAACAACGCTGTTCCCACACCTGTGCGATCTTTGCCGACGGCACAGTGCTGAAGCATACCCTTCCCCTGCATCTCGTCCATCACGGCAAACATGCGGTGATAGGCAGAGTTATCGAAAGGTAAAGTACGGTAAAGTTTTTCCATGTACTGCGGAGGAATATTTTCCAGATGCTCTTTGGTGAAAAAGGAACCCAAGTTCGCACTCATGCGATAGGCCACGGGATTCGCTGGACAGTTTTCATAAACCACCCCGTCCCACAAAACGTCTTTGTCGTGAGCGGCTTCAGAGGGGTCACGGAAGTCGATCACATGACCGATCTTGGTTTGCAGCAAAACAACATCTTCGCTGGTTAGCTTATTTAATGCGCCCGAACGAAAAAACTGACCTGATTTAAGCTGATGACCTTGAACAGATAAATGACCGCCAAGATCGCGGAAATTGATGGCACCTGTTAGTTTCAAATTGAACTCCGATTTATTGAATCGCGTAGACGTAAAAGTGACCTTCGCGTAGTTCGTATTTTACATCACTCCCCAGAATATCAAAGCCGTATTTCTGGCCCCAGCTTTGCGGAGCTGTTATTGGGTCCTGGCGCTTTTGAAAGGCTGGACGTGGGTCCAATTCGAGAATGCTGATTATGAGATTGCGAAGATTGTTCGCACCCTCGGGATCACGCTTTTTGATTTCAGCCTCAGCCTCAATGGAAAACACGATATCGGTGCGTTCTATGGGATCACTCGCCCAACCCGCGTTCGCTTCAGGAATGGAGTCTGCGTAGGGAATATAGGGTTTAATATCAAGCACTGGCGTTCCATCAAGAAGGTCCACGCCGTGAACGTGAATCTCGGGGCCACCCTTGGCATCGAAATCAATTTTCTCAATTTTTACCGCAGACATCCCAATCGGATTCGGTCGGTGCGGAGAGCGCGAAGCCAGGACACCCACTTTGCGATTCCCACCCAAACGCGGCGGACGAATGCTGGGTTTCCAGTTTTTGCCACCGTGTTCGTGAAAGACAAAGACAATCCACAGGTGCGAGAACTCTTCCATGCTACGAATTGCCGTCAACAAATCAGGATCAGGAAGAAGTTTGATAATGCCTTTAGCAGGATTAGCGAGCCCTGGTTGGCGAGGAATTCCAAACTTATCATGAAAGGGCGTTTGTACATGCCCTATCGCTGAAAATTCAAAACTCTCGCCATGCTTTTGCATTAGTTCTGAACACCGATTTTGATTTTCTCGCCGTCGATATCGCTGTCGTCTACGTGTGCGCCCTTAGGCATTCCTGATAGAGGCAAGATGTTCAACGTGTGAGTCAAAGTTTCTGAAGTGATCATGTCCTTGTGCGCATTCAAAGCGTCAAGCAAAGCGCCGTCGCAGGCGATTTCTAGAGTGATTTTGTCATCTAGCTTAAAGTCTGCAGTTTTGCGGGCCATTTGGATTTTACGCATGATTTCGCGAGCCAGGCCTTCACGCTCTTGTTCAGGCGTGACTGTTGGATCAACTTCGATGGAAACCACTTGGTGAACTGACAAGTTCGCGTTGCCACCTTTAGGGGCTCTGCGGATTTCAACGTCAGCCAGTGTGATCTCTTCACCATCGATTGTTACAGCTCCGCCCGTTTCAAGTTTCAAGATGCTCTCTAGTGGCAAGGCCATGATGCCTGCGCCCACTGATTTCATCTTAGGTCCAAGACGTTTACCCAACACTGGGAAGTTCGCTTTGGCAGTGACTTGGACGAATTGGTCTTCATTCGAGTTGTAAACAACTTTACGGAAGTTCAATTCATCAACAAAGAACGGTTCGAACTTTTTTAAAGTCTCAAGAAGCGTCGCACTTCTGTGGATGATCTTGATTTCGTTCAATGGGATTTTCGCTTTAACACCGATTTTTTCGCGGTGATTACGACCCAACGTTACCAACGTGTCCATCGCCTTCACTGCTTCTTCAAGATCTGGGCGAAGCATAGAAAGATCTTCTGGCGGGAAGCTTTCCAAATGAACCGAGTCTTTTTTGTTCGGAAGAACTTGTGACAAGTTTTTGTAAGTTACTTCTGACATGAACGGAGCAAATGGCGCCATCAAACGAGACAACGTCACAAGAACTTCATGCAAAGTCTCGTAAGCGTAACGTTTCGTTTCAGGCATGCCTTCTTGCCAGAACAGGGAACGGTTGAAACGGATGTAGGTGTTCGTTAGATCCTCGATAAATTGAAGCAAATGAGGAACAACGTTGTACAGGCGATAGGCGTCCATCTCTTTGTGAGTGTTCGCAATCAAACCGTTCAGGCGAGAAAGAACCCATTGGTCTAAAATATTAGAACTTTTCTTAGCATCACCTTTTGGAACGAAGCCATCGATGTTTGCATAGTTCGCAAAGAATGAATAAGAGTTCCACCATCTTAGCAAGATTTTACGAACGATATCGTAAACGCCTTTTTCAGAGAACTTCAATTCCTGTGCTTTCACAACCGGAGAATCGATCAAGTACAAACGCAAAGCATCCGCACCATGCTGATTCAATACTTCCATTGGATCAGGATAGTTTTTCAAAGACTTAGACATCTTACGACCGTCTTCAGCCAATACCAGACCATTCACAACAACATTTTTAAATGGAGCTTGGTTGAACAAAGCCGTCCCGATGATCGACAAAGTATAGAACCAACCGCGAGTTTGGTCCAAACCTTCGGCGATGAAATCCGCTGGGAAAGCTTTTTTGAATTCTTCCACATTTGCATCAGGGAAACCCCACTGAGCGTACGGCATAGAACCCGACTCAAACCAGCAGTCCAATACGCCATCAACGCGCTTAAGCGGTGATTTACCAGTTGGAGATGGAATCGTGATTTTATCTACGAACTCGATATGAAGATCTTCAACTTTTTGACCAGATAGTTTTTCAAGTTCCGCACGGGAACCGATACACATCACTTCGCCTTCTGCATTTCTCCAGATAGGAAGTGGTGTCCCCCAGAAACGATTACGAGAAATCGCCCAGTCACGAGCGCCTTCCAACCAGTTACCGAAACGACCATCACGAAGATGATCCGGAACCCATTGAGTTTGTTTGTTGTTCGCGATCAATTGCTCTTTGATTTTTTCAACTGAAACAAACCAAGAAGAAACCGCACGATAGATCAGCGGAGTATCAGAGCGATAGCAGTATGGGTAACTATGTTGGATTGTATCTTGTTTGAACAAGTTCCCTTTAGCTTTCAAAGCCGCGATGATGTCTTTGTCAGCTTCCTTAACACGTTTTCCTTGATAGTCAGGAACCTCTGCCGTGAACATACCGTCATCGTCGACAGGATTCACAAGAGGAATGCCCGCTTTTGCGCACGCATAGTAGTCTTCCTCACCGAACGCTGGTGCCATGTGCACAACACCGGTACCGGATTCAGTCGTAACGTGCTCTGAAGAAATAATACGGAACGCACCTTTTTCAGCGCGATCACCGAAGTATGGGAACAAAGGTTCGTAAGTCAGACCTACAAGCTCTGTGCCCTTCATCATTTGCAAAACTTCAACTTCTTCATCTGGTTTCTTAAACACAGATGAAAGCAATGCTTGCGCCAGGATCAACTTACGACCCGAAGATTTTTCTTGAACCTTCACGTAATCCATTTCCACACCAACTGCCAAAGCCATGTTGGAAGGAAGAGTCCAAGGAGTCGTCGTCCAAGCCATCACAGCCGTGTCGGGCTGATTGATAAGTTTAAACATCACCGTGACCGCAGGATCCTGAACCATTTTATAGTTTTGATTCGCTTCAAAGTTTGAAAGCGAAGTCGAGATCCCTACAGAGTAAGGAACAACTTTGTAGCCTTCATAGATCAAGCCTTTTTTGAAAAGCTCCTGGAACACCCACCATACGGACTGCATGAAAGACACGTCCATGGTGAAGTATGGATTTTCCATATCCACCCAACGGCCGACTCTGCGAACAGTGGTTTTCCATTCAGTCGAATAACGTTTTACAATCGAGCGACAAGCGTCGTTGTATTCAGCCACACCCATTTTGAAAACGTCTTTACGAGATTCAATCTTGTGAGTCTTGTTGATTTCGTACTCAACAGGAAGACCGTGACAGTCCCAACCGAAACGACGAGGCACCGTGTAGCCCTTCATTGTCCAGTAACGGGGAACAACGTCTTTCAAAACACCAGCAAGCAAATGCCCATAATGAGGAAGACCTGTCGCAAACGGAGGACCGTCATAGAAGCTGTAAGTTTTTTTACCCTTAGGATCTAGAGTCTGTTCGAAAATTTTTTGCTGATCCCAAAAATCAAGAATGCCCTCTTCTTGCTTGGCAAGTTGGACATCAGGTTTTACAGCACTATATGGAGTCGTTTTTGGAGTGTTTGCATTCGTCATAGGTCCTTAAGATTTATCAGGTTTTCACCAATCATGCATCCTTTCAGGACCTCGGAAAGGACAAATGCGCTATGCATCAAAGGTCTTTTCTGAACACGAACAGGAGTATAACCAAGAAATGCAACCTCAAGACACGACTTCCCCGACTGTTCCTGCCCGTACAATCACTCTGCTTTTAGGCCTCACGGTCGGAGTTATTGCCGCCAATCTCTATTACGCCCAGCCCTTGGTGGCTTTGATCAGCGAGTCCCTAGGAATTCAAACCTCTTCCGCGGGACTGGTTGTGACACTCACTCAAATTGGCTACGGCCTGGGAGTCTTGTTCCTGGTACCGCTGGGTGACTTGGTGGAAAACAAAAAATTAATTCTCGCATTGATGGGTCTCACGATTCTGGCCCTGTTGGGTTTAGGAGTGGCAACACACGTTGCCCCTTATTTTGCAGCGGCACTATTTTTGGGAGTCGGCACTTCGGCTGTGCAAATTGTCGTCCCCTACGCTGCCCATATGACTGCTGAATCACACAGGGGCCGCGTGGTCGGCGGATTGATGAGTGGTTTGATGTTGGGGATTATGCTGAGCCGTCCGATTTCGAGCTTACTGACAGATATGTTTTCGTGGCATGCGGTGTTTTTCCTGTCTGCTTCATTGATGTTGTTGATGGCGCTTGTTCTTTTCAAATTTTTGCCACCGCGCAAACCGGAATCACAAAATCTCCATTACGGCCGCTTGCTGGCCTCGATGGGAAAACTTTTGATTTCCACACCGGTGCTGCGCCGTCGAGGCGTCTATCAAGCCTGCATGTTTGGTGCGTTCAGTTTATTTTGGACAGCAGTGCCGTTGTATCTAATGAGTCCCACCTATCACCTTTCACAATCAGCGATTGCGTTATTCGCGTTCGCTGGTGTGGCCGGAGCGATCTCAGCCCCCTATGCGGGCAAGCTTGCTGACCGGGGACTGACGACACCTGCGACGATCATCGCCATGCTCTCCGCGATCGCTTCATTTGGTGTGACTCATTTACTGGAGCCGGGATCTTTGACAGCTTTGGGTGTTCTGGTTTTTTCAGCGATTCTACTGGATGCAGGAATCACAGCCACTTTGGTTTTAGGACAAAGGGCGATCTTTTCCTTAAAACCGGAATATCGCGGACGCTTGAATGGTCTTTATGTCGCCATTATCTTCGTCGGTGGCTCGATTGGCTCCTATGCGGGAGCGTGGGCTTACTCTCACGGCGGCTGGGATCTGACGACAAAAATCGGCGCCTTGTTTCCGGCCGTCGCACTGGTTTATTTTCTAATCGAGTGGATCACCGATTTTAGAAGAAAATAAAAAAGGCCCCATCGGGGCCTTTCATCATTATTTACTTTTGATCACTGGATTGGGGTGTAAACACCATTCGGGTCAGATTAGCAAACTCATACACTGTCATGTTTTTCACTTCGTTGGACAGAATCACTTCATTCAAAAGACGAATGCCTTCTGACGAGCGAGGCGCCTTACCACGAGTCAAAGCCACACGGTAGATCACTTCATGCAGGATTGCCACGGCACGGTCTTGGGAGTTCAAAGACTTCCAATAGAACTGATTCACCGTGTACAGGGACTTTTTAGGATACTGAATCGGCTTCTGCACAACCAAAAGTTCCAGATTGCAATGCTTGCCCGGCAATACCACCACACCAGCATCGTCCAGAACATTTGGCAGATAGCCTTTTACGAAATTCACTTCGCTATAGAAGGAATCCACGTAGCCTTTCAATGTTGCAAACAACATCGGGTGAAGCTTTTCAATTCTTTGCAAATAGGCTTGAGCCAAAATGACTTCATCCGGAGTGCCTGTCGTGTTTGGCAATTCAATTTGTGCCAGTTCCCACGTCCAGTTGTAACGCAAATCCAATTCAAAGCGATCATAGAAACCAACTACCTGACCTTTGCAAATAACCACGTTCCCTGCGTTACCCACAAATGTCCAAGCATGGCCGATCACTGGAAATACCAACAAACCCGCAAGCAAAATACTCTTCATTAAGTTTTTCATTTCTTCCTACCTTCCTGCTACTGTGACTGGCACCAATTGAACTGCCAGGCTGTACACTTCCGTTGTGTCACCTTTATCCATAAGCTCTGCCATACGAACATTGAAATCGAGAATGATTTTTTTAGCCTTCGCCAGATTCTTAACGTTCGCAGGAAAAACCATGCTGGTAATACTGCGAGATTCAACTGGATCACGATGCAAAGATGTTACCGAGCGACCAATCATCTGACGATGGAACTCGCGCATCACTTCTGAAGGCACCTCTGTGGGCGCGCTGACATTGGTGAATGCCGGAACAAATTTACCGCCATCATCGACAACCAGACCTGCTTCAACCAGACGACTTAATGCCCCTTCTGCCTGCAACATGGAGATTTCCAGACGACTCACGATGCTGTTGATCGTGTGATCGAAACCTTTGGTCGAAATCAAATTAAAGATCGCCATGTGCTCCCAATCAGAGATAATCGCGAACTCATCTTTGGAAATCGAACGCAGAGTGGAGACCGGTTGCGCTTTGGCGATGGCAATCAAAGATTGCATGCGCTCTTTATCTTCCGGCGCCAGCTTCAACAACTCCGCAATACGCTCAGTCACTTTTGATCCTGGAATATAACGACCATGAATCAATTCCCACAAACGACCTTGAGTCAGTGAAAGATCACGTGCGAATGCACGCATTGAGTACTTGGGATTTTTCCGACGGCGCGCCAAAAAAATCTCATTAAAAAAATTCGATAACTCGGATGTTTTTTTCATAGACGTATTCCCCATGGCGGAAAAACTATTTCACAAAAGTAATCGGCGCAATGCCCTTGCCGTGGTGCTCTGACTCCAATGGAGTCGCAAATTAAAAAGCGTTCTCGTATAAGCACTCATGGAATGTGGTGGAATATCTAGAGGTTGGAGCTTGATGTCAATATCTTGATGGGTACTTATCTGCCTTGGAGTCACCGTTCCTCACGTTCTCCAAGGCGTCCAAAATCAATACTAAGTGTTGTGAACTTTCGAGATTTCCAGCTCTCTAAAGTTTTGTGTCATATCGTCAAAGAAGGACAGGTGGCCATTCTCAAGATCGAAGTAAACGCCCAACAACTGCAAACCGCGTTCTTTCACAGCAGAGTCAATAAATGGGAATGTTCTTAAATTCTCAAGCGAGGTCACGATAGAAGTTTTCTCACACTCTCGGCATTTCTGATCCAGATCACCGTGGGGATGTGCCTGCAAAACTTTGTTCTTTGCTTCCTCTGCGATGCTCATCCACTGCTGCACAAATCCACCCTTGCGAATGGCGTCGGGCTGGAACAACGAACGAATGCCGCCGCATTGACGGTGCCCAAGAATCACAATGTTCTCGACTTGCAAGTTAACGACGGCAAATTCAATCGCCGCAGACACCCCGTGAAAACCCATGTTGGATTCAAAAGGAGGCACTAGATTTGCCACGTTTCGAACCACAAAGATTTCCCCTGGAGAGGAAGAAAACAAAATCGCCGGATCCACGCGGGAATCACTGCAGGCAATCATCAATGTTTTAGGGCTTTGGCCAGTGGAAAGATCCTCGTAAACGGAATGCTCGCCCTTAAAAAAGCGCTCACGAAACCGACGGAATCCCGCCATCATTTTTAGGATTTCTTTTTTAGTCAGAAGTGATTCTTGAGTCATGGGACATGCTTAATCCCTAAGAAGAGAATGTACAATTTGGGGCTCGCAACTAACGCTTAGCGTTGCGTCAGATTCAATAGAGCCCCCTCTGAAGCCTAAGTCCCGGAACGAGTGACGTATTCAAACATCTCTTTGCGACCACCATAGGTGCACTTGCCATCATTGCAGTTGCGAGTGGCACATTTGCCGCGCAACACTTCCGGAGCATTGGCATCTGACTTGGCGACACATACCTTTTTAAAACCTTCATTTGCCGCCACCGAAGATGCCGGCTTTCGAGGTTTAGAGCTGACGGATTTAGGGGACGCATCGGCCTTCAATGTAACATTGATCGCCGCTGGCTCTGCAGGCTCTTGTGACACGGCTTTAGGAGCCGCTTTCTTAACCACCGGCTCTGGCTTTTCAGGCATCTTGGGAAGTTCGGCCATGGGATCAACATCCAACTCCTGTTCGACAGCTTTGACAGCGCCTTTGCCTTTTTTCTTTTTTGCTTTCGCTATTTTTTTTGGGGCAACCGCGGCACCGTCTTCTTCGTCTTCCGCAAAGAATTTATGGCGAACTAATTCTGAGTACTGATCCAGGACGCCCATCTCCCCGCGAATCTGACAATCATTGTTGGAACCTTTGGTGCAGATTCTTTCCACACATTTTCCACGCAGACTTGCCAGAGCATTACGGTTGGTTGAACCGATGCAACGAGTGATCACGATTTTTCCATCGTCATTGGTGCGCTCGGCTTTGCACATTTCCTGCTTTTCGCCATCTGCAAAACAGCTGGCAACTATTTCGGGTTCTTTGATAACGGGCTTTTGCGCGCAGCCCACAGCAACAAGGGCCAATAGTACAACAACGTGCTTTTTCAATGGATTCCCCTTTAGGTGTCTGACATTCAATTTAACAAATTGTCGTTTGGTAGGTAAAGTACTCCGACCGCAATCTTTCAAACTGAGACTAAAATAGAGTTTCTTAGAGGGTGTTACCCTCCAGCCCTGCCATTAACGAACCTATTCGAATTAAAAATTATTATATTCGTTCTTATGCAGATGTTGTCATCTAACTCGGCCACTCTTTTCCGCCTATCAAGACGCATCTTGGCTGTGGATCGACTGTTTGCCATATCAATAGACTTTCATTTACAGTTTACCCATGAACCTGAAAAATGCGCCCGGAATAATTGTCATCATACTAATCGGTATACTGATTGGTTTGGGCGCTTATTCCTTCATTTACGCCAAAGGTTATTCTTACCTGTCTGACGACCCCAAGGCGTGTATCAACTGCCATATCATGCAGGCTAACTATGATTCCTGGAGTAAATCAGGCCATCAATACGTGGCGAAGTGCAATGACTGCCACTTACCCCACGGAAATATCGCGGCTAAATATGCGGTTAAAGCATTGAACGGTTTTAATCACGGTTGGGCCTTTACTTTTCAGAACTTTCACGAGCCGATTCAAATTAAGGATCTAAATCGTAAGGTCGCATTACAGAGCTGCCTGAACTGCCATCAGCCCATGGTTCAAGCCATGGACATAGGTGCGCACAAAGGAACTGAAGAAAATGTTAAGAATTGCCTGCACTGTCACCGCGGTGTGGGCCACGGACAATAGGAGCCACCCATGACGCCCATGAAACGAAATCTTATTATCCTTGTTGGAGCTATCTTTCTGACCGTTGCCGCGGCAGCACTTCTGGTCAACATCTTCGAACGCAAACAAGAGGGAAAACAAGCATTCTACCGCGTCGTTGAAATCACCGATGACATTGAAGATCCTGCGGTTTGGGGAAAAAACTTTCCTTATCAATACGAATCCTATCTGAAGACATCAGACATGACTCGCACCAAGTACGGCGGCAGCGAGGCCTTCCCTCACGTCCCGACGGCAAAGGATCCGCGCACTTTCACCTCTGTTCAAAAATTGGATGAAGACCCAAGACTCCGCATTATGTGGAACGGCTATGCCTTCTCCAAAGACTTCCGGGAGGAGCGGGGCCATGCCTATATGCTGCTGGATCAGGAACTGACTGAACGCCAGGATGTGGTAAAGCAACCCGGAGCCTGTCTGAATTGCCATGCTTCCACTTATTCAATTTATAAAAAGCTGGGTGAGGGCGATCTGGTAAAGGGATTTCATGAAATGAACAAACTTCCATACAAAGAAGTTGTGACTCTGGCCAAACATCCCGTGGCCTGCATCGACTGCCATGACGCCAAGGACATGTCCCTGCGAATCACCCGCCCTGCTTTTATTGAAGGCATCAAAGCCTTTAAAGCCACACAAGGCATTACTGAATATGATGTGAACAAAATGGCTTCACGCCAGGAAATGCGCACCTACGTCTGCGCCCAATGTCACGTTGAGTACTACTTCAAAGGTGAAGGAAAAACTCTGACCTATCCTTGGGCCAAGGGCATCAAGGTTGAGGAAATTCTGAGCTACTATGACGAAGTCAAATTCAAAGACTGGATTCACAAAGACACCGGTGCTCCGGTTCTAAAAGCGCAACATCCTGAATTTGAAATGTTCTCTCAAGGCACCCACGCCCGTGCAGGTGTCGCTTGCACGGACTGCCACATGCCTTACCAACGGGTGGGAGCAATGAAAGTGACCGACCACTGGGTACGAAGCCCGCTTTTAAATATCAATCGCGCCTGCCAAACCTGCCACAACGTTCCTGAAAAAGAGCTGGCTGATCGCGCAACAGCAATTGAGGATCGCCACCAACGCCTGCGCAACATCGCATTTGATGCATTGATCGACCTGATCAACGCACTTAAACCGTATAAGGACGTGGACCTGGCCAAGTCACCGAACAAAGAACTCGAGGCGGCCAGAAACTTCCAACGACATGCCCAGTTTATGTTTGATTTCGTGGAAGCGGAAAACTCGTCAGGCTTCCACGCGCCTCAGGAGTCCGCACGCATATTTGGTGAATCCATCGACAATTCCCGCAAAGGTATCATGGCGGTCAATCGCTACAAAGATTCGTTGAAAAAATAGATTGCTGAGGACTCTTCCCTACCCCTAGACTTAAAGGGGTTTTTGAAAAACCAAAGGGAAGAGTCATGGCGAAAAACAGACGTTGGGTGATCAAAGCTGGCAGTAAAATGGTTTGCGATGGTGGTCCGTTATTAATGCGTGCCTGGATGCTGCAAGTGGCACAGCTGAAAAAGAAACATGGCATCGAGATCATCTGGGTGACCTCCGGAGCCATTGCCTGGGCAGTTGCCCGCACCAATTTTAAATCTGCCAAAAGAACTCTTCCACAAAAGCAAGCCCTGAGCGCCATTGGTCAGCCATTGGTGATGGACCAATACAATCTGGCTTTGCAATCTGCAAATTTATTGGGATCCCAGGTGCTCCTGACCGCCGGGGACATGAAAGACCCCGCTCGTCGCAAAAACCTGCAAAACACTCTGACAGAACTTTTGAAGTGGAAAGTCCTTCCAATCTTGAACGAAAATGACGCCGTGGCGACCGAGGAAATCAAATTCGGCGACAACGACTCCCTGGCAGCGAAAGTCGCAGTCATGATGAAAGCCGAACGGGTTATTCTGATGACTGACGTGGATGGCTTGTTTGATTCTGATCCGAACAAAAATCCCGATGCCACTTTAATCCGCTATCGTCCTAAAGTTTCTAAAGCCGAATTCAATCTGGCAGACCGTAAAGCCGTCTCCAAAGTCGGCACCGGTGGTATGTACTCAAAACTTCTGGCGGCGGAAACAGCCGGTAAAAACAAGATCATCACCCATCTTGTTCGCGGCGATATTCCCAACAACCTTTTGCATATCGCAAAAGGCGAAAGTATCGGAACACAATTTGGGGGACGCCATGAACTCGCTTAATGAGCAGGCCTTGCAGGATCTGCGTGCCTCGGCCCGCAAACAACGCAAACTTTCAACGGAAAACAAAAATCAGGCGTTGTTGTCTATTGCCCGCCGTCTTGCGAGCGCTTCCAACGAAATCATTGAAGAGAACAAAAAAGATCTTGCTGCCCTTCCCGCCGACACGGCCAGCGCGTTTCGTGATCGTTTGACTTTAAACGCGGAACGCATCGATGGTATGATCGAAAGCCTGAAGCAAGTTGCAGGTCTTCCTGACCCCGTTGGCGAAGTGATCGAACAAACCATTTTGAAAAATGGTTTGTTGTTAAAAAAGATTCGCGCACCTTTGGGCGTAATATTTATGATTTTCGAATCCCGCCCTAACGTGATTCTGGAAGCTTTCTCTTTGGCCTTTAAATCCGGCAACGTCATCTTGCTACGTGGGGGATCGGAATCCAAATACAGCAGCGCCATCATCTACCGTCTGATGCGCGAAAGCCTTATGGATGGCGGATTTGACCAGCTGCCTTTTTTGGGAGTTGAAAGTTACGACCGCTCTTTGGTCGAACAACTTCTAAAACGAAAAGATGTGATCGACATTGTCGTCCCCCGTGGTGGTGATAAGTTGATTGATTTCGTTCAGCGCACGGCCTTGATGCCGATCATTAAAAATGATCGCGGGATGTGCCACACTTATGTTGCTGAAGACGCTGATCTGGTAATGGCAGCAAAGATTGTCGCCAACGCCAAGACCCAACGTCCGGGCGTTTGCAATGCCCTGGAAACAGTTTTGGTAAATGCGAAAATTGCGAATCAGTTTCTGCCTTTGCTTTACAAAGAAACAGAAGCAAAAAAACTTCAGTGGCATGTGGACTCTGGATCACTGGCCATTCTAAACGGCCACGAACGAGTTACAATGGCAAATTCCGAGGACTGGGACACGGAATATCTGGATTTAATCATGAATTGTTGTCTGGTAAATGATATCGACGAAGCCATTAACCATATTGAAAAGCACGGAAGCAAACATTCCGAAGCCATCGTGACCAGGTCCGAGGAAAAAGCACGCATCTTCCAACAGGACATCGATGCGGCTGCGGTGTATTGGAATGCCTCCACTCGATTCACCGACGGCTTTGAATTTGGTCTGGGCGGAGAACTGGGAATCAGCACACAAAAGCTTCACGTGCGTGGCCCTGTGGGCCTTCGCGAACTGACTAATGCACGATGGTTGGTTGATGGCAGCGGACAGACCCGTGGCTAGGATTTTTTGCGATATTGTTTTCTGAAGTAAAACAAAAGCAGAATCCCAAGAGTCATAATAAGTGACCCCAGGTATTTCAGCGGCCTTCCCGGGTCGCGATTGACTGATAAAATACTGGCAAACTGCGAAGAAGAATTCGGTAAAGGATCAAACCCCGCCTGATAGACACTGAAGCCGTCGTACTGCAATGGCTCATTCATGGATATCACGACTTCTTTTCCATCAGCATAGCTAACTGTGCTTTCATAGGCCATGGCCTTGCTGCTGCCAGGATACTGGGTCTTTCTGAATTCCTTTAGTTCCAACGGAAATCCCAAATCCACCTGACGGTTTCGATAGCTTAGCAGGTAAACGTGGGATTCCGTAAAAATCTTAAGATAGTCATTTAAAAACAACCAATTCTCATGCCCGCCCTGACGAACTAACAAAGCTGCCGTGCTTTGCGGGGTCGGATGATCCATTTTTTCCAGATCCCATTTCAGCTCTGCCTTTGGAAAGTAGCGCAGCATGCGAAACTCCAGCCCCATCCACGGAGTATGGACCTTGTCGCCCTCGACAAGCTCACCCTTGGCGGTGGGTTCTGCTTGGTTTTTCTGGTAAAAACTGTATTGGGCTCCGTTCGGCTGGGGCACCAGACGAATCTCATGTCGTTCCAGATTTCTTTGCCATAATCCACCCATTGAAACCAGCACCGGTCCCATATCGAAATTTATTTTTTCAAAAACATTTCTTTGCACCAGCCACTCTAATGTCTGGATCCGGTCATTCATCATCTGAAACCGAAGCCCCGCCCCACTTTGTGCAATAAGTGAATTTTGCACATTGCGCTTGGGAACTCCGTAAGGAACAGACTCTACAATTTCAATTTCCGATTCTTTGGTTTTAATCAGAAAGGGTTTCTCTGGAGTTATGGGATTTTTTAAAAATTGAACTGGTTCTGAGTGGACAATGTCGTAACTGGCGCCGTCTTTGGAGCGGTACAAAATCAACTCTGTCTCGGGCACCGTTACGGCAGCGCTTTTCTCCCCGGGCACCAGACGGATTGTTCCATCAATACCTTTTTGCTGAGTGATGATGGATCCCGCCACAATCATAATTACGCCGATATGAGCCAATATAAATGCGGCGTGCTTTCTTTGCCAGGGCCAACGATCTGCAATCACCGCAATAAGACTGACTACCAGAAGCCCCATGGTCAGTTGCATCCAGACGGATCCGTAAACAAATACCTTGGCGGCATGGGCATCAAGACGACTTTCCACTATAGTGCCGATACAGATCAGAATAGAAAGAATTAAAAGCAGCACCACCGCCAATCGCAATGATGCAAATGCCTTTAATATTTTCTTAAAAAATCGGACGAATTTCGCCATCCGTCCCAGTTTCACCCATCCGAACTAGGGGTCAATGGTTTGATGACATTGCTGTGACCCAGCAACTAATAACAGTATTACGGATTGAATACCAAAACCAGATACACAAAGAACAAAATCAGATGCACAGTTCCCTCGAGCATTGTGGTTCGTCTATTTGAGAACGTCAAAGTGCTTAGGATCAAGGTCATTCCCAGCAGAGTCACTTCGCGAGGAGCGAGCCCTAAAATAACTGTTTGGCCCGTGATCGTACCAATTGCCAATATAACCGGAACGGTCAAACCCACAGTGGAGGTTGCGGCCCCCAAACACAGATTGATTGTTCTTTGCAGATCATTGCGCGCAACCGCACGCAATGCACTGATCCCCTCTGGAGCAAAAACCACGGCCGCAACAACAACACCACCCAAAGCCAGCGGCAAATCCAGAGCTTTGATTTCCGCATCCAGAATTTTTGCGAGCCCCTTGGACAAAAGCACGATTGGCAGAATATTCGCCAAAAGCAAAATCACGTGCTTGCGCAACTCCTTCCAGTTAATCGGTGCACGAGGAGCATCGACATCCTCGTCAACCTTGCCCTCAATTTGATGCACATAAAATGCCCGGTGACGTCCCGTCTGTGTGATCAAAAAGACCCCATACAATGCAATGGAGAAAACAGAAAAATACGTGGATTGCCAAAACGACAAAGTGCCTTCTGCCGTTGACGTCGTGAAGTTTGGAAGTATCAGAGCAATACAGGTCAGGGGAATCAAAACAGAAAGATAAGACGCTGCACCTTGAAGGTTGTAGGACTGTTCGCGATGCTTTAGACCTCCGATAAAAAGTCCCAAGCCCACGACACCATTCATAACGATCATGAGTACCGCGAACATCGTATCACGTCCCATGGTAGGAGCAGCTCCCGATCCCAGCATCACAGCACCCACCAGCGCCACCTCGATGATCACGATCGACAACGTGAGGATCAGTGTGCCATAGGGCTCCCCTAAAACTTCCGCCAATACTTCGGCCTCATGAACAACTCCAAAAGCCGCCCACAAAACCACCGCAAAAAAGGCGACGAACAGAACTCCCAACATAATTGGAGAAGTCACCGTGGCCATCCAAGCCGATAAAGCCAGAAAATAAACAAGAACAGTTGTCCATGATGTCAGTAAACGTAAATTAGAAAGATTCATCATAACTGTTCTCCTGCCGTGAAATTCATTTTTTATTTCCAAGAAAGCAGTTCTATCTGTCAAGAATTACTTCACTACAACACCACGTTCATGGAAAGAAAATTGGAACTGTTCTGATGAAGTACGCTCTGTATCACCTGACGAGAAGCCTGATCCTGCTTCGCCGCCACCATACAGCGGATACTGAATGATCGAAGTGCATCATAGACGCTCAATGTACCTTCTGCTGAATTCTTTCTTCCCGTGAACGGATACACATCGGGTCCGCGCTGGCACTGACTGTTGATATTGATACGACATACTTGGTTGCTCAGTCGATCAATCATAACTCCTAACATTTGTGCATTCTGACCAAACACACTGGCTTGATTTCCATAGGGAGAGTTTAAAATATAATCTTCAATCTCCTTATAATCTTCAAACTCAGCAATCGGAACCACGGGTCCGAATTGTTCCTCAATCGCAATTCTTGAGTTCAACGGGACCCGAGCCAGCACCGCAGGAAAGAAAATACCGTCGTGAATTTTTCCACCTTTTTCTTTATTGGCCAGTTCAGCGCCCTTCGCAACAGCATCATTGATCAAACTATTCAGGTACTCGGATTTTTTTGGATCAGGAAGAGGAGTGATCGCCACACCTTCATCCCAAGGCATACCGGGTTTCATGGAATCGATTTTTTGCACCAGGCGTTTGGTAAACTCACTGGCCACTTTTTTATGCACGAAAATCATTTTCAATGCCGTACATCTTTGTCCATTAAACGAAAGAGCTCCTTTCGCGCACTCACTGACCGCATTATCCAGGTCCGCATCCTCCATGATGATCGCAGGGTTCTTTGCTTCCAGACTTAGAATGCTGCGAAAACGAAAGGGCTGAGGATGCGCAATCTTGATCTGACTGGCGACCTTACTGGTGCCAATGAAAGCCAGGACATCAATTTTGCCATCACGGACGACGGGATTGACGATTTCGCGCCCCAATCCATTGATAACATTCACCACACCCTTTGGAAAAGCATCCCGAAAGACCTCCAGCAACGGATCCCACAGCAATTGCCCATAGCGAGCGACCTTGACGACGGCGGTATTTCCCATAATCAAAGCCGGAATCAAGGTCGTGAAAGTTTCATTCAAAGGATAATTGAAAGGCCCCATACAAAGTGTCACACCCAAGGGGGCCCGGCGAATTTGCGCCATGACACCACCGGAAAAATGAAAGCGACCGGCTTCACGTTCCATGTTTTTAACTTCATCAACCGTGTCGTCGATGTATTGAATGGTGCGATCAAACTCCGCCTGAGAATCAATCCAGGTCTTTCCAATCTCCCACATTAGCAAGCGACAGATAAGCTCCCGTTGCTGGACCATGCCGTTGCGAAACTTCACAACAGCATTCATTCGTTCCTCCATTTTCGCCGTGGCCCACTCCCCCAGTCCCTTGCCCCATGCCGCGGAGGCGGCCTGAACAGCCTCTCTTAGAATTTCAATACTCACGTGAGGCGTTGTGCCGATCGTCTTAAGCTCGGGCCCTGTGGTGCAGGTCGAGTGAACGGGAATGGTCTCAAATCCCTGACTTCGTAGTTCGCCATTGATCAGAATGCGCCCATTGATTTCTGGAATGCCCGGGAAAGCTGGTAGTGCTTGTGCCATTTGATTTCCTCTCCAAATGAACTCAGACTGACAATCATATGTTTGAAATGACAGAAAATCTTGGATAGGATTTTGAAATACAAAAAGGACACCTATGAGAGCAAAGGTTCACAGAGTAAACGGTCACCATTTCAAATTTGAAGTTCGCGGCATGCAAGGAGATCTGGACGTCGCCCTGCCTGATGCAAAGTCAGAAGGCCCCAGCCCTAAAGAGCTGGTTCTGGCAGCACTATGCGGCTGCACAGGAACCGATGTTGTGGACTTGATGGCCAAGTTTCAGGTTCAGTATGAAAGTTTTGATTTGGAAGCACGAGCGGGACTCACCGATAAGCATCCCAAAATCTTTACGCGCATTGATTTAACTTATTCCGTCAACGGCCCAAATGTGGATGGCGCCCAGGTGGTCGAAGCGGCAAAAAGATCCACCCATCAATACAGTGGGACGGCCGCAATGCTTTCCAAAGCGGTGCCGATATTCTATTCTGTGCAAGTGAATGGAGAGACGATTGCCAACGATCAGGCGCAATTTGCCTGATCGGTTATTCGACAGATACCAGTGTTGACGAGCTGGAGCTCACTTGAACAACAATTGATTTGGAATCTTGTTGAGCTCTGTATTCAGCGGAAGCCGAGATTAGCGCATAACCGCCAAGTACCATAATTACCAGAAGACTCAGACTAATGACTTTCGGTGTTTTCATGCCTCCCAGTATAGCGGGGTTCAAATGTCCCCGAAATCACGTTCTCAAATCGGGACAAATAATTCACAACTGTCCAAAACTTGTCAGATATTTTCTACAATTCCCCTCCTCTAATCCAACACAGCCCCACTCTGTTATTCGCCATATTTCTACGACTCTTCGGTGACTTCCCCCATTCACTTTTACAATGATATTACGGAGGGAGGTCCCCGTGGAATTAAAGGATCATGTCATCATCGTGACCGGCGCCGCCAGCGGCATTGGCCGGGAAGCCGCAGTCGTGTTAGCCAAGAAGGGCGCAAAGGTTTTATGCGCCGACTTTAATGACCAAGGGGCAGAAAAAACTGCCGAAGAACTGCGTGAAATCGGAGTCCTCTCTCATTCATTCAAAGTGGATGTTTCCAAAGCTGACCAAGTGAAGGCCATGGTTGATTTTGCCGTTGAGAAATTCGGCACCTTGAATGGAATTTTCAATAATGCGGGCATTGGCCTGGTGAAGCCTTTTCTGGAAATGGATCCAGCGTCTTATTTGAAAGTGATCGAAGTTGATCAGCACAGTGTCTACTATGGCATGTACTACGCTGCTAAAAAAATGGTTCAGCTTGGCAGCAAAGGAACCTTTGTCAACACCGCCTCCATTTATGGGACCATGGCTTCAGAGGGAAGCTTTAACTACAATGCTGCGAAAGCCGCAGTCGTCATGATGAGCAAGACAGCCGCCCTTGAACTTGCCAGCCATGGCATACGTGTGGTGGGCGTGGCACCGGGATTCATCAACACCCCGATACTGGGTGACAACAAGGAAGTGAAAGACTCCTTGGCAAAACAGCACATGCACAATCGCCTGATTGAACCTGAAAAGGTAGCCAGCGTTGTGGCCTTCTTGTTTACCGAGGCCGCCCAGGCCATCAACGGAACCACCGTTCCTGTCGACGATGGATTTCTGGTTTTCAAAAAATAACCGCCCCGAACAATTGTCAAGATTCTGAACAGCGATGGCATTCTGGAGCTTTTGGTATCCATCCAAAGCTCCAACTCGCTTATACCAGATCTGAAAGCCTGCTCTCATGGCCCGGGAATCGCATAGCTATAACCTGATGAGAAACGTTCGCAAACTTCTACTGACTTTGACTGTATTCACCACCACTTGGGCCCATGCTTTCGTGGAGCTGGAGGCACGTCAACCCTTGGAAGTTGAAGGCGGCATCCTTTCCCCTTACTGGGCGCAGGAATATGTCGGCGCCGACCTGGTGAAAGAAGATCTTCGAAAAATTCCCGGCCTGCAAGCAGTGCCGTTTTCAATTTTGGATAATGGCTTTGAAAAACAGTACATCAACCTGACTCGCGAAATCCCTTTCGATATTGAAGCCGATCGTGGTCGCAAGCTAACTGCCAATCATGGTACCAACGTTGCCAACATCATCAATGGGCCAGGCATGATTTCCATGTCGGAGCTGGTGGACTATGTTCAGCTTCGCAAAGTTTATCCCGGTGCTTTTTACATCAACGCCATCAATGAAATCCGCATTCTGCCAACACCACCGCAAGTGATCTCAAACTCCATGGGCTGGCCCGACGGGCGCATCAAGGAAATGGCGAAAGAGATGGATGCCAAGGGCATCATCTGGGTGTTTGCCGCTGGCAACGATCACCCCGAAGCAATCGACGACTTTGAACGAACGTCTGCGGTGATATCCGTGGGCTCTTACTCCCCGCGTGGTTTTCAAACTGTTTACTCTCAGGAATCCAGCGACCTGGATATCCTGGCACCTGCTGATGACTACCAGGCTTCAATCAATGGGCGTGGTGAGCATGGACTATTTGGTGCAACCAGTGGTGCCACACCAATGGTATCAGGCACGATTGCCAATCTTAAAGCCCTGCTTCCAACTATGAATCGCCAACAAGCAGAACTGCTACTTAAAAGAACGGCGCTGCGCTCGCTTCACCAGCTTTACTCAAAGACCAATAAAACGGGCCTGCTAAATTCCTACAAGGCAGTCCAAGTTGCGATTCGTATTCGTCTTGCCTGTCACAGCGATGCGGAATGCGTTCGCAAGGAAATCGATAACAAACTGAATTACAGATTTGCAGAAGTCGCAATGAGCCCACTGACATTGCAAGTGTGCACAGACAGCTCCCTGAAGCTTGCAAAAGACGACATGCAGACTTTGCGCAAAAACTTTTTCTTAAATCCTCAGGACACCCGTTTCGCCAAGTTGCTATCCTGCGCCTATCGTAACGAGGGATACTCCATCAACTCCGATTATTACGATACACAGAGTTTAATTCCCACCCATCCCGAAATGGTGCAGATGAAAATCCAAAAGCAGGCTGTTCAAGCGGTCGCCCATGAATACACCAACAGCTCCGCCCTGCGGGACCTTGAACTCTTGGACGAGTCCTTCACCAAGGCCCTTCAACAGGCCTTGCAGACGCAAACAGGCATGCCTCGCTACAACGTCGAGCAATACCTGGAGCGTCTAAAGCAAGTGCAACCCATCAAACTCGGTCGTCAGGCAAAATAAGCTCGCGATCTCTATTCGCGAACGAACTTCGCGATCTCTATTTGAGACGTGGCTTATTTTTAACTTTTCCCCCAACCCACTGCCCTTTATCCTATTGCAAATCCAGGAGAAAGTTTCAGTATGTTGGGGATTATCAGTAAATCAATCGCGGTGGTCATCGTTATAGCATCCTTGTTTTGCAGTGCTTACGCTTTTGCAAGCGACGAAGAGGATACGATCAGTGCGATCGAAAAAACGCAGCAAGACCTGCGAAACGCACAAGCCCGCCAGGGCATGATTAATAGTTCCAAAGAGGCCTCTAAGGCTTCTGAACAAGTCAAAGCCATCACCGGAAACTCTGCCAACGAGCAAGAACTTTACAATCTTGCCGCGGATGTTTTGGGTAACATGAAGGGACTGACTTCAGAGCAACTGGAGCAAGTCATTAAACAAGCGCAAAAAGATCCAGAGGGCTTTCTAAAAACCTGGAGCCCGGAACAACGAAAGAAACTGGAAGGCCTGGCCGAACGGGTCCCGGCAGCCAGCAAAGGCAAACGACCTTAATTGACTGATACCCGATTCAATTCCATCCTAGATAAATGAAAACAATCTATTTCGCTGCCGCGAGCCTGGATGGATACATTGCCGATAAAAATGATTCCTTGGAGTGGCTGTTTAAAAACGGCCCTGCTGATTTAAGTTTCATCAAAAGCTTCATGGACGGCATTGGTGCTCTTGCAATGGGGGCCTCAACCTATGAGTGGCTCCTGAGCTATAACAATAAAAATAATGAGCCCTGGCCGTATAAAATCCCCTGCCTGGTTTTTACTCATCGAAAGCTGAACCCAGTTGAAGGAGCAGACATTCGCTTCGTTCAGGGGGATGTGGGACCTCACCACAAGGAATTAGTCCGACTGGCCAATGGTAAAAACGTGTGGTTGGTCGGTGGTGGCGAACTGGTGGGGCTGTTCCATGACCAGGGCTTATTGGATGAAATGCAAATTCAAACTGTGGCAGTATTCTTAAACGAGGGCAAAAAGCTCTTCTCCCGCCGAACGGAGACTGCGTTTAAGATCAAGCAAATCAATCAGCGCGGCGACACCTGTGTAGATGTGGTTTATTCGGTGAAATAAAAAGACCAGCGCTATCGGCCCAACTTTTGCGCATCGCGCATCATTGACGGACTCAGCAGCCCAAGGTTAACTTGATCCTCGGTGCGCGCGGATGGTGGAATTGGTAGACACGTACGTTTGAGGGGCGTATGCGCAAGCGTGAGGGTTCAAGTCCCTCTCCGCGCACCAATTCCGACAGTACTCGAACCCACACGGTTGAGATATTGAGACAGAAAAGCTGACTTTCGAGTCGGCTTTTTTTATGCCCTGTCATTGCGGAACACCCTGTATTTGGTCTTTGCTGACACCGGCCGCGAGATTAACGGGACTTGCACACTGCAATAAATTTCTAAAGTACCAGCACTGTGGTGCCAAATTGTCGACTGGTTGAATGGCACGACCACTGCAGTATCTCCTATTGCCACTTAATTGGTGGCAATTTTAAACCACGGGGGAAAATAATGAAAAGAATTTTAATCGCACTGGTATCTGTTATGGCGTTTGCACAAATTGCTCAGGCACAGGCTGGCTATTATAACGAAGACTACCGACCTGCAGGCATGGATCGTCGCGGTTGTGATGACCAAATCGATGAGCCTCAAGTGGAGTACATGGACTGCGATTCAGAAAATAACAAATACAATGAGTGTTGGGTTAATGGACGTGGAGTAAGATCAATTAGATTATACCGTAAAAACTCTCACTCTGAATGTGTTGCAAACAAAAGCTTCGGATTTAAAGGAAGCGTAATTTGGGTAGATAAAGGTTGCAGAGCAACTTTCGAAATCAAACGATAAAAATCTAATGCATTAAAAAATGAGGCAGGATAATTTCCTGCCTTTTTCTTAGCCTTGAGGCCGCGAATACACCACAGATCGCCAAAGGAAGTGCTAGCAAAAATCATTATGCTGCACTCCCCGCCCCGACACAGGCCCCGAGGCTGGTTAACAGGCAAGACTCAGCCAAATCATATATATTCATATCGCGGCGGCGGCCGTATAAAGATCAAACAGTCGTACACTATTTATGAACAAACAGTATACTAATTAAGAACATCTATCTTTTTTTGGATAATCTCCGAGGGTATACTGCATTTGAAGTTAGAAATAACAAACGTATCTAAATAAATAGGAGTATTCGATGAAACAAGTATTCTGTGCACTTTTAATGTTGGGTCTTGGTTCTACAGCCTTCGCGGCAAAACCATATTATATCTGCAGCCTGAAAAATGTTGGTAATGCGGTCCAGGCGGATTCTGAAATCCTGGTTCAATTCAACGACAACCAAATCGCCATCAAGGGCGCTGGTGCAACTGGCACATGTATTGGTGCAGTGAAGTGGATGGGCAGCGATGGTCACTACGGTGCAGATTTCACTTACAGCAAAGCCAACCAAGGATGCCAAGCATTTAACAATGTTCAGTGGTTCTCCACCAACCAAGGTTTCGCGGACATCCACCCAAATTCAACTGTGGCGTTGGACCAAACCTATACTACGGGCGTTTGGGCTCGCTACACGTGCAAATAGTAGAATAGAAAAACGAAGCATGGTGAACCTTCAGTTATTCACGATGCCTCATGTACGGTTCGTTTAAATAGCTCTACAGCTATTGTCGAATAGAGTAGGTTTAAAAGCTGGTCGTTCTCTATGGGACGACCAGCTTTCGATATTTCATTTGCCAACCTATCAATGCAATGGCTATGAGCGTGGTATTGTCGTGATCGTTCAATACTATCAAGGCCAGTGTCGTTAAAAGGGAGAATAATCCACATCGCAACCTTCCTGTCGACCCCGTAGACAGCCGTGATTTTCTTTCAATATTAACAGTTTAAAACAAATCAAATTTTAACAACTGCTACATTGACCTCTATCGAGGTCACTTGTGCGTTCATCCACCTTCAAATTCCTTATCCCATTCTTAGCCTGCCTAGTGTCAGCACAGGTTTGGGCGCAAAGTATTGAATCGGACTTTATGGCGAATCAATGCCCCGAGATTCCTTCCTTTTCCTCTGTGAATTTATGGCAAGATAGCAATGACCTGACTGTTTCTTCCTGCAATTTCGCGCTGAAACTGGCCGCCGTTGTCGAGTCGATTTCCGCCTGGGCCCCCGTCTCGGAGAAAGTCGTGTTGGCATTAAAGCATTCAGCCAGTGGTGCATCCTACGATGGCGTGGCTGTGCTTTCGGCTGCAGAATTCCTGTATATTGAAGACTCCGGTGGCAAGGAAAAACATCTGCGCAGTGAAGCTGGCAATCTAACGACCTTTGCCCACGAATACGGTCACGTGATTTTTACCGACTGGCTGACCCGTGATATCCCCGAATTCAAAGCCATCCGTGAGGGCATCGCATCACCTATGATCGCAAACCAAAAGGTTTACTTCCTGGCGAATCAACGAGCTTTGATTGAAAAGCGCATTATCGCAGCCTCCACTCCATCCCACCTAAAGCATCTTTTGGAAAAAAAACAGGAAATAGAACGTCAGCTGGCGCAGGCCTATTTTGAAGCGGGCGAGTTTTCCGCAGAACAAAATCGCATCCTGAATTTACTCGCCCCTTACCACGAACTCTTTGCCGACGTGGTGGCCGTGCTTTTTGCCGAAGATCCACAAGCCATGCGTAAAGCCGTAGAGCTCCCTTGCAGCTCCGCCAAAGAAGCCTACATGGCCGCTGCCCGCGATTTCACTGCCCACCACGCACATGACCATTGGAATGACTCGACTCCGCATTACATGTTTTCTCCGGTTCGCAGCGAGCTTTATACGCATCACTGGATCAAGGGATACTCTGCCAAGGCAAAGCGCGACTATTTGTTAAAAGTCTACAATCTGTTGCGTGAAGATATTCTGGCCCGCTGGTACCAAAAACCAACATCCGTTCGCGACGCCAATAAAAAGCTGATCGAACGAATCACAAGAACTCACAGGTAGGCGATCCCCCATTTACTCTTTTTGAAAAAGCCTGTTAGTCTTCAGCACACCCTATGAAGATCAGACTGTTGCCAATCCTCGCACCGGGAACATTCTCGGGGTATAAAGACTGATCTTCGCTTTGATAGATGGTCACCGAACCATCGTTAAAGACTTGATGCAATGGAAGCTCGAAATTTCCTTTAACATGAATAAGAGCCAAGGTGCCCTCATTGCTTAAGGTCACCTTATAGCGCTCATCTTGAGTGCTTTGCCCCAGGGTGATTTCGGCCTTGTCACCCAACTGCACACTGCTTTCATTCAAGAAATAGCTAAAGCCAGCCGCATAGACAACCATGCAAGTTTTCTGTGCCGCAAAGGTCTGCGCACCCACCATCATTGAGAAAATAAAAGCCATATATTTCACGATCACCGCCTCGGAATTCAATCTCTGTTTTACTGCGAATCTCGTTCCACGATCAGTAGAGTCTTAAACCCCACACGCATGATGTAACTGTCTATGATCAAGACACCAGGAGTATTTTTTACCTTGGGATGGTCTCACCCCACAATGTAATCACTGATGTCTCCGATGAAAACTTTAAAGTTTACCAAGTCATTGCCGCAGCTCAAGACAACGCCAGTTAAAAAAAAGCCACTGAAGATCTCAGTGGCTTTTTTGTTTCATATCTTTGTACACTGGTAAAATGAAGCTTCATTATTTTAAAACCCAATCAGAATTAAGACGCTGGCTTACGAAAAATCACGATTCAATCTCTGAGTTATGGATTGGATTTTATAAGAAAAATTCTGGGAAATCCGGAATAACCCCCGCCGAAGCCCTGGACGAAGTCCTATGTTTTGGTTGGATTGATGGAATCAGAAAGTCCGTTGACGAGATTTCTTATTGCAATCGCTTTACTCCCCGCCGCCCAAAAAGTGTCTGGTCAAAGATCAATACCCAGCACGTGCAACGCCTCACCAAGGCGGGACTGATGATGCCTGCGGGTTTGAAAGCTGTTGCGGATGCAAAAAATGATGGCCGATGGAAGAAGGCCTACAACTCGCCAAAGTCGATGGAAATCCCGGATGATTTTCTAAAAGCCTTGAACAAAAACAAGAAGGCCAAGGCCTTCTATAAAACCCTAAAAAAGGCGAACCTCTTCTCTATTGCATTCCGACTCCATAATGCAAAGAAGGCGGAAACACGGGAAAAATTGAAACTGAAAATCCTCCAAATGCTGGAAGATGGCATTACGCCCTTCACAAAGTCATAAACCCGAGTCCCAATTCTACCCGGACGCCTTCAATCTCCCTGATCACCCACATTGGTCCAACAATTCACACACTTGGTTCCTGACGGATAGGCCATGCCGTTTCTAATATTCCCCATATCGAAAGCCTTCGCTTTGACTGAGGAAGACCTTCCAGCGGGCGCTCTTTTAGCAGGCTTGGCGGCTTTTGCAACCATACGAGTCTTCATAGCTCGTTTACTTTTCTCGAGCACCGGCACCTTCTTCATTGCGACAGGAGCTGCAGGCTTCACCTCAACCACCACCGGCGCAGAAATTTTTTGAACCGTAGCCGGAGTGCTACCTGCAACGACGGCCGTGGCAGACTCGGTGTTTTTCACAGGGATCGCGCTTTTTCCAACGGTCAACCCACTAAAGAGTATTGCCGTCACCGCAATCGAACACAGCGTGAAAAACCCAAAGGACCCTGACTTGGGAGGTGGCCTTCTGGGGTGCCGATAAAAAGGGACCGTAGGCACCGGTCGCGGCGGCACAGGTGAGACCGATAGTACCTTGGTTAACATATTCTGCGCCGGAAAATCCGGAGGCTTCGGCGGCACAAGTTGACTTGCCAGCTTTTCCAAAATCACACCAGTACTGAAGGACCCTTCCAAAATCTTGGTGTCGAATTCGTCAAGCTCCCCCACGTCCTCGGAGAAACCTTCCTCATCAACCTCTGTCACCACTGTGCGATCCGCATAATCCACAAACTGTCTGATATGCTCAAGGTTGCTATTGTAAGTCGTTGAGAAAATATCTTTTAAATAATCTGCAAATGCCAACGCCGAAAAATCCGGATGCAAGGCTGACAACAAAGTTCCCAACAGTCTAGCCAGCTCATTGGCATCACTTGCGCGCTTTTCAGTTTCTTGATGAAGCATGATGGGCAAAACATCCCACAACTCCTCAGCGCGGCCCTGAAACTTCATCTTCTCTAAACCACTGACCACATAGGCCAGGATCGACTGCTTAACATCATTCGTGGTCGTACCTGCAAAGAAGCGTTCGTTCGTGATTAGCTCCCAATATACCACGCCCAATGAAAAGATATCAGAGCCACTGCCGAGCTCATACCCCTGCACCTGCTCCGGACTCATGTAGGCTACTTTACCCTTGATCTGCCCGGCCGTCTCAAGAGCGTTGTCCTTTTGCTTTTTGGCGATACCAAAATCGATCACCTTCACTTCGCCCTCAAAGGACAAAAGAATATTGTGCGGACTGATGTCCCGATGAATTAACTTTAGCTGCCGCCCCGTCTGTGGGTCGACGGACTGATAAGCATAGGCCAATGCCAACGACACCTGATGAATGATGTACAACACAAAGGAGGAATTTAGCTTTTCATTGCGTTCCTGAAGATAAGACATCAACTCCCGCAGAGTGACACCATTGATATATTCCATCGCCATGTAAGCGCGATTTTCAAACTCGCCAAAGTCGTGGATCTTAACGATGTTCTGATGACTTAAATTCGCACTGATGCGGATCTCATTAAAGAACATCTCCTTCAACTTTTCCCGGTCTCCATCCTGAAGGGAAGTTTTGACGGCGGCCAGCTTACTGACTCCAAATCGGGACTCCGTTTTTCCTAAATAGACTTCGGCCATACCGCCTTCGGCGATACGTTTAATGATTTGATAGGGTCCGATTTTCTTTGGCGTGTTCATCTTGGTTTAACTATTCGGCACCAATTTCAGGACTCATTATAGGTATTTTGTGTTTCAGAATGAGTTTTCACTCGAAAAAAGCATCGCTGTCAGGACGACATAGTCACATAACTACGCGCCACATGAGGAGAAAAATTACTCAAGCACGCTTTTTGAAGTAGCCTTAAGGTTTTTTCCGGACGGATTCTGATTTTTTTAATTGGTAAAACATCGCAAAACAATTCGACGTATTTTCCTCGGAAAAGATCAGAAAATGTATAGAGAACAAGCACATCCGAAATCGCATGAAAATAAAAAGCCACCGCTAAGGAGCAGCGGTGGCTTGGTGTTTTGAAACATACTGAACAGCTGAAAGAATCTATTTTACGGAATAGATCAAGCTTCCGCCTTTAAGCATCGTGATAACTTTCGTTTTCAAAGAAGAAGCGACCGCCGGACAACCCCAGCTGCGACCTTGAATCACGCTGCTTTCTTTTACATAAGAAGCTCCGTGAATAACGATCGCACGACCACGAGCATTTGAATTCGTGGATGACATGCCATCAAGTCTTAGGGAAAGACCGTTGGAACCGTTGTAAGTGCTTCCTGTCAGGAAGTAGCCGACCGAAGACGCTTTGGAACCGGACACGTTACTGAACTTTTCTGCATAACCATCATGGTTGGAGTCAGAACCTTTACCATGAGCCACGCGGATGCTCCAAACTTTACCCGTCGCCATATCGATGATATGAAAACGTGCTTTTCTGGAACTTTGTGAGTAGTCGATCACAGAAACATACTTTTTGTTTTTGATCTTTGATTTATTGTTTTCGAAATATACCAAGGCATTTCCAAGGGCCGTTGTTGGAACAACACGGTTTGGATCCACGTAGCTATATTTCGCAAGAATGGAAGCGCGGCTGGATACTGACAGGTCCGCTTCCTGCTCAACAGTGTCATCGATCATGCTTTCTGGAGCATCGTTTTCGCTTTGATCATCGGCATTGAACGCTTGTTCGTCGGTTGTATCGTCTGCCAATGTTTGGGTTGTTTGTTCATCATTCAGTGTTTCGGAAGCAGCATCTGATGTGCCACCTTGACCACAAGCTGCAAGAGTAAGGAAAGCGGTTACAGCAAGAGTGTTCACTAGGGTTCTTTTAGTCATTCATCCTCCATGATTTTGACTTTGTGTTCTCCGACAAATCCTAACGAAGAGTTCTTACAAAGCGGCAATTATCATGGAAGAAATGAAAATTTTCGGACCAACCTCCGGGTCTAACTTGAGAAGGACTTTGATAAGAATGAAGTTTCAGATTTTAAGGTGAGCGTATTCGGATTTAACCCGGGAGAATTCAACAATATCTCTTATTTTTTAGAGCGCAAAATAGCGTCATCCAGACTGCCATTGGCTTTCATCGCGGTGATGACTGCACTAAACTCTTTGGCCAAACGACGGCCTTCCTCGGTATCTTTGAACGCGTAGTAAACATCCTGCTTAGAGAGTGGTGTATCTCGATCAAAGGTGATCCCATTCACACGACTGAGTTCCAAAGCCCGCAGTCCTGAGCGTTCTTCGACAACAAAGGCATCAATATTTCCATCCGACAGCTTTTTCATATTTGCAACGTCATTCTCGGAAAAGACGAATTTGATTTTCTTGTTTGAAGTCAGCGCCACAGCATAGGGATAGCGAAAGGTTAAGCCGACTTTTTTACCTTCAAGGTCCTTGATGGTTTTCAAAGGTTTCTCTTTTCGATAAAAAACGAAGTCGACCTTTTCATAGAACGGAACGGTTTTGATCGCATTCGTTGGAGTGTAAACATCCAGTGCCGGAAAGAAGGCGTTGGATTGACCTTTACTGAAACTTAGAATCGCCCTCCCCGTGGGCATCACCTGAATCAGAATTTCTGTTTTGGTGCGCTTGGAAATTTCTTTGGTCAAATCAATAAACAATCCCACCTCCGCACTTTCCACCATCAAGGGAATGGGAAAGGTCACGAAGGTCACGAAGGTCACTTTGGCATAACCCACGCAAGACAGCAGAGATAAGATCAGGACCAAATACTTTCCCATAATCTAACGGGTCACCACGATGGTGATGTAGTCCGCCGCCTGGGCATTCAGATGAACTATGTTGAACGCTTTTTCTTCAAGCACTTTTCGAATCTCTATTTCAGAATAGAAGTGAGTCACCTGAATGCCAGTTCGCTGTTCTCCCGACCCTTTAGGTACCGCCAAAAATAGCGCCCCCTTATTGGGCAAAATCAGGTGCAGAACCTCCAATGTGTGCTCCAAATCCGTATCAGATTTGTGCTCAAAAGCGGATCCGGCCCAAATGCCGCCAATTTCTTTTGGCAGCTTCAGCACACCCAATTCCTCGGGAGCCCCCTCAATCACCTGATACCCGGCACTTCTCCATTTTTCAATCCGATCCGGATGGTTTTCTACGATAACGATTTTTAGGCCCCGTTTGCTGAACTTCTCCGGCAAATTATTGATGCCCGCGCCGATCACCAGAATTGTCTGATCAATGTTTACAAATGATAAGAAACTCTGAACTGAACTCTGCGCCTCCGGTGGGATATCAGAGGTCTCTAGGTTTTCCATTTAAGTCTCCTTACATTTCATTGTGAAGAGCCCTTGAGGGAGGTTCAAAATGTATTATTGCGTTTATAGCGAAAAGAATGCTTATCAATAGATAGTTTCCCTGTAGAAATGCCACTTTAATACTAAGAATTTGTGTCAGAGATCACTTTCAGCGATGATCCCGCCATGAACAGAATCGCAATACTATTCACATGGGCTTTAGTTTCTGCATTCACGTCTCCAGCCTGGAGCCGCGAGCTTTCCGTTCTATTCCTGGGTAACAGCTACACCCATCTTCCTGGCTATGGTACTGCGGAGGACCCTGCGTTGCCGCGTATGATCCAGGAGATCGCAAAATCCATCGAGCCCGATTTGCAAATTAACTATGAATTCAACGTTCCCGGTGGATACAGTTTTGAACGCCATTACTACAACGAGCAGACCAAAGTTCTAATCACGAAATCCTACGACCATGTTATCCTGCAAGGCCACAGCATTGAAGCCCTGGAGTTGACGCCTTGGTGGGAGAAGTCTGGCAACAGAGGAGTGAAGAGCTTTTCAACTTATCTGCCCAAGATTCTGGATATCGTTTTTCAAAACAACTCCGATGTGACTCTGTATGTAAATTGGGGCTGGGGCCTTCAGCACGAAATGTTCACCGCTGACCATCCCGGCTTGCGCTTCCCTGAAGACAGCGACAAAGCAGGACAAACATGGTTCGGTGGCGACAAGGATACTCTGCAAAATCAAATCGATGAAAGCTACCGCATCCACACTCAAAATCACAATGCCAAGCTCGCACTGGTGGGCCGTGCGTGGCTGAAACTTCAGGAAAAAGGGATCGTGAGCGAGAGTGAACTTTACCGGGCGGACTGGAGTCACGCGACGCTGTTAGGTGGATATATCTCAGCACTGATTTTGACCAGAGATGCCCTGGGCATGGACATTTCAAAAAACACCTTCATTCCTGCAGGAATCAACCCTGAAAAAGCCAAATCCATTCTCGAAGCCTTAATAAATTGAATTGACCACTGAGTTGACGGCCTCCCTTTTTGCGCCGGCGGAAATTGTCCCTCCCCCCATCAGATGCAATATATTCCCCTATAGCTGGTATATCCCCTGCAAGTCCGGAGTCGAACTATTAAACTCCGGAGACCCCATGAAACTAATGAGTAAATTTCTGATTCTTTCTTTTGCATCCTGCTTCGCTTTTTCAGCTCAGGCGGCCCGTGGTACTGACGGTATCGAAGGCGTACTGGAAATCCCCGTTCATGCCGGAAAAGTCGAAATGACAGAGTATTCTAAACTTGCGGGCGGCATTCATCTTCGCCTTGATCCTACAGGAGCCCTGGGGCTTCATTTAAAATGCCACAGTGGCTTTGGCAAGACCACGCTGATGGTGTTCTTCAAGGGGAACCTTCTATCCTCGCAGCTGACGGGCTCAGTTGACAGTATGGAGTCCTGCGCACAAACTCTTAATACCGTTGCCGAGGCAGTTCAAGCCGGTGCAACTGTGGTTCGTTTTGAGGTTCACAACAATCAGACTTTGAAAATCACCACGAACAACTAAACTCATCGGGGGCTCGGAAAATGTTATATCGCTTTCAAATCGAACTTTCTGACATTGATCGCGGTGTTTACGAGTCCCTTGATTTTCGCGTGGCCCAACATCCCTCGGAAACATACCCGTATATGTTAAGCCGGGTGCTGGCCTACTCTTTAGCCTATCAAGAGGGATTGGAATTCACTCCGGGAGGACTTGCCGATCCGGAAGCCCCCGCTCTAAGAAAAATAGGGCTGCAAAATTCGTTGGAACTTTGTATTGAAATCGGCAACCCCTCGGCCCGAAAACTTCACAAGGCGACAAAGTCAGCCAAGGAAGTCCTGATCTTCACCTACAAAAATCCTGAAGTGCTGCTGACGGAAATTCGCAACGGTGACGTACACCGGGCCCAGGATCTGAAGATCTATTCTTTTGATCCTAAATTCCTGGATGCTACTGGTGACTTGATTGAGAAAAACAATCGCTGGTCCCTGCTGGTGCAACAGGGCCAGCTGGATTTGACCATTGGTGATGTGACTCTGGCCAGTGAACTTAAGACGGTCAAACTTTAATCTTAGAACAAATTTATATTTGCGTTCAAACCGACATTGGTGCGATCGGCCCTCAATTCTTTGACAGCAAATTGCACATTCGGGAACAGGTAAATATCCCGGGAAATCGAAATACCCACACCGAGTGACTGAAACGGATCCTCGTGCTCAAAGGCCTCAGAACCTTCCACTTTGGTAAAGCTGAAATATCCAAATTCAGTTCTAGTGGAGTAGCGGTCGTTAAACGTGTATTGCACGAATGGCATTGCCCCCAAGACATAATCCGTGCGTTGCAACTTACCCATTTGCTTTGCGCGCGTCAGCTTTGGATCGTCGATCTCTGCAGAGTAAAACATCTTGGCCATAAATCCACCAACGCCCACCGTCCACTTTGAAGCCCCAAAGTTTTGCATGATCTGCTGATGTACCATCGCGCGACCAAACACTTTCATCAAATCCACAGAATCACTTTCCGTGGCATGCACATAGCGAACCGAAGTCATCATCATGGTGTCCAAAACCCGGTAGCCTTTTTTCCAATCCACATAGGGTGACGTCACCTGGTAGCGAGCCTGGTTGCCATCACGTCCATGACGATGATCCTCCACGGAATCAGACAGCCCTTGTAATGGGGCTACCATAGTCAACCCGGTGCCGAATCCAAGGCTGTCACTTGGTGAAAGTCGATAGTTCACACCCAAATCACCTGAGATGGAGGACATGGATTCCAACTGGCCAGTGCGACGCAGGTTCGTGGTCATCTTGCTGAAAGGTTCCGCAACGGTGCCGCCGGAATAATTGAAACGGCTTTTAAGTGACCATTTGGATTTTGAACCCAACTCCGCACGCATGCGTGCATCCGTAATTTTGTTATCAATATCCGCGGGACTTTCCTTTTTTTGATCTGAAGCCGCGGCATCGACCTTTAACACTGATGAGTTTGTATTGATTTTGACTGAAGAAGTCTGGGCCAGAACAGATCCCGAAAAAAACAATGCAAAACAAATAAGGGCCGATTTCAAGAATTGAACAAACACGCAATCACCTCTGTTAGAGTCATGTGTGCTATTAAAAATTAAAGACCCTGTCCATTGAAATAGAAGATACTTACGGGAGAATAAACTAAACCTCCCTAATAACCAGTCTCAAATAGAATCTGTTCCAATAGGCTTAAAATTCCGCCACGCAGTATCGCATTCGGGGGACTTATAATTCTCAGTTGCCATTCACGCCAAGACATCTAAATAAAAATATTTAGGCAGGTTTCGCCAGTCAAAACAACCGCTTAACCAGCATTCTCAAACCACTTTTAAAAATTTTTATTTTCCGATTAACCCCTGTCAGGGGGCAGATCGTCTTACTTACAACAGAGCATGGATGCTCTAGAGGGGGATGAAGGCCAAGGAAGGCCAGCTGATACCCTCACAAACAAGGATCTCACGAAGGAGGTACGAAAAATGGAATTGAAAGAAGTCGCAGTTTTCTGCCTCTTTTACTCAGGAGTTGTCTTATACACCCTGTGGCTCACGATGGCCCGCCGGCCAGAGCGAGTGAAGTCTAGAAAGTAATTAAAATTTTTTTTGAGGATCATGAAGGTTTGGTGGTTCCCTTCAAGATCCAGGGGGAGCAGGTGCTCCCCCTTTTTTTTGTTTTCGCACATCCATTGCTTTACGAACCCAGATCCTTTCCCTAAGCTTAAAGCATGATTGAACAACTCGTGATGCACCAAAAAGATTTTGCCATTCACTCCCGCAACGACAATCCCCTCACTCGCCTGGAACACATTGAAAAACTTGAACAGGCGATTTTGGATCATCAATCAGAACTCTGTCAGGCCCTCTATGAGGATTTCAAAAAGCCCGAAGTGGAAGCGATGCTGTCCGAGATCCTTCCCCTAATGAAAGAAGTGCGCTTCGCCAAAAAGAATATTAAAAAATGGATGAAACAACGCCGGGTTAAAACTCCGGCACTTCTGCTGACTTCATCCAGCTACACTCGATTGGAACCGCTGGGTGCCTGCCTGATTATTTCTCCTTGGAATTACCCTATTTATCTGACCCTCTCGCCTTTGGTTTCTGCCCTGGCGGCAGGGAATGGCGTCACCATCAAACCCTCGGAGTTTGCTCCGAAATGCAGTCGCATTCTGCACTCGCTGCTGGCTAAAACTTTTAAACCCAACCAGGTTTCCGTGATCGAAGGTGGTCCCGAAACCACCACAGAACTTTTAAAGCATCCCTTCGACCATGTGTTTTTCACGGGCAGCACCGCCGTTGGAAAAATCATCATGCGCGGAGCCTCAGAATATCTGGCACGCGTGACACTGGAGCTGGGTGGCAAGTCACCGACGATTGTCGACAACAGCGCGAACCTGCAGGAAGCCGCAAAGAAAATCGTCTGGGCCAAATTCTTTAACGCCGGGCAAACGTGCATTGCTCCGGACTATCTGTTCGTTCAAGCCGATGTCTACAATCACTTTGTCAGACTCCTTAAAGAGGAAATCGAAAACAGTTTCGGTAAAAGCAAAGACGCGCAAAAATCCTCAAACAGCTTTGCAAGAATCATCAACACCAAACACACGGTGCGCCTGAAGGGGCTTTTGGAAAATGCTCTGGCCAACAATTCAAGCCTTCTGTGTGGCGGTGAAGTGGATGTGGAGAGCCGCTATGTGGCCCCCACACTTTTGGATAAGGTGGAGCCTGGAACCGAAATCATGAATCAGGAGATTTTCGGTCCGGTATTGCCAATCCTGACTTTTAAAGATCTGCAGGAAGTCGTCACCTACGTCAACAATCACCCGAAGCCGTTGATGATTTACCTTTATTCAAATTCCAGCTTTAACATCAAAAAGATCACCAAGGAAACCAGCTCAGGCTCCCTTTCAATCAATGACTCTCTGATTTCATTAATGAATCCCCACCTGCCCTTTGGCGGCGTGGGCGCCAGCGGCCTGGGTTCCTATCACGGAGAATTCGGGATGGAGGCCTTCTCGCACAAGAAAGCCATCTTCAAGCAAGGCTGGGGCGGTAAAGCGATCAAACTTCTTTACCCACCCTACAATGAGGGAAAATTAAAGCTGGTAAAGAATCTCCTAAAGCTACCTTAAGCGACGGTCGCCGACGATCCATAGAAGGTCGCCAGGTTTTATAACTTCGGCAGAGTCCGGGTTGAGGATGCGTTGACCTTCGCGCTCGATACCCACCACCAGTCCGTGAGTTTTTTCGCGCAGTCCACTTTCACGAATGGATTTATTCAGATACTCCGACTGGTCATCCACGAGGTATTTGTCCAAGGTGTACTCTTCCAGTTCAGTTTCGGAAGCAGACGTATCACTCACTTGCTCAATGAAATCTTTGAATTTTGCAAGTTGATCGTCGTTACCAATCACATACAAAGTATCAAATGGCATCAGCAAAACATCGCGACCGGGCGCCATGATCTTCACACGTCCCCGTTCAATCAAAGCCACTGTCACCCCAAAACGTTCACGAATCGACAATGATGCCAAAGGAATACCCACGTAAGTGGCTTCAGCCGGAACTTTGAATTCAGTCAAATGGGCATCCCACGGCGCCAACTCCTGGCGCTGCACTTTACTATGGTCAGATTTGCTTGCATCTTCCGCCAAATTTGAAAGAAAACGATTTTCAAACCACATATAAACGGCACGCAGCTTTGTCGACAACACATAACCCACGACAATTGCCATCCACGCCGTAATTCCCAGCGCCCAGCCCAGTGGTACGAATTGCGCCACCATCGCCAGCACCAATCCCACTGCCACCGTGATTCTGGAAATCAAAAACACATAATCAGAAGTCTTACGGTGTTCTTCAGCCACAAGATTATCAAATTGTTTGGTGCGACCGAATGCCAGGGCCCACAAAAACGGTGAACTTAAAATCAAAGTTGCAGTCAAAGTCAGAAATTTTGCAGAGCCTTCCTCGACCTGATGATTCAACATATAGGGCAAGGTCACCCGGGCCATCAGCAGGAACACCCCAATCACGATGACGGCATTCAAGAAAATTTTAAAGATATAAGCGCGCACCTGGTCGCGGCTCTCTTTGTGAGCGCCAACGGCCAAGGAAAACATGCTGTAGCTGTCCAGTGATGCTATCATGGAAGCTGGCATTTTCTTTTCCAGAACCTGATAAACAGTATCAGCCAGACGAATCATGAAAGGCGTCGTGAAGGCTGTGACCACACTCACAGAAACCGCCAATGGATAAAGTTCCGGGCGCACGACTTTGAAACCAACCCCGACGGTCGCAATGATGAAAGAAAACTCCCCGATTTGCGACAGACTCATCCCCGTCTGCAAGGAGGAACGCAACGTTTGACCCGACAACAATGCACCCACCGTGACTCCCAGGGTTTTTCCCAGGATCACCAGGACTGACAACAGCAAAATCACCTGCCAGTGAGAAGAAATCACATCCGGATCAATCAGCATTCCCACGGAAATAAAAAACACGGCGGAGAACAGGTTTTTAATGGGGCTGACGAGGTGATGAATACGCTCACCCTCGATGGTTTCAGCCAGGATTGAACCAGTAATAAAGGCCCCTAAGGCCGCCGAGAATCCCACCTTCACAGCAAAGACCACCATCGCAAAACACAACCCGACTGCCACCACCAACGTGGTCTCTTCGTTCAAAAACTTCTGCGAACGCTTCAAGGCCGTAGGCAGCCAGAAAATCCCCACCACAAACCACAGCGAAAGATAGAAAGCCAGTTTCAGGAAAGACAACAGCATGTCGGTTCCTGCAAACTCGCGGGTCAAGGCGATGGAGGTGAGGAACACCAACAGCAATACTGCAACCAGATCCTCGATGACCAGCACGCCCATGACGATGCTGACGAATTTCATATTTTTGAAACCCATCTCTTCAATGGTGCGCATGGAAATGGAAGTGGAAGAAATTGCCAGAATGCCGCCCAGGAAAAGGCAGTCCATCAGATCCCAGCCCAACAGTTTACCCGTGGTGAATCCGATCAATGTCATGACACCGATTTCAAAAAGTGCGGTGAAGCTGGCAGATCCGCCAACCCGGAATAACTTCTTAAAGCTGAACTCGAGCCCCAGAGCGAACAACAGAAAGATCACACCGATTTCGGCCCACAGCTGCACACCCTCGGTGCTGGTCACAGTCCCCACCAGCCCTACCTTGGGGCCAATCAGAAAACCCGCAACCAGATATCCAAGCACCACAGGCTGATTCAATCTTTTAAAGAGAAGTGTAACGATACCCGCAGTACCAAGAATAAGAGCCAAATCACTGATCAGAGCCGGAAGATTATGCATACCCTAAAATGGTACGCCGTACCGTTTGGGTAAGCAACCCGGAAAAAAAAGGGCCCGCTGATTAAGCGAGCCCTTTGAGGTAACTGAATTTTAAAATTTAATTACTTTGCTTGAAGAGCAGCTGCTACAGCGGCTTCAGCATTTACAACACCCGCGCCGTATTCGTTGTTGGTGTTAGGACCCAATGCAGTTGCAGTGCTTTGCAAGATTTGTTTCACTTGTGCACCGTTTAGGTTTTTGTTTGCAGCTTTTACTAGAGCCGCAACACCTGCAACGTGAGGAGTCGCCATGGAAGTACCTTGGAAATCAGCGTAGTCAGTCGCAACAGTGTGTAGAGTTGCCTTAACTTCTGTGCCCGCTTTCAAGGAAGCCACGATTTTTTGACCAACAGTTTGCTCGATCATGAACACAGCCACTGGAAGGACTGTTTCATCATCAGTCAAAGCACCTTGGATCAAACCTGGAACGTTATTGTAGATAACTGCGCCAGTTGCACCCGCTTTGATAGCGTTTTGGATTTTTTCAGAGAAGTTGATTTCGCCACGGCCGATCAAAGCGTATTTACCTTTGAAGTCTTTACCTTGGAAATCAGCTGCTTTACCAAGACCCGCTTCAACCAAAACATTTGTTTCAGCTTTCAATACTTCACGAGCACCTTGGAAAGTTGTGGAATTAACTTGAGCCGTTTTACCATCAACTGAGATTTTCACAGAAGACTCACGACCAGTCCCTTGAGGAACAGAGGAAACCACACCTACGCCCGGAGCCACGATTGCCAGCTCAGGACCATATTGAGAGAAGTCTGCACGTTTCAAATCGCTGTCAACCGCACCAACTGCGATAACAGTCGGAAGAGCTGCAGGGAAAGAAACACGACCTTTACCGTCATTACCAGAAGCCGCTACAACAGTAAGACCTGCTTTTGCTGCTTTTGCGATAGCGTCTCTTTCGCCTGGAGTGGACCATGCGCCACCCAAAGACATAGAGATAACATCAACTTTTTGAGAGATACCCCAGTTGATACCAGCGGCGATAGCTGCGTTGGAGCAACCATCAGTGGAGCAAACACGGCCTGCCAAAAGTTTTGCACCCGGAGCAACACCTGTGAAACCATTGCTATCCAATACACCTGCAACAGTTCCTGCGCAGTGAGTACCGTGACCGATTTTATCAGAGAAATCAGAACCATCAGATCCACCAGTGAAATCCTGACCTCTTTCGAAGTTGGCTTTGATAGATGGGTGATTTGCATCGATACCAGTATCAAGAACCAAAACGCGTGCGCCTTGACCTTGATTGTTTTTCGCCCAGGCTTGAGGAGCTTTAACTGCCATGATACCCCATGGAGTTTTAGCGCCTGGAACTGTCGGAGTGTTTCTTACTGGAGTGGACAACCAGCCGGAAACTGGAGCTGGTGCTGGATGGAAAACTTCCTTCTCAACATAAGCTACAGATGGATCATTCTGAAGTTTTGCGATCTCGGAATCATCTTTCGCATTCACGATCAATGTATTCAGATTTTCAAGACTTTGCTCGATTTCAGCGTTTACCGGCGTCGCTACAGCGTGACCAGTTTTAAGTGCGCCAGAACCTTTAACTTTATAAGCCATGTTAGCAGCTTGAAAGGATTGCGAGTCTTTCATGATAACGATCACGCGCTCAGCTTGAGCAGAAGTCGCTACCAACAGAGACAATATTAATGAAAACAAATTAAGTTTCATGTGTGGGTCCCCCCCGTATTTTCCATGGACTCAGTTTTTTAAGTCCTTATGGAGAGGGAGTTCATTTCATGCTGTACATTTTATCAAGTACTCTTTTGGAACCACCTAAAAATATTTTTTACCGAGGAAAAAGTGAAATTATCTGTCAAAGACAAGGCTCACAGCGACAGTTCCAAAATGGCACCCCAGTTCAAAAATAGAACCTCTCGGCACGAAAGTATTAGAACTGCTTATACATTCCATGATTTTTTGTATGAATATCTGCTTAAAATTAAAACACCGCAACTGATGCGCTGCGGTGTTTTTGATGTGTTCGTGAGCAAAAAAACAGCACGAAAATCAGTGCGAATGCCCGTCAGAAGAGGATTCCGGGACCGTTTTTCCTACCGGTAAAAGGAAACTCAACGGGTGATGCAAGACTCTGCGGAAAACAGCCTTGCGAATCGCACGACGAGTCGGTGGAGTCACTCCACGGGCTTTGATAGCAACCAGGAATGCCATGGCAAAACTGACTGAAACGTTAAAGAAACCTATTATAAGGACGCCAATAACTGCTCTCCAGAATAACCAGGTTTTCAGGAAATCCACGCCCAGAACTGGAATAGCAGCACCCATTCCACCTGAGGACAATGTCACGTGACGCACATCCAAGGGGATCCCCAGGAACTTCATTATCTCTGGAGTCAGTCCCAGCAACACACCCAACGAAATGTTCCCCAGAAGGCCTGAAATATTTTTCTCAAAGAACATCGCAATACGACGGGAACCGACTTTTCCAAAAATCGTCATCAATGTCGGGCTGCGCGCCAGTGTCGTGCGCAAAGAGTTCAAGGCAAACCAGTTGTCCCCCCACCCTGCAAACAAGCTGGAGCCCCATAGTAAAATCCCCGTGAAGGCCGCGTAAATGATCGCCGGTCCAAAAATATCAACAGAAGTAAACGACTTCAAAGCAGTGGCTTCCGACATGATATGTTTTCCGGAAGCCAAAAACACAATCGAGTCCATCAGCATCGTGGTCGGTACCACCAATAGAATATTCCCGCCGACTGCCGCCACTTGCGAGCGAATCAGATGGGCAATCTCATCAACCAGCCTCTCCATCCCCTCTTCAGTTTCCACATCACGCATTTGCTCGGCCAACGCCGGGCCTGTCATTGCGGGCTGCTTGGTACCAAGAGTGAATCCGGCAAGATGAATGACCACGAAACTGATCGCATAGTTGGCCGAAGCCAAAACACCAATCATGAATTCAGAAAATCCGGTCGCCAGAATTCCGGCTTTTACATAAACCGTGAACGCAGTGACGAAACCACCGCCAGCGGCGGCCTGAACCATGCTGCGGTATTCTTCCTTGGTGCGCGTGATGTAGTGCTCACCTGTTTCGGCGGCACGCTCGACCACTTTTTGCGCCAGTAAATTAATATTCTGTGACAGCAACGCGCCGACACTTTGCAAGTCATGATTTTCTTCAATCAGACTGGCCAGGAAACTTGTCACCTTGCGCGCATCCGGCACGTCAGTGATCAGAATATCGACAAGGCTGTCGATACGTTGCAGATAAATTCTCAAGCGAGTCATCTGGAAAACCAGATTCACACTCACACCGAACTCATCCAGGTGTTTATCCACCTGAGTCAGTTCACGGCGGCACTCCCACACCATCAAGCGCAGGCGAGAGGCTTTTTCAAAAAATACTTCCGGGCGCCCTGATTGATTGGCTTCGATGAACTCTTCAAGAACCGAAACGATTCCAAAGAACGCTGAATCCCGGAAATTAGGACGATCCATACGATGGCGAATGGCTGGCGACAAACCAATCGCCCGCACCTGGATACCCAGATAAATCAGGGCATCTTCCATATCACGGTCCAGGCGGTTCCAATCGGACTCCACCGGAGAGACATGGAAATTGAATAAATTGATAATTTTCGCAAAAAGCTCGTGATCAATAGAAGCGATCCAAATCGGATCCTTCGCACTTGGGAACAGCTCCCAGAACAGGTAACCCAGCTCGTGATCCAAAGGAGGACTTGGCAGGATCTTCATCATCATACGATCCATGAACTCCCCGATCACTCCCACTTCATGAGGAAGGCCAGTCTCGGTATAAAGTTCCAAACCGCTGACGTTTTTAATCACAGAACGCAGAATGACGGCAACGTCCCGCTTCCATTCCGGATTGCGATCCAAAATCATCAATACATAGCGCAGTCGTGCAATAGCCACATGGCCTGCATCATGTTCGAAGCCGTCAGAAAGCAGCCCCTCATAGCGAATCCACCTTAAGAGACTGACCAGCCAATGAAGCTGATCTTCAAGCTCTTTTTGATCGGAGGCAAAGCCTAGCAAGGCATCCAGGTCGGCATGCACGTCGGCACGGCGTCTATACAATTTAAATCGATGAAAATACTTCTTAAGCTGCGAAAACATAACGAAATTTTGCCCGACAGTATGAGTTCCTGCAAGCAATGTGCGTCAAAAATATGGGTGCAACAATTTGTCGTCTGGTCGCGGCAAACTACCTGTGTTAGAAGCGTCATATGAAACTATTAATCAGCCTGTTTATATTGACGACCTCATTGAATCTCTGGGCCGCAAAGCAGTTCAATTCTGTTGATGGAACCGATGTGCTGTCCAGCAAGTTTCTGCATCTGGAAACAAAATCTGCCAATAACGGCACAGTCGTCGTTTTTCTTTCTGCAAAATGCCCTTGTTCTGCAAGTCACGAGGCTTTGCTTAAGGAATTGTCCACACGGTACAAGGATTTCAACTTTGTGGGGGTTCATTCCAACACAGATGAAAATGCTGAAATGACCAAAAGCCACTTCACTACGGCGGCTTTGCCGTTTCCAGTTATCCAGGATTCAAAATCCCGCCTTGCCAATGATTTTGGTGCTTTGAAAACTCCGCACGCCTACCTGCTCTCCCCTGACGGCAAAGTTTTGTATCAAGGCGGCGTCACGGACAGCAACGTGGGACCTTCAGCAAAAAAACACTTTCTAAAAGACGCCCTCGAAGACATTGAATCCGGCAAAGAGGTTCGCTTAAAAGAAGGCCGCGCCGTGGGTTGCTACATTTCGCGCGAGGACGCGTAAATGAAATTCCTGGTTCTGTTACTTCTGGCCTTATCCGCATGTGCGCGACCGGATTATATTGATCCAAAGCTCAATGAAAGCGCACAATCAAATCCCGACGAAGAGTGCGCTTTGCAACTTTCTCTTGCAAATCTTTGCGCGAAACTTGAATGGACCCTCGGTCCTCAGTCACCCGCTGAATCCGAATTCATTCTGAAGTTCTGGAATAAATCTGATACTGTGAGCGGCGGCACCCTGGTGGATCCTGAAGACACATTAAGTGCTATTTTGTGGATGCCTTCCATGGGGCACGGATCCTCTCCGGTCACTATCGAGAAAATTGAAACTGGTGTTTACCGTGTTCGCAGGGTTTATTTCATTATGCCGGGTGACTGGGAAGTTCGCATTTATTTGAAAAACGGCAGCACAGTGATCGATCAAGCCACGGTGAGTTTGTTGTTATGAAGTCATTCCTTCTTGCACTCTTGCTTCTGGGAGCCGGCACACAGAGTCTGGCTGCGAGCTGCTGTGGCGGTGGATTTGCATTTCCCGCACTGATCATGGGGGATGAGAAAACTCAACTGACCAGTTCACTCAGTTACGGTCAAGTTACCGATGACGTTCTACCCAATCAGAAATGGATAAAACGCGCTGATGAAAATCACAGTCAGACCTTCAAAATCGAAGCGGCGACTCTTATTTCAGATACCTGGCAAACTGGGTTTTCAGTGCCCGTGATTTCCCGCTCTATCGCAAATGAAACCAGCACTGGACTTGGCGATATTTCCCTTACCCTGGGCCACGAAACATTTCCTGAAAAGTCTTATTCCCTCTGGAAACCAAAAGGTCTGACCTTTTTGCAACTTGTGGTTCCCACCTCGCCCTCTATTTATGATGCCACCAACACCCTGGCTTCAGACTCCAGAGGCAGAGGTTTTTTCACCGTGGGTGGTGGCGTCGCTTTAGTTAAAGTTTTCGGTCGTTGGGATGCCAACGCTGGCGTTGAGATTCACAAATCCTTTGCCCGGGAATTTTCCAGTCCCGCTAATGGCGGCACCATCACAGCAACACCCAATATGGGGCACAGTTGGAGCATTGGCGGCGGCTGGAACAAAGGTGACTGGCGAATGGGATCTGGTTTTACAGGCATGTATGAGGACGCCATTGAAACTTCCGGCGCCCAATCCTCCAGAGGATCTTCGCAAAAAAATATCACATGGACTACGATGGCCAATTACATGCTAAGCATGGAAAGTGCCTGGACATTGTCCTATGCAGATCAGACCTTGTTTGGCTCACCCGAAAACACGAGTCTTTCAAAAACCATCACCATCAGTTATCAGACGCGCTGGCAGAGGTAAGTCCGTACCTCAGTGATCGCGATCAAGACCACGCATGCGCCGATCATGCTCTCGCATTCTGTGCACACGTTCTTCTTCGCGATGGCGTTCGCGTTCGTCGCGCACCAGATTTTTCTCGGCCTGCTCACCCGGTTCATCCTGCACATGCGGCATGTTGCGATCAAAATCAGGTTCAATATCTTCTGATCGCAGATGACGGCTTTCCATCCGGGTGGTTTCTTCGGCAATTCTCTGCTCCGCAGCCTTCTCTGTGTCTTCGCCCATGGACCGGCGAACGCCCGGCGACGGCGAGCTAAAAATCGGTTTGGGTCCCGCTGGTTTTTTATACTTTCTTTTTAAGAATCCAAAAAAGCTTCTTTTTTCCCGATGTTCCTTCTCCATATCGTCCTCCTCCTCCCAGTGCCTTAATCCTTGCTCCTCAGGTTCCGTGGAAATTTCAGTCTTGATACCTGCATCATCCTGCAGACCTTCTCCATCACTCATCACTGGCTGGCCGTTTTCGTTGATCGAAACCGCGGCTCCGACATTTTGAAATGCCATACGAACATCTTTTTGCCTTGTGTCCCGTTTGCGAAAGCGATCCAACAACGAGTACACCACAGGCACTACATACAAAGTTAAAAGCGTTGAAACCATCACCCCGCCAATCAGGGTGATCGCCATGGGTTTAAAGGTTTCTGAACCGGCCCCGGTCGCCAATGCTGACGGCAAGGCCGCGGTGATCGTCGCGGCACTGGTCATAATGATCGGGCGCAGACGAATTGGACAGGCTTCTTTCAAAGCTGAATCCGCCGTCGTATTTTCTTTTCGGGAACGAACAGCATTGGTGAAATCAATTAACAAAATGGAGTTCTTCTTCACAATCCCCATCAACAGCAGAATACCGATCATGGAGTACATATTGATGGATTGCCCCGTCAGATACAGCGCAAAGAATGCCCCGGAGATACTGAATGGTAGCGCCATCAGAATTGTCACAGGATCCATGAAGGAATTAAACTGACTTGCCAACACCATGTAGGCCACTAAAACGCCCAGGGCAAGAGCGAATATCAAACTATCAAAGGATTCGCGAAAGGTTTTTGCGGCCCCCGATTGATCAATGAAATATCCCTCGGGCAGATCCTTGGCTTTGTTAAAAATAAAGTCCAGGGCTTTTTGCTGGGAAGCCCCTGACGTCAAATTTGCATAAATCGTGATAGCGCGCTGACGATTCACCCGGGTCACTTGTTGCAGACTGGCTTTTTGTTCAATCTGTGCCACTTGTGAAAGCGGAACCAGATTATTGCGATCATTGGCAATCAGAAGTTTATTAAATTCAGTGCGCGGGTCCTTGGCCTTTTCCAATTGGACGTAGACATCATAGCGATGCCCGCCCTTGGTGTACTGACCATTTTTAACTCCACCAATCATCGCCTGAACTGTCACACCGATATCTTCCGCACTGACCCCGCGAAGAGCCGCCTTATCCCGCGCCGGAGTCACTTGAATTTCCGGCATTCCGGCAAGATAATCTGAATCGACATCCACCATCATTCCGGATTGCTTCATATCTTCTTTGAACTTGTTATTGATTTCCTCAAGCTTCGCCCAGTCAGGTCCCTGCAAAATGAATTCTATCGGATATCCTTTACCGGTGGAAAATCCCCGGCTTGATGGATCCATCATGAACACCTGAACTCCTTGCACATTCTGAGTCAGTTCTTTACGCGCAAAATTCATGAACTCCTGCTGCGACAATTCATGACCTATTTTTTTGTTCACACCCCGCTCACCCTTGTCTTTCAAAGTCACAAACATCATCCCGGTGTTGGCATCACTCCCGCCGCCTGAACCCAATCCCCCCACACTGGCATAGAGATGTTTGACTTCACTTTGTGAGCGCATCCACTTCTCAATTTCCCGCGCTTTTTGATCCGATGTCGCCAAAGATGTACCAATGGGCAGAAACAAGCGCATGATGAACAAACTCTGATCCTGGATCGGTGTCATTTCCCGGTTCAGCCCCATGACAGTGATAAATGAGACACCCACGAAAGCCACGGATGCAAACAACACCGTCCAACGAAATGACAGAACCCAATTCAATGATTTGCCGTAAAATTCACGCCATTTATCCATAAAGACATCGAATGCTTTTCCAATTCGTGTGGAACGATGCCCGGTGTGCACGAAAGATGAGCAACGCATGGGTGTTATCGTCAAAGACTCCAACAGCGACAGCAACACGGCGAGAGAAATTGTAATACCGTACTGTAAAAAGAATTTCCCAATAACACCTTTCATAAAGGCCACCGGCAAAAAGATCGCGATGATCGCAATACTTGCCGCCAAGGCTGCAAAGGTGATTTCCCGGGCGCCGATGATGGCAGACTCTATGGGCCGCAATCCCCGCTCGTTGTACCTGAATATATTCTCAAGCACCATGATGGCATCATCCACCACGATCCCGATCGCCAGAGTTAATCCCAGCAAAGTGAAAGTATTCAGAGTGAAGCCAAAGAAATACAAACCAATAAAGGCCCCCATGATGGAGGTGGGAATCGCCAGTAACACGTTCAATGTCGCGGTAAAGCTTCCCAAAAAAATCCAGCACACCAAAGAGGTCAGGATCACTGCCAGCACCAGATGTTTGATCATCTCTTGGATACTTTGTTCGATATAGCGGGAGGAATCAAAATTCACTCCGAGCTTCATACCTTCAGGCAGTGTTTTTTGAATATCCACCATCTGTTGCTTTACCGCGTTGGCCACGGCCACAGCATTGGAGCCGATTTGCTTTTTTATCCCCAACCCCAAAGCCATCACCCCATCAAAACGTGAGATGCGGTACACTTCCGCCAGGGATTCCTCGGCATGACCGATGTCCTTTAAGCGAATGGTATTGTAGGGATCCTGAATCACCATGCCTGCGCGGCGATTGATGATCATGTCGTCAAAACCTTTGGCGTCCTTGAACTCCCCCAGTGTTCTGACATTGAAGGCATTTTTGGGATTTTGAATAAAACCACCGGGCACTTCCGTATGCTGGGCATAGATGGATTCCATCACGTCGCCCACAGAGATCACATTTTTCTTAAGCTTATCTGCATTCACCCAGATCCGCATGGCGGGATCCGTGTAGCCACCCAGTATAATATCCCCCACACCGGAAACCATCGTGAAGCGGTCCTTCAGATAGTCTTTGGCGTAGGTCATCAGAAAATACGGATCATTTTTGTCGTACATTAATGCCAGCCATAGAATCGGCTGATCATCGGGGTTGGTTTTGGTGATAATCGGTGGATCAACATTTTCAGGCATGAGTCGCTGCGCCTGAGCCACCTTGGTTTGCACTTCCTGCAGGGCCACATCAATATTTCGGTCCAATTCGAATTCAATGGTGATATTGGCGATCCCGGTTTTACTGACTGAACTGATCCTGGTCACACCCTCAACGGAAGACAAGGCATCCTCGACCGGATCCACGACCGAAGTTTCCATGATCTCAGGAGCTGCCCCCAAAAGAGTCAAAGACACATTCACGACGGGAAAATCCACATCGGGCAACTGACTGACACCCAGGCGCATGAAGGAAATGAAACCAAAAATGATGAATGCCGCAAACAGCATCCAGGAGAAAACAGCATTGCGAATGGATACGTCGGAAATGCGCATACAGACCTCCCCCCGATTCTATAGGAATCTTGGATGAGGGGACATCCGGTGTTTTAACAAACAAAAAGGGAGATCCATTGGACCTCCCCTTCAGATTTAAACACTCATTTACTAAAGAGTCCTTATTGAGCTCTTAGTAGCGCCATGCCGTCATCAATCCATTTCGCATAGACGTCTGCACGAGTGTAAACTGACAACATAAAGCAATCAGGAGTCAGACGCGTTGGCAAAGCATCTCCACGACTCAAAACACCCCACAGGTGCAACTCACCACCAATATCCAAGTAGGCCGGACCACCAGAATCACCAGAACATGCGCCACGTTTTAAAGACTGCTTCAACATAGCTTCTGTCGCGGAGAAATGTGGATCTGCAACTACAAGTTCAGTTGTTCTTAAAGTGCCTGCGCCGGATTTAATAACCCATGAACGGTTCAAGCCATAACCTGCGATACGCACAGTGATGCCTTCAACCAAGGCACCGGAATTTTTCAATCTTTTTGCCGGGCCGTAACCCAAAGGCAAACCGCCTCTAAAGCGAAGAAGAGCAATGTCTGCGGTGTTTTCTTTACGTTGTGGATCGTAATCTGTATTCACGAAGCCAGCGTCCACTTTGCGGATTTGTTCTGGTGTGGATTTTTTCATTTCGTTATTGAAGTGAACTTGCAAAGCTTTTGGATCACCAGCCACGCAATGTGCTGCCGTTAATACGATATTTTCAGCGATCAATGTACCAGAGCACAATGCACCGGCCTTTGCATCATAAAGACCCACCGTCGAACGGATAACACGAGAACCCGGCTTAACCACGTCCCCACCGATGACTTGTGAGTTGCCGTCTGCGACAACTGTCCCGTTTTGATTTGCTGGTGCGCAGGCAGTAAGTGCTGCTGTAACAAGAAGACCTTTGATAAGTAAATTAACAGATTTCATTTGGAAAACTCCCTTAAACAATATTGAACTCGGGGTGGGTTCTACACCGCTCTCGATAAAAGCCAAAATGAAATTTTCCTAATCGGGACAGTCTTTAAATCGGGACAGCGCCCTGCAAATAAATCACAAAGGGCACCGTAAATTATTTACCTTGGCGTCTGAAGCACCCCTTGTTACGATTTTTAAATGGTCGAACACTCCTATTTACTACAAGTTCTTGCTTTCCTTTGCTCATCAGTACTTCTTGTACCCATTTTCCAAAAATTAGGCTTGGGAAGCATTCTGGGCTACCTTGCCGCCGGCATTCTAATTGGCCCCCAAACAGCGGGGTTGATCACGGATGTTGAATCCGTGAAACACCTCTCTGAGTTCGGCGTGGTCTTTCTTCTTTTTCTGATCGGCTTGGAACTGCAACCCAAGAAACTCCTGGCAATGAAGAAGACTTTGCTCAGCTTCGGTGGATTGCAAATCCTGACCTGCACCCTGGCTCTGGGTGTGTTGGTGAAAACGCAAGGGGCTTCCTGGAACAGCGCCTGGGTCGCGGGCTTTGCCCTGAGTCTTTCCTCCACGGCTTTCGCCATTCAGGCAATGGCTGAAAAGAAAGTTCTTAACACCGAATTCGGCCGCTCTTCGTTTGCGATTCTTTTGATGCAAGACGTGACGGCCATTCCGGCGTTGGCCATCATTCCAACACTCGGCCTGGTGCAGGCAGCCACTCCTACGGAGGTCAACTGGCTGGGTGTCACGGGAATATTTTTAGGTCTTTTGATTTTCAACTACACCTTAATGGGACGATTTCTGCGACAAGTGGCCGCCCTGCGCAGTCGCGAACTGTTCACCGGTGTGACCTTGACTATTGTGGTGGGTGTCGCCTATTTGATGGAGCACATGGGGATTTCCATGGCCCTGGGCGCCTTCCTGGCTGGTGTGCTGTTGTCTGAATCTGAGTATCGCCACGAACTTGAGGCGGACCTTGAACCTTTCAAAGGTTTGTTGATGGGTCTGTTCTTTATCTCTGTGGGCATGTCGGTCAATATTCATCTCATCCTGAAGAATCCGATTTTTATTATCGCTGCCACCTTCGTGTATATGGCAGTTAAAGCAGGCTTGCTATACGGCGTGGGCCGAGCTCTTAAACTTAACAGTGCCAGCTCCCGCAACATGGCCGCCTATCTGGCTCAAGGGGGTGAGTTCGCCTTCGTGATCTTCGGTGTGGGACAAACTTCGCAAGTGATCAGCGGTGAAATTTCCGAATTGCTCACGGTGATCGTCACCCTTTCAATGATCCTGAGTCCTTTTATGATTGTCGTGAATTCCAAAATCGAGTCATGGCTGGCCACGCGCAAGCCAGCAAAAGCCTGGGACAACTTTGAGGGCGTTGAAAATGAAATCATCATCGCAGGCTTCGGTCGCGTTGGACAAATTTTTGGCCGTATCTTAAGAGCCCAGGATATCGGCTTTACGGCGATCGATCATGATCCCGATCAAATTGATCTGCTAAGAAGATTCAGTCATAAAGTTTACTATGGCGATGCCTCCCGTCAGGAGATCCTGGATGCCGCCGGCGCCAAAGCCGCCAAATATCTGATCGTGGCCGTCGACGACGTGGAAACATCCAAGCACATCGTGGAGCTCGCGCGCGAACACCACCCTCATTTGAAGGTTTATGCCCGCGCCCGCAACCGTGCCCATGTGTTTGACCTGATGGATCTAGGGGTTGATCTGAAGCACATCCGCCGCGAAACTTTTGAGTCAAGTCTGCTGCTGAGTCGCGAACTGCTGGTCGATCTGGGTTATCCGGCGGATCGCGCACGCTCCATCATCGAACGCTTCCACACCCATGATGAACTGATGCTGGCCAACCAATACAAATATCGGAATGATCAAAAACAGTTTTTGGATATCTCCCGCCAAGGCATGCAGCAATTGGCTGAGGTTCTGCGTGAGGATCAAAGACAAACCTATATTGATTCTTCTGATACCGATAAATCCCAGGAGCCCAAATTATGAGTCAGGACACCAAACCTCCAATGACCCTGGCTTTACGCGAGCTTGAAAAGCACGGAGTCGAACTGACTTACCACCTGTTTGCTTATCTTGAAAAAGGCGGCACAGCCCATTCGTCCAAAGAGATGGGCGTGCCTGAGCACGCCGTCATTAAAACTTTGATCATGGAAAACGAAAACAAAGAACCACTGGTTGTTCTTATGCATGGAGATATGCAAGTCTCCACCAAGAATTTGGCGCGCACGTTGGGAGTCAAAAGTATCAATCCCTGCAAACCAGAAGTGGCCGATCGTCATTCTGGTTACCAGGTGGGTGGCACTTCTCCGTTTGGAACGAAAAAGAAAATGCCCGTTTACCTGGAAGAAACGATTCTGCAATTGGATAAAATCTATATCAATGGGGGGAAACGAGGATTTTTGGTGGGGATGTCCCCCAAGGAAGTCCTGCGAATTCTTTCGCCCACTTTAGTTCAAGTGGGCATTCCGGGATAGGACAGCCCTACTGCAAGGGCATGTTGTCTTTAGGGATACTTGGATAGTTGCGACGAACTTGGATTTCCTTGGCCTTGGCCCCTGTCACACGAATATATGGAACCTCGGTGTTTTTATCAGCAAGACCAATCTTATTGAATGGATTCGTTTTGTCATACCAAGGCATAAAGCCTGAGTAAAAATCAAAACGACCACGACCCATGATACCGGCTCCCTTGTCGCGGATGATGAAGTAACCATCATGCAAAGTACCGTCTGGCAAAATCAAACCGATGACGGAAGGAACGTAAATCACCTCGCCCAATTTATAAATGGACAGGTCGGCTGCCAATGTGTGGAAAGGATCCAGACACACGGTGCGAACGCCGTATCCATACTTGCACTCTTCACGATCGATTTCAAAATAACGATTCTGACCTTTGATACGAGCCAAAATATTCAGCAAACGGATTTTGCCATTTTTCTTGATAGAACAAGAACCCTGCAATCCGCAGGCATCAGAAATCTTTTTACAAACACGAATCAAGGTTTTACCGCCTTGACCGTAAAGTGTGACCTTTTGACTGTCCGGGCAGGTTGTTTTCTCGGTGTCGAAAATCGGGAAGTAATAAACTGTCGGTTTAAGTTTCGAAGTGCCCACGATGTCTTTGCCTGCGGGACGATCTTTTTCAATTTGCTCAGCACTCACAGTCCCGTGAGAAGGAACGGCTTTGGGATCCACAGTTGCTGGCTGAACGGGCAAAGTCCCATCCTCTTCGGACTCGGGAGCTGATGCTGGCGCAGGGAATTCTTCAGGACTGCCAACTGTTGCAGGCTGCACCGGCAACGTGGTCTGCCATCCATCGGAATCGATATCATGCACACGTTGATCTTGAAGAGTCACATGGCCATTATCAGAATCCAGGGAGTTATAAGCTGCAAATTGATCTGCGTTGCCACAAGCTGTAAGAGCCATCGTCGCCAAAACGATTGTGAATGTGAAAAAACGCTTTGTTTGCATGCACCCTCCAGAAGAAAACCGAGGCCCAACCTAACAGACAATATTCAGTATCGCGACGACTTTTTTTACTCTGCAAACATTGGAAATGCCGTGCCGTAAATTGGTACTTTTTGCCCCTATCATGCCAGCAATCTACCCATCAAAACTGTTAATAAATTAGACAGTTCCCGCTTCTATGGTTAGCATATCCCCATGAGTACATACGTTTTTCTAACTGAAGTGGCCAATTTCTCTGAAGCCCAGGTGGTAAAATCCTTCTTAGTCGCCCAGGGCTTCCATCCCCGTCTGCGCGACGAGATGACCCGCTCTGTAGCCCCTCACCTGGAAACGTTTTTAGGAAAATTAATCATTGAAATTCCCGAAAATGAATTTTTGGCGGCCTCCTCATCCTTGGAGCAACTGGAAGATTCCCAGGCCGAGAAAATCGCAGAGCAAGACGAAACTTTGCTGCTGAAAAACCAGAACCTGCAAGAGAGCCAGGATATGGCAAAAAGATGCCTCATCAATGCCGTCCTGGGATGCGTGCTGATTCCAGTGGTATGCAATCTCTATTCAATGCTTCTGGGATTTCGGGTATTGGGCAAGGAGATGCCCCTATCGCAACTGACACGAACGAGACTGGTGATGGCATTCGTATTTAACTGCTTTGGTTTTTACATCTGGTTAACGTACGGGCCGATGCTCCTGAAGGACCTTTTCTAATTTACAGGTGCGCGCTGCGCCATTTAGTGGCCCGTTTACAAATAAATCGCGTTTAGAGTTCAATTGCCAAGGATTCGTGCAATTTTATTGATTGAAGCGTCTTTTCGCGATTTACCCCTTCTAAATTATAACTTTTCATTGAAGGGATCGTTATGCGTTTCTTGATGGCTGCTATGGCCTCTTTGTTTATTTCCGCTTCCGCGCAAGCGTGGGTTCCAGCATTCAATTACCAGCTGAATGGTTATCAAGCTGCAATCACAATGTACAATCCAACAGGTTTCACAGTTTACTGCCAAGGTCAGGCTGTGGGTCAGTTGCAAAATGGTATGATTGTTAATTCCTGGTTTGCTGACTGGGTGGGACCGTTTCAATACCGCACGGCTTTTGTTTATGCGAATCCTCCGTTCTTTTTCGTGAACGCATGGATGAACGTAAACTGCCAATAGTGCAAAAAAACTCTGCCGAAGTTTAGGACTTCGGCAGCTTTTTCCAATCGCGATCGGCCATCATTGTCACCGATTCAGTATTGAAATCATAAACGATACGAATTTCGTTTTTCTTAAGCTGACGATGGATCTGCTCTTTCTTTTTCTCGAGTGAAATTTCCACCAGTCCGTAATCAGTTCCTTCACGCAATATAAAAGACTCAATCACGGCATCCAGGATCTCGGCGCTGAGCTGCTCCACTGGAATTGCCACTGGTGGCTTTGCTTCTTCGTTTTGCTGATCGTAATCAATATCCATCTTTAAGATCTCCGGACTTGGTTCTAGCACGAATACAAAGTTCGTCACATCTTTCGTTAAACTCGACGCCAGAGTGCGCCTTAACCCAGCGCAACTCAATCTGATGCGCCTGTCCCAGAGTATGAAGCTCCTGAATCAGATCCACTTCCGGAATAGGCTGCCCTTGATTTTTCACCCAGCCATTGCTGGCCCAGCGTTCACTTTTTTCAACAGCTTCCAGCATCACTCGTGAGTCGGTGTAAAGAACACCGCGACTGTTTGCGGGCAGGGATTTTATGGCTTCAATGGCAGCTTGAAACTCCATTCGGTTGCTGGAAGTTTTCTTTTGTGCGGCAAAGCCTTCACAAACGATAACACCCTTGCGCGACACCACATACGCCCAGGCACCTTTGCCATGCTTAAAACTGCCATCCGTGTAGATTTCAAAAACATTTCCAGAAAAAATACGTCGTAAGAACTGCCAGATGCGATACATACTCCAAAGCTTTCCACAAAGTTTCCCGAAGCGCAGTAATTTGTTGCATAATTAACGCAAAGATTTTCAGTGCGCGAATCCCGGGTTCACGCTATCCATCTGCTTAGAAACGAGGTGAATTATGGTTCAAGCTTTTAAAGTTTTAGGTTGGCTCGAAGGTCTTTCTTTCCTGACTCTTCTTTTCATCGCAATGCCCATTAAGTACATGGCAGGCAATCCCGCAGTGGTGAAAGCCATGGGTCCGATCCATGGTTTCCTGTTCATCGGTTATGTGCTTTTCGCTAATTTTTTGGCGAGTGAATTGAATTGGTCACGAAAAATGCGCATTCAGGCATTCTTTGCAGCAGTTCTGCCGTTTGGAACATTCTGGTTCGAAAGAAAATACCTGGACGCTAAAAAAGCGTAGTTTTGTTTAAGGGCTGCTCGATTTTACGGGAGCAGCCTTTTCCTTTTTCCGCTCCTGCGGAGTTTTAATTTCTGGCGGCTTTTCTTTTTCCGCCTCGATCAGAGTCTTTGGTTTCTCAACCCGACTTTGAATAAAGTAGCGCACTCCCAGAAACAATCCATATTGATTTGAATACTCGTTCGGCTCATAGGTCAAAGCATAGGAATATCGGGCCTCAGCCATCACCGCCCACAATCCTGATTGCCACACCTCACCCTGCAGTGCCAGATCGATGCCCGTTTCCGACGGTTTTGAGGCCGACGTTTTTACATTTTCCGAATCGGCAAAATCATTGTGAATAGTATTGATATTACCCATCGGGTAATTCGTATAGATGCCCAAAGAGGTCGCAAATGAAGGTGCCCAGTAGCGACGATAGGCGACCGTGATGTGCATGGTTTGCGTTCTTTGCGCGAGGCTTCGCCCATTGGCCTCATCGCGGAAATAGTATTTATGCATGTAAATCGCGGCCATTTCCAAGGCACCATGGTCACTGACATCTCCAGATGCGATCAGCGATATGCCCCCTGTGTCCTGCTTTAAGTCCGACAAAGTACCGTTATACTCCGTCTTGTAAGTGTACGGGCCCAAATACATCATCACATTCCCGCGCTGAGGCACGTAGGCGAAAGCAAATTCTGCACAAACGAGCAAGATACTCAGAGACAGAATGGAAAGTGTGCGATTAAAATAAGCCATACTTGGAGCCTAATGGTTGATGCTTGAAAAATCATTATCTTTATACACTAACAAAACACAGCGTTGCCTTTTGGCTCTGCTTGTAATGTTATTTGCATCCATCAGCACAGCGGCCCCGAAGCCTCCCCCAGAATCCGATTTGGAAGCGGACCTCATCCAGGGAAATGTTAATATCTCAAGCTGGCTGGACAGTTTCGCCACGGGTTTGGATTTGTTTCTGGCTGGTCAAAACTATTCCAGCGACAAAAATAAGACGACAGCAGTGATCGAAGTAGGCGCCTACATCAATTCCTACGACAGCTTAAGAAATGACCTCAACCTGGATTTCAACTTTCGCTTACCCAATCTTGAAGAATACTGGCAAGTAACATTCACCTCCTATGACGAAACCTCTGAAAGGGGCGTGGCTCAGAATTACGTACGTAATACTCCCAGAGAAAGAAACCCCGGCGCGACTTTTGGTTTTTTTCGACAATTGGGAAACGTAAGAACATCTTTTCAGCCGCGTATCAATTTTACTGCGACACCCAGCTTTTCTCACACGCTGACCTTTGAAAGTATCGCCGAAAGAGCCAGCGACTATCACATCAATCCCAAATTGCAGTTTTATGCAGACGCAGAAAAAGGCACCGGGACATTTCAAGCGCTGAACTTCAACTTTTACCTGAGCCGACATTTCAATCTGACTTTTATCAACGAAGGCGATTACATCGATCGCGATCATCTTTATACCGTCACCAACGGTGTGGCCCTGGGACAATGGTTCACCAAATCGGAAAGTCTCTCCTACAATATTTTCTTTACTTCAAAAAATCGTCCCAACTACCAACTGTACTCTTACAATCTGTCGGTGGCCTTCGTGCAGGTGCTCTACGAAAACATTCTGGATTATCAGGTTCAACCCAACATCGATTTCGCTCAGGAACACACCTTCACCCGCAATCCCGGCGTCAACTTTCACTTGTATTTGAGGTTCTAAATGGATGCGCAAGTTAAAATAACAGATCACACCCTCGGCCATGGCGAAATCGCCAGCAAGGGCGCCCTGATTTTCATTCACTACACTGGAACCCTGAGTGATGGCACGGTATTTGACTCTTCCTTAAATCACGGACGTCCTTTTGAATTTGTGGTGGGCTCAAAAAAAGTCATCCAAGGCATGAGCCTGGGAGTCTTGGGCATGAAAGTCGGCGGCAAACGGACAATTCAAATTCCCGCGGTCTTGGCCTATGGCGAGCGGACCATGGGCAAGATCCCACCTCACTCGGATTTGACCTTCGAGGTGGAACTATTAGAGTCGCGCCCTCGCGAATAATGTGCTAGACTGCAGTCATGTTGAAACAGTTTTTTCCCGCGCAAGAATTTAAAGCTTTGTTGTTTGATTTTGACGGCACGGTGGCAGACACGATGCCAGCACACCTAAATGCCTGGAACAAGGCGCTCGCGAAATACGACCTTTCCATGAGCCGCGAACAGCACATGTCCTGGGCGGGCCGCCCCACTCATCGCATCGTGGAGATGATGAACGAACTGCATAAGTCTTCCATCAATCCCGAGCAATTCCTGAAAGAAAAAGAAGTGCACTACCTGGAGGGCCTGCACGAAGTCAACACCATCAAATCAGTGATGAATGTGATTGAGCACTATCACGGTAAATTACCGATGGCGATCGTGACCGGCAGCCGCCGAAAGATCGTTGAATTGACAATGAATCAACTGAACCTTCAGCCTTATTTTGAACTCTTGGTTTGTGCTGAAGACTATAGCCAAGGAAAGCCGGCTCCGGATTGTTTCTTAATGGCCGCCGATCAGATGAAAGTCACGCCGACGGACTGTCTGGTTTTTGAAGATGCGGTCTTGGGAATTCAAGCAGCTCACTCTGCAGGTATGAATTGCTTAAAGGTCAACGAAGAGTACAACCTGATCCACACACGATAGGACCTGCCTTCGGGCTGGTCTATGTATTCCAACAACATCCAATGTCCTCTCCTTCCAAAGATTGCTACGATGTCTTTGTGAAGGAGGTCTTATGAAAACACTTATACTTGCCAGCTTGTTTGTTTTGGGCTCAATCACGACCTTTGCAGCTCCGCGGACTTCAACAGAAGTGAAACCCGGCGATCCAACTTACGAGCACGATGATCAATTCGGCACCAAACCCACCCGTTCATCCAGCTCTCAGGAAATCAATCGAGACCGTCGCGCCACTTCAGATCCTCGTATTGACGAATCTCTAAAAGCACCGCAAGGAACTCGTGATATGAAAGATTCCGACGGTTCGATCAAAGAGCATCAATAGATTGTAATCTGAAATAAAAAAACCGCCTGGAAAGGCGGTTTTTAAAATTGGAGGTGGATAGCGGTACCGCCCCGCTCTAGCGGCTTTTGCAGAGCCGTGCCTAGCTTCTCGGCCAACCCACCTCTGAGTAAACGCGAAGACCCAATCTATTGAAATCCCTGTTTTTAGTCAATCTATTCCTAACATCCCAATCTCTTTAGGGCTTCAACCGGATCAAAAGTCATTTTTAAGGCACTTTCCACGTGGCGCGGTTGAAGCTTTTCGACTTGCTCGAGGTCGGCCAGGGTTCTGGCGACTCGCAGCGTCGCGAGCTCGCGACGGCGGCTGGAGATCTCTTTAGGGAAGAGTTCCTTCATGTAAAAGCTGGGCAGATCCAAAACCAATTCCTCAAAACTCCAGCGATTGGCGAGCTTCTTAAAGCGCGCATCCTGAACTGACAGGTTCGCGCGAAAGCGGCGACTGGCCTCCAACTTTTCCAGGATTTCTTCTCCGGATACGGCGTCCCCGTCCTCGCGTTTTTTGGTGAAAAACGTAATATGAAACCGATCCACCAACGGACCCGACAAGCGCTCCATATAGGACTGACATTTTTTAAGCGATCTGCCGCAGACGACTTTCGATTTCGGCACCCAATCTCCGCACGGGCAAAGGTTTGTCGTCGCAATCATCAATGACTCCGCCGGAAACTCCTCAATGTAGCGACTGCGGCGAATGCGGATCATGGATTCCTCCATGGGTTCGCGCAAAGCTTCCTGCGCACGCACGTTGAATTCCAGCAGCTCATCCAGAATCATGATGCCCTTGTGAGCCCGGGTGATCTCGCCCTTGAAAGGGGGCACACCCCCACCAATCAACCCAAGAGCGGTGGTCGAATGATGGGGATGAACCACGGGACGCCAGCGAAGAGGGGCCTCGCTGCCGCCCCGATTATTTTTTGAAATTGTGTGCATGTCTTCCTGAGTGGGAGCCGCCAACAAGGCCGAAAGAGTGCGCGCGATGGTGCTTTTGCCTGAACCCGCCGGCCCTGCCAAAAGCACCGAGTGTTCGCCCAGCGCAATCACTTCCAAAAGCCTTGCCTGCCGTTCCGGAAAGCGAAGTTGCAAATCTGCCACAGGTCTTCGCACCTCGTATTCGCGCGGAACCGCTTCGATCTCCACCGGCTCTCGAATATCCTGCAAACAACCAAGCTCGTATCGATCAAAAACCGCCGGAGTATTTTGTGTCTGCCCTGTCCATACTAAGACTTTTCCGTCAGGCTCAAAATCCGTGGTCAGATCCCCGGGCTCGTAAACTTCTCCTAAAAGTCCCAACTCCCCGTAGACCATCACGGTATCTTCGGGCTTGGGAATTTGCTCTGACTCCCACAAAATCCCCATGGCCACGGCGAGCTCCAGGCCGCGGGAGGATTTTTTCAAATGATTGGGGCGCAGATTAACCAACACCTGCTGAGATTTGGGGAACTCAAAACTTTGCGCGCGAATCGCACTTTTGATTCTGTGAATACTTTCCCGAATGCCCTGATCTGGTAAACCCAGAAACTGGATTTGCGGCAGGCCCGGAGTAAAGTTGATCTCCACCTCGACAGGAACGAGGACATCATTTTCGCGAATAAGTGATTTTAATTTCATGGCAGACATTGCCAGCAAAGAAAAAGCCCACAACCAGTGTGGGCTTTTTTAGAAATCAGAAATTTTAAAACCGAGGTCCGGACTATTTTTCCACTTCCGCCATTTGCGACAGTGGATGGTGTTCCTCGATCGTGCGAGTCATCGTGTTCGTCGTCACATTCGTATAAATCTGGGTGGTCTGAATGCTTGCATGACCCAACAACATTTGAATCGAACGCAGGTCCGCGCCACTTTCCAACAAAGCCGTGGCACAGCCATGACGGAAGCGATGTGGATTTACCGGTTCAGCGAACCCTGCACGCGTCGACCAGCTGGCAAGCCATCTCCACACGTCAACACGGGAAGGACGATGACCGCGGTCATTGATCAGGATTGATGGAGTGTTGTCTTTCATCAGAACTGAGCGATGCTCGCGCAGATATTGAGTCAATGTTTCAGCCAGTTTTTCAGTCAAAGGAACCAAGCGCTCCTTACTGCCCTTGCCAAGAACTTTGATCCAACGGTCTGTTTGATTAAAATCCGTCACATTAAGAGAAATCAACTCGGAAACACGACAGCCCAAACCATAAAGGAATAACAGCGTCAGCTGATTGCGCGCGGTTTTCACCGGATCATTCACCTCAGCCGCATCAAACAGCTGCTGGAACTCCTGGGGAGTCAAAACCTTCGGTAAGCCGACCTTCACCTTTGGTGGTCTTAGCTCGCGCAACTCCGGGCTGTTGTGGCCACGGGTCTCACAAAACTTGAAGTACGTGCGCAAGGAAGAGATCACACGGGCTTGAGAGCGCGTGGAAAGCTTTTGCTTCTTCATAAATTCGTAGAAGCCAGTCACGTTATTATGGGTTTTGCGATATTCGATATAGAGTTCCAGGTCACGGCGATATGCCATCACCGTATTTTGGGAACGTCCACGTACGTTTTGCAGTTCATCAAAGAAGTCGATCCAAAGAGGTAGTTCCATAAGAATATTAGAACCAGACTTTAGACGGAGCGCAAGAAATATTATGTCACTAAAACAAAATAAAAAAACCGCCCATTGCTGCGAGGTCAGCACCGGACGGTTTTCAATTTTAAGTCATCTGAAGGAGCGTCTTAGTTAAAAGATCCGCCAAACACCGGGCTGCAAACAGCGCCGTTTACTTGAGCTACGTGGATACCACCTGGAGGAAGAGCCACCAAACGGTTGCCATTGATCATTCCGCCGTTGATTTCCATCACGATGTTACCGGGATTTGCCACAAGCACCACTGTCGACATCATACCCGCATTCGCCATGTTACCGCGAGTTGCAGTCTCTACCGTGTAAGTGCCCGGTGCAACCTGACAACCGGAACCATAAAGATCATACCAGTTAGTACCAACCGTCATTGTCCCTTGGAAAGCCACGGGGCCTGTGTAAAGGTTCAGGTTCGTACCAATATTGGAGTAACCAGGAACAGTGCCGTTTGGATAATAACCGGTGTTATAGTTCGACGGGTAATATCCATTTTGATAAGTGCCATTGTAAGTTGCAGCACCGCTCTCAACGATCACATTCAAGGCCAATGAAACTGAGTTCATTGGGTTCACACCTTGTACGGATCCCATTTGAGTGGGACTTACGAAGTTGGCTGCTGTGACCCAACTGTTACCGTTTGGACCATCATTTTTACCTGGGCAAGCTGTCATCAAAGCTGTCACCGCCAATGCACCTGCCAAACGCAGGATCATTCCCGGAAAGCTCAGCTTTCTATATTCATAGTTTTCCATAGTTACTCCTCGATTTATTTAACTTCTAAAATTCAATTCTATTTCAATTCAATCAATTACTGGAAAGCCGCCGTGTAAGAGATTCCAGTGAAAGTACCAAGCTTTTTATAGCCGTTACCTGGAGTCAGGGATGATTTGTTGATCACTGAATCCGCGCGGCAGTTGTAAGGACCGTCATAGATGAACCAGCAGAATCTGTACGGAGACTGAGTTGCGTAGGATTGGGCAAAGTTCTTGTAGTACAAAGAACCGGAAGCAACCATACCGCCACCACCAGAGATATCACCCTGAGTAGTCAACTTATCGATAACCAACACAACACCGCCCCATTGATCCTGGAAGAAACCCGTGAACACAGAGCTGCCATTGATTTTGAACCAAGTATTATAAGTCGCTTCCAAAGCATTGTTGTCTTTTAAACCCTTATATTCCGCATTTCTGCCTGAACCCGCAGAGAATGTTCCTGTGTAAAGCATGCCCGTGTCTGTGTAAGACAAAGATACGGAGCCGGCAAAACGCCCTGTGCTTTCAACTTGAGCTAGTTGAATTTTGATTTTGATATTTTGAGGATCATTCAATGGGCGAGTTCCAACGTATGCATTCAACTCATTCATATTCACTGGAGTGAATGTCGCCTCATTTGAATAAGCAGTAGAGCCTGTACCTGTGTCAGTACCCGTGCTGCCATCTGGTGAAGTTGGAATATATCCTGTTTCGTTGCCGGATGAGTTCACAACTTGATTGGAACCTGCGACGACCATCTTGTTATTTCCACAACCGACACCCATAAGTGCCACCGCAGTCGCCAAGATCATCATTGGAGCGTTGAATTTGTTGTTCATATCATCCTCTTTCAAGGGCTCGTTTTCAAAGGTGAGCCCTCGATGTTGGGTATTGCTATGCCTGTGCCAAGATCCTGAAGGCCTTGTAATTATCTAATTTAACTTGGGATTTATGCTGTTTCTCAATATGAAACAAACACCCTTTCAGTGACTAACCACCAAGGGGGGAGCGCAAAAAGGGCACTTTTTCTAAAAATAAGACATGCACATTAGTTAGACGCAAAAATAACATTTAAGATTTTTCCTAACATTACCGAAATGGGATGTATCACAATTCAAAAAGGACGCGAAATGACTGTCTCCGCAACAAATGTTTTGATTCTCGGTGCTGTATTTATGTTTGCTGCCCGAGTATTCATGGGTTTTTAGTTCTATTACATATAAGTAAGCTGTACCCCTATCCCCTGCCTGTTAAATAACAGACATGAAATCGGTATTTGTCCTTTTAGCTCTCTTCATTCTTATTGCGTCTATTTCTGCGCACTCAAAACCGATTAAAATCCTTGTAGAAGATGCCTGGCCCCCTTTTGCTTTTAAAAAAGGCGACCATCCCGTTGGTATGTCCGTAGATATAGTCCGCTCGGCCTTTAAAAACGTGGGCGAGAAAATCGAATTGGTCCAAGTTCCTTACACCCGCTGTATCGCGCAAACTCAAACAGGTAAATATGTCGCCTGTTTTAACTCGGCCCGCTCCAAAGAACTTGATGAGAAAGTCATCTTCCCCAAAGAGCCCTTATTCAAAAGCAAGGGTCTGGTTGTCGCCAACACCATCACCGCCAAAAAGAAGCCTGCTAAAGTCAAAGATCTTGAAGGCAACTCTGTCGCCCTTCCTGCTGAATTTCCATTCGGAAAAGAATTCGATGAAAACCAAAGCATCAATAAGGTTTTCACCTCCAGCGACCTGACTTCCCTGATGATGCTTAAATCCAACCGGGTTTCTTTTGCGGCGATTGATGAGTACGTTTACTACTACTATCTAAAGAACAATCCTGAATTCAAAAACCAGTTTCAAATCGTGCTGGAAATGTCTGAAGAGCCGATCTACGTGCACTTTTCCAAATCCCATAAGGAATCCAAAGAGCTGATTAAAAAGTTTGAGCTGGGATTGGCGATGTTAAAAGCCTCTAACGGCTACAATGACATTCTGGAAGACTGGGTGGGCATGAAGGGGCAAAAGCGCGTTCAGATTTTTTCGTTTCAGCCGAAAATGCAGGCCTTCGAGCGAACGCCTGTGCTTCCAACAAAAGAATATACGGATTAATTCTGAGCGAGTCTTGCTGCCGGATAGTAGTGCTTTAGAATCTGTGCGAAATTCTTTCCTTTAAGTCCCAGAGCGCGACTGCCCCACTGACAAAGTCCCACACCGTGACCAAAGCCACGACCCGAAAAAACAAATTCATTTTCATGCTGTTTAAGATCAAACAAAGTGCTTCTTAGTTCTGTAAAGCCTAAAGCCTGACGAAACTCATTGGCTGGGATGTATTTGCTTTCAGTTTCATTGAAAGCGACGCGAACACCGCGAATGCGAGTATCACCATTCACGCGATCCAAAGTGATTTGCGTAAGAGAGGGAAGCTTTAGCTTTTCAGCGATCTCGGCCCGGGAAAAGGACACAGACCAGTTGGCTTTTGGATTCGTGGGACAAGAGTTGTCGACCGCGACGCCACTGTTAACTCCCCCACTCCAGACATTCTTTGCCAAAGTCGTATGCCCGCCACAATCGGCATGATAGTAGGCTTTTAGAATATTCTGACTGCCATCATAGAGCTTGATACCAGCAGTTTCACGAACGGCTTGCAAAGCCTTGCTAAGCTTCGGATCAGATTCATCGCCAGCGATATGGCGGAATACTTGATCAAGCACTGAGCTTTCCAGATGATAGGCTTTATCTTCACGCTCTGCCATCACCGCCAGCGCATAAGATCTTGCTGCCACGGCTTGAGCTTTTAAAGTCTCCAAGGGCCAACTGATCGGCATTTCCGAAGCCAGCACGCCTGCGATATATTCATCCAGCGGCAATACACCCACAACGTCCACTTGGTCGCCGGGCCCTTTTGCCAATAGCACTCGTGAAGGCAAGCTCTGCCCGCCCACGCGCAGATTTTCACCTTGGATCATCAGATACTTTTCTTTGAAAAGATGTTCGTTGTCGCGATTGTTTAAACGCAAAGCCCAGATATGCTTGCCGTTCTTTTTCATCACACGAACTTCTGCAGCTCCACTTTCAGGAATCGCCACCGCTCGATAGGGCTGTGAAAGAATTTGAAAACGAAGACTTTGGCCGGCGACTTGAACTTTTTTGTTATTAGTCAGAATGCGAACGCGCACTAATTCATTATCGAATTTTTTGGTTTGAGCCTGAACATCAGAAATCGCGAGCGTAAGTACAACTAAGAAGCAGGTGATTGCCCAGAAGATTCTCAAAACTTGTCTCCGTCCTAGAGATTAAAAAAAGAGGCCCAGATCCTTGGGCCTCTTTCAGCAGTTCTTCTATTAAACCAAACAAACCCCGAAGGATGAAAGTCTAGTTTTCGTTTGCCGCGTTCAGGAACGGTCTAACCATATCCAGTGGCAATGGGAAGATGATGGTGTTGGTCTTATCGCCAGCAACCTCTGTCAAAGTCTGCAAATAAGCCAGTTGAAGAGCCGATGGGGAACTTGCCAGCATTTGCGACGCGGCCGCAAGCTTCTCGGAACGCTGAACTTCACCGTCCGCGCTGATGACTTTAGCACGACGTTCACGCTCGGCCTCCGCCTCACGAGCCATGGCTCTTTGCATTTCTTTTGGAAGGTCGATTTGTTTTACTTCAACCATCGTCACTTTGATACCCCAGGACTCTGTATGCTTATCCAGAATTCCCTGAAGCGCGCCGTTGATTTTATCACGGTGTTCAAGCACGTCGTCCAATGGATATTGTCCCATCACAGATCGAAGTGTCGTTTGCGCCAATTGGCTGGTTGCAAAGTAGAAGTCTTCAATTTTTGTGATTGCTTCCATTGGCGAAACCACTTTGAAGTACACCACAGCGTTAACTTGCATGGACACGTTGTCTTTCGTGATAACGTCCTGAGGTTTCACATCCATCGCAATCGTACGAGTATCAACTTTGATCATGCGTTCGATGAACGGGATCAAAATAATCAAACCGGGACCACGAACGCCAACGGCTTTACCCAAACGCAGAATCACACCGCGATCCCACTCATTCAAAATTTTCACCATGGCGCTTAGGATGATACCTGCAACCACTAGTAAAATTATCATAAATTCCATGTACTCTTACTCCTTGTTATATTTCTTCACATTTAAAGTTAAACCTTGGCGATCCGTCACTGCGACGTGTTCGGCAATATTAAGTGAGTCCTCGGAAACGAAGTTCCAGGTTTCACCCATAATCGCAATTTGTCCTTTGTGACCAGTTGGATCGACGCTGACTACGACGCCCAGGGACTCTTTTAAATCCGCATCAGAGTCTTTGGATTTCAGACGCAAAGTTTTGAGGGCGAGATAACCAATCCCAAAGAAGACCGCGCCTATGGCAAGTACTACCGGCAGAATAATTGAATACGGCAATGAGTACCCCGTCGCTTTATCAAACAAAAAGACGCTACCGACGAAAAGTGAAACCAATCCGCCGATTCCCAGTATGCCAAAACTTGGAATGAAAATTTCAGCAATAAGAAAGCCAATTCCCAAAAGGATCAAGGCCAGTCCGCCCCACACGACTTCCAGCTTGTGGAAAGCGATCAGCGAAAACACTAGGCCAATGCCGCCGATCACGCCAGGCGCGACCAAACCTGGGTGAGTCAGCTCCACATATAGAAGTCCCAGACTTCCCATGAAAAGCAGATATGCAAATTCAGGGTCTGCAATAAAGCTCAGGATGCGATAGCGAGTATCTGGTGAAAACTCACGCAAATCGCCCACTTTAACTTCGATGGTCTCGTTACCTGCGATCAGAACTTTTCGGCCTTCGGATTTTTTCAGAAAGTCCGCTTCGTCTTCAGCCAAAATATCCAGTGCCTTCATTTCCACCGCTTCGGTAGAGCTGTAGGACTTTGCATCGGTCACAATGTCTTTGGAAAATTTTAAATCACGACCACGAAGTTTTGTGACGCCTTCAAGCCAGCTCACGGTATCGTTGATCATCTTGTTGCGAAGATCATCGGGCATCTTTTCGCCTGTGCCTAAGATCGGAGTTGCTGCGCCCACATTGGTGGCTTTAACTCCCCCATTCACATGACAAGCTTGCAGGATGATCGCGCCGGCACTGCCAGCGTGGCCCCCTTGCGGAGTAATTAAACATAGATAGGGAATTTTTGAAGCGAGCATGCGCTCGACAATACGTCTGGTGCTTTGTAAACTTCCACCGGGAGTATTCACTCTTACGAAAATAGATTCACAGCCGTTTTCGACGGCGCGCTTTTCTGCGCGTTCAAGATAGTCTGTGGTGGAAGCCGTGATAGCGTCGTTTACGGTAACAGCCAGTGTGCAAGTCGCAGCCTGGGACACATTTGTCCCCAACATCATTAACAGAAGTACAGAGACAAAGAGTGAGTTCACAGACTTAACTCCTTCATGACTTTTTGAAGATCGTTCCAGACGACTTTCTTAGCCGCCCCGTCTTCCAGCAAATAAGCCGGGCTGTAGGTTTCAATCCATTTACCAGGGCCTTTGAAAATCATCTCGCCCAGATCTTTGGGGAATGAGCTAAAGACCACAACAACTTTGCTTTCGCAAAACTTCGCAAGCTCCGAAGGTAATAGTGAGCGGTTCTCGACCGTGCAGTCCATTTCCAAAACTTGAATATTGCGAATCTTCATCGCGGATTTCATTTTATCGAAAAGATCACGCACTTCAGGACGGAAGAAGCTTTCTTTGGCTTGAGTCAGAATATTTAGAAATACCAGTTCACGATGAACCATCTCACCCGGTGTGTAAGCACCGTCTTGAGTGAAGAACTGCGTTTTTGCGGCAACTTCGCCCTCAGCCAAAGCCGCAGGCATGTCACCAAGCATAACCTTTTGCAGTCCTAAAACTTCTTCTAAATACTGAATGTAGTCCTTCATGCAAGGGAGCTTACTCCGCCCCTAGTTTCTAGACTATAAAAACCGCTCTTAATGCGCTGCTTTGTGTGCTTTGATTCCTAGCAAGAGAACCAAGATTTCATCCCTAAGGGCAAATCCTCTGTTTAATCTAGAAAAGCACCCTATTTTCTTAGAAATGGAGGCCCCTATGACGGCACGTTCCGGTGTGTTTGCTTTTACATTTGTTATGTTGAGTGGCTTTGCGGCGATGGCTTATCCCAATGTCGGCGACAAAGTGACTTGGTCAGGAAACTTCAAAGACACCCAAGGTGTCACGACCGAGATTCACATAACTAAAGAAGTGGTTGGATTTAATTCCGACACCAAACAATGGAAAGTAAAAAAGCACACCAAAGTGGGCAAGGAAGATGCAACGGAAACCATCGAAGTGGCCGACCTCTACAATCCTGAAAAATACAAAGAAGTTCTGGAAAACTGTGAAAAACAAGGCGGCGTGATCGAAACGCTGGAAACCAATCCGGGGAAATATAAAACCTGTAAAATCAGCACCACCGATTCAAGTGGCGTCGTCATTGAAAAATGGTGGGGCGATATTCCTTTTGGTATTGTCAGTAAATCCACCCGTGGGCCCAGCGGTGAACTGACCGCCGGTGAATTACCTCTGATGTTTGCGACGTTAGGTCTTTAGTTTCTTAGCTGGGGTTTTTTATCCCGCTTGACCTGCCTACCAAGAATAGGTGCGTTACAGTTCATATTTCACTGTGCAACTCCCAGTCGTCTCGCCTCTGCCATATTGTGTAGACGACAAAGCACTCGTAAATTTGACTCATCATTAGTGCCACCCAAAGCCAATGGCAGCCGGTGGTCAATCTGAAGTTGATACTTACTATTGCAACGCCCCAGTGTCGGATGCAAAAACTCACAACAGTGATGAGCCTTTTTAAGCAAAACTCTTTTCGTACTAATTTTGATTGCCTTCCGTGCTATGGTTTCTTTGTTTCTTTGTTCAACCTTAGCCTCGGACTCACCAATATTCCCTTCGGCAGTGTCAGCATTCAACATCGCGATACTCCCCTGCAAAACGGCCTTCTTTCCCAACCGTTTATGAATCTGAGTTTGCGCCAAATATGAAATCAATTCTGCCCAAGTTGGATTCGGCAAAACATGAGACAATAGATCTTTGGCGTTTTGAAGGTGCCGCATTTGTTCATCAGTCAAAGTTATCTCCAAGCGCACAGAGTCGTCGCTTTGAGGTTTGATTGTTTCATGCGTTTGGATTGGCTGATTAAACTCGACAGACAGAATCTTTTGGGTTTCAAAACTAGATTTATTCTGAATTTGTGCCAAAATGCTTTTAGTTTGCTCAAGCGAAACATTCACTCCACTTTCAAGCTCTTTAGTCAGACACTTTTGCACCTGCTGCATTTGCGTAAGATTCAAACTGCCATCCTCTAAGGATTGCTCCACCTGCGGCACTTTCTTTAAAAGCTTAGCAGCTTGAATCCGGCGATAGGCCGAGTCTTCTGAATAGTTCAAATGCGTCGTTAAATACTTAAACAATGAGGTGTATCCCAAATCCAAATACAATCGACGACCTTCCACTTCTATCAAATGCCACAATACCAAATGAGTGATTTTTCTCTCGGTGCGGGCGAGTTTTTCAACACGGGTTAAAAGATCATTATTTGAAAGATTTGTTAGATCCATGAGTGCCTCCTAATTTCAAAAGAAGATATATCATGAATTTTATAAATGCTTTTTTTGCTGATTCACTAAAAACTCTACAAGTGCGTATTTCTCTCTAAATTCATTGCGATTTGCGCTTAATCGGATTTTAGAAAGAAGTTTTTATTCATACACGACCGGACCGGAGAAAATAACTTTCGTCGTACACAACCAATCCTAGAAAGTGGAAAAATACGTCAAATACTTTCACTATTACATTCAAAACATGACACAGCTTTTCTTGGCTGCCAGAGTGAAGCTAAATCAGCTCTTTGATTTTCTTGGAGGTCAGGAACTTATAAAGAGCAATGACCGTCATACCACCGGAAGCCACGACCATCGCAGCTGTTGATGTGCTCATGCGTGCGAGCGCTCCCCAACTGACTGCGCCCAGGGACATGCCGGCATAGAAGACGGCCAGGAATACTCCGAGCATTGTAGCCTTCAGATGGGACTTACCGGTGAGCTGGCGCGAACTCATGTTCATCAGAGTCGCCAGAATCAACCAACCAATACCGGCAAAGAACATCCCCTGGCACATGTAAATGTAACTTGGGGCCACTCCCATAAAGAATAAACCGACACCATAAACAAAGTACGCCCCCGCCAAGGACTGCCCTGTTTTTTCGGGCAGCATAATTTTGCTGGAGTAGATCGTACTAAAGCACGCGCCTAATCCCAGGAAACCCAAGAGCGAACCGTACTGCCAACTGTTCAGGCCCAATTCCAAACGGCCGCGCGTTGGATACAAAGCCCACAAACAAGACGCGAAGAAAGTGACAATGAAAATTTCCACCCACAATTTCATGTTGTGGAAAGAGAATAAAAACTGAAACTCTTCCTGAGTGAATTTAACTTCTTTTTTCTCGAGCTGAGGTGCCGGAGTGTCTTTCACCGGCCATTTCCAGAAAAACAAAATCAATCCTAAGAACGACAGACTGTTCAACATAAAGGCCACTGCGGGACCGGCTCCACCCAGCACCACCCCACCGATTGTTGGGCCCAGAACACGAGTGACGTTAATGCCAATATAGTAAACTAACACAGCCTGGGATTGCTTTTCCGTCGGCACCAGATCAGTTAATACACTTTGAAAAGGCGGATTGCTAAGAGCAAAACCAATCCCCATGACAAGCGACAATAACAACAACAAACCTTCGGTGATGTTTTCCGACCAGACTAGATACGCCAGGACCGCTGCCGCGACGAACATCATACTTTCAGAAATCAAAAGAATACGACGGCGAAATCCCAGATCCGCAAAATACCCTGCCGCGATACTTAGGAACACCACCGGCAAGTTACTGGTGAAAGATAAAAGAGAAATAATCAAAGGTGACGTTGATAAATGTGTCATCACCCAACTGGCTGCCACATCCTGAATCCAGGTCCCTAGATTTGACAGAAATGCACAAATCCAAAAGTTACGATAAACAGAAATTTTTAAAGGAGACCACAGAGATGATTCATTCATGACGAAAAAAGAATACTACGAAAATTCTTTGCGACCAATTTCTTCTTCAACAAAACTATTCATAAGGAGGACCCTATGAAAGCATTTTGGCTTTTAACCGTAAGTGCCTTTGCGTTCCTCGCAGCACCCGTTTCTACTTATGCGAGTGTCGAAAAACCCACAGTCGCGGCTGAAATATCCGTCGAGGATGTCAGTGCCCAGGCCCAATACTACAGCTACACCTTTCCAAACACCCCGACCTACTACACACGGTATGCCACCTTCCGCCTGATCAACAATGCAAACTGTGATGTCCGGGTTCATAACGTCATGCTGTGGGGTGGAGCCTTCACTTACAATACCAACTGCTATGGCAAACTTCGCCCCGGGGAAGCCTGTTACACCCAGGTGGGATTTCGCCCTATGTATCAAGGCTATCACAACGGCCAGCTGACTTATCAACTCAGCTCGGGAACCGTATATTTGAACTTATATGGTTGGGGCGTCTACTACTAACGAACCAGCTTCAAACGACGTAATACCTTTTGAATGAACCCCTGGGCCTGCTCGACTTGGAAGAAGTAACCCATTCCAAAATACAGCAGGCCATAAACTGCCACCGCACCCAGTGCACGCAAGATCACATGCCAATCCTGAGGCAGAACGAAACGTCCAACGACTGCAGCCACCGCTGCTGACACCAGCGCAATCGCCCAAACTTTGAATTGAAAACGCAAAGGCAATCCTGTCGCACCGATTTTATCGTTCAAGGATCTGCGTAAGAAATAAAACTCAATCCAACCCGCGATCCCTGCCGAAGCAGTCAATCCCGGCGTTCCCCACTCTTCCGTCAGACCAAACCATTTTGGCAAATAGAATGCGAACAACACACCCAAGCCCGTAGTCGCAATCACCCGAAGGATCGCAAACTTAAGCGGCGTACGCGTGTCTTTTAAAGAGTAAAACGTCGAAGAATACAGACGCCCCAATGTTGATGCCAACAAACCCACAGTGGAACCAATCAAAACCATCCATACTGTTTGAGTGTTATGCGCATCGAATTCACCAGTTTGAAAAACGGCGCCGACGATCAAATCACCCAACAATAAGAAGGCCACCACACTGGGGATCACAAAGAAGGCGATCTGTTGCAAGCCACGGTTCAGACGGCCCTGTAAATAATTACGAATTTCTTCGTCCGTACCGACGGCTTGGGACATTGAAGGAAGTTCAGCTGCAGAGACACTCATCCCGAATAAACTAACAGGCAAAAGGTAAAGTGTCTGCGCATAAGCCAATGAAGAAACTGCACCCGTCGGAAGCAAGCTGGCCAGCATGCTGTCAATATAAGCACTGACCTGCACCACTCCGCGGGACACTACGACCGGCACGAAGTTTCGCATCACAGTCGTGACACTGGAGATTTTCATATCCACCGACGGCCAGATCTTTTTTCCTAAACGCAATGCCGACGGCAATTGCACGAAAAATTGCAGGAAGCTTCCCACAACCAAACCCCAAGCCACAGTTATTGCCAGATCAAACTGCGCCTGCTTTTCGCCCCACAAAATAAGTGTGGCAATGATCGTCAAATTCCAAATAACCGGCGCGATGTAAGAAAGGAAAAACTTTTTATGGGAATTCAAAATCCCCAAACACCACGCGGACATCACCAAAAAGCCTGTCCCTGGGAAAAGAATCTGTACGATGTGAATCGTCAACTGACGTTTTTCCCCTTCAAACCCCGGGGCAATCAAATCAATCAACATCGGTGTTGCAAAAACACCCGCGATCACCAAAAACGAAGTCATCAGGAACATGAGGCTACCGATAACTGAAGCTACCTTCGCCGCCTCTTCATCATGCTTTTTTGCCAATAGTTGCGCGTATACGGGAATAAAGCTGGCAGAAAGAACACCTTCACCAAAAAGATTCTGCAGAAAATTAGGAATTTTAAGTGCGGCTTTAAAGGCATCACCCGCCGCAGAATTACCAAAATAATGGGCAAACACACGTTCGCGGACCAGACCTGCGATACGGCTTAAAAAAATACCGATTCCCACTAAGATGGCGTGATTCTTCATGCACTCTCTATTCGATAACGAAATTACTCGGCTTCGACTTCTTCTTCTTCCGACTCGTTCAATTGCAAAATGATTCGTTCCGCAAGGACGCGGTTGAAACTCTTAAGTTTCGCAATTTCACTAGGGTCAGCCATTCTGATTTCATCAATAGAGTTAAACTGAGTCAAAAGAGTTTTCTTTCTTTTTTCGCCAAGACCCACAACGTAATCAAGTTCGCTCTCTAAAGAGGTCCCTTCACGCAGTTTACGGTGATAAGTGATGGCAAAACGATGGGCCTCATCACGGATTCCCACCAAAATATGCTGCGCTTCGGAGTTGGTTTTGAAAATCACTGGATTTTGACGTCCCGGCAGGAAGAATCTTTCGTCCGTGGACTCCACTTCCTGCTTTTGAAAATCACTTTCGGTACGGGCTTTCGCCAAACCCACCACCGGGATGTCCTCGCGACCAATTTCAGATAAAATCCGCATCGCCTGGGAAAGCTGCCCTTTACCACCGTCAATGACAATCAACTGCGGATCTTCGTATTCCGTGTGTTTAAAGCGGCGACTTAAAACCTCATACATCGAGGCGAAATCGTTGATCCCTTGAACTGTTCTGATCTTATAACGACGGTAGTGATCCTTGGCTGGAACACCTTCCTCGAAAACAACCTGTGATGCCACGGTTTCTGCCCCTTGAAAGGTCGAAATGTCATAACACTCGATACGACGAGGCAGTTCTGAAAGATTGAATTTTTCTTTGATCTCTTGAAGCCCGCGAAGTTTTTCTTCGGATTTGGAAACATACTTCAGGAAGTGCGCCTTGGCATTTTCATTGGCCATATCCACCAGGTTACGGCCCCGCTCGTCCGTCGCAAAACGCACGGAAGACTTGGTTCCAGATCGCTCTTGCAACACGGCTTCCATCAACTTATTCAGGTCGCTACCGATATCCAGCGGCAATAAGACATCATCTGGAATAAAGTTGTCTTCGTAATATTGATTCAGGAAATCCACCATCCATTCGCGTGGATCTTCAACGGCATCATTCGGATCGAAATGCGGCAGGAAGTGAGGACGCGTACCAATAACCCGACCGGCACGAACGTGGACGGTTTCAATCAAACAACCGCGCTCGTCGCCAAAGTAACCAACCGCATCTTGATCTTTTTCAGAGGTGTCGTTGATGACGGACTGTTTTTCCAGAATAGCCTTGATGGCTTCAATCGAGTCCCGCAAGCGCGCTGCCACTTCGAACTTTTCTTCGTCGGCAGCTCCCATCATTTTTTCTTTTAGGGATTTGATGACCTTCTTGTTCTGGCCTTTCAGGAAAAGCTTCGCTCCTTCAACCTCACTTTTATAATCCTCTTGAGTGATGTAATCCACACAAGGTGCCGTGCAACGACCGATTTGATAGGTCATGCAAGGACGTTTGCGAGTCGCAAACATCGCGTCGTTACAGTCACGGATTTTAAAAGTGCGATTCAAAAAACGAATGGTCCCCTGTACCGCCAAGCCCGACGTATATGGACCAAAATAAAGCGATCCGTCCTTTTTTACTTTGCGGGCCAAGTACAAGCGCGGAAATTCTTCGGACCAGCTAAAGCGGATATATGGATAAGCCTTATCATCACGCAGGCGAATATTGTACTTGGGACGATGTTTTTTAATCAGCGAGGCTTCCAGCAGAAAGGCTTCGACCTCGGTTTTAGTTAGAATGTATTCGACTTCCAGAATGTTGGAAACCAGTAGGCGCGTTTTCGGCGAGTGATCCTTGCTGTCAGTAAAATAGCTGCGCACTCGATTGCGCAGACTTTTCGCTTTGCCGACATAAATGATCTTATCGCCGGGTCCCTTCATCAGGTACACCCCACTTTGCGTAGGGAATTCGCGCACCCGTTCGCGGATTTCGTCGAATTTACTTGAGGCCATTCTTATTCACCTCAGCACTTTCGGACTCCACCTCGCCACTGCGCAAATTCAATTCCAGAATTTGCAGACGCTTGATTTCGTCGCGCACTTTCGCAGCTTCTTCGAAGTCCAACTTCTTGGATAGCTCACGCATTTTCGCACGCAGTTTATCAATTTCTTGCGTCAGTTTATCAGGCTCATGAGCAAACTTGTTCATGATCGCCTGTTGACGATTCTCCCCTTTCAGCGGAGCTCCACCGACTGAACCATCGAAGGCTTCACCCAGGCCGTCACGGATTTTCTTGCGAATACTTTGCGGCGTAATCCCATTGGCTTCGTTGTGTTCCTGCTGAATACGACGACGACGTTCCGTTTCGCCGATGGCTTTGCGCATACTTTCAGTGATCGTATCACCATACAAGATCACGCGACCGTTAAGATTACGGGCCGCACGACCAATCGTTTGGATCAAGGATCTTTCAGAACGCAGGAAGCCCTCTTTGTCGGCGTCCGTAATGCCCACAAGACTGACTTCAGGAATGTCCAAGCCTTCTCGCAGCAAGTTGATTCCCACCAACACATCAAACACGCCCAGACGCAGGTCACGCAAAATCTCGGATCTTTCGATCGTGTCGATATCACTATGCAGGTACTTGATTTTGATACCCAGATTTTCATAGTATTCGGTTAAATCTTCAGCAGAACGCTTGGTCAGCGTCGTAATCAGGACGCGCTCTTTAAGCTTAATGCGCTCACGGATTTCCTTTAGTAAATCATCCACCTGGTGTTTTACCGGGCGCACTTCAACGACCGGATCAATCAACCCCGTAGGACGAATGATCTGCTCGACAATGATGCCTTCTGATTTTTCAAACTCGTAGTTGCCCGGAGTCGCTGACACATAAACAACCTTATCCATCATTTTTTCAAATTCCTGAAAATTCAGAGGACGGTTATCCAGGGCTGATGGCATACGGAAGCCGTGCTCAACGAGAGTCGACTTACGCGCGCGGTCCCCACGATACATCCCCCCGATTTGTGGGACGGTGACGTGGGACTCGTCGATGAAAGTGATAAAGTCTTTGGGGAAGTACTCAAGTAACGTCGGAGGCGGCTCACCCGGTCCACGTCCCGTCAAATGGCGCGAATAGTTTTCGATCCCCTGACAGAATCCCATCTGCTCCATCATTTCGATGTCGTAGTAAGTACGTTGCTCCAGACGTTGTGCTTCCAGAAATTTCAGATTCTTATTTAGAAGCTGCAAATGATCGCGCAACTCATCCTGAATAGTTTTAATCGCGCGCTTTAAATTGTCATCACCCGTGGCATAGTGGCTTCCGGGATAGATCCCGATTTGATCGATCTCTTCCAGAACTTGCCCCGTCAATGGATCAATCCATGACAGACGCTCGACGAAGTCCCCGAAAAACTCCACACGCACGGCACGGTCTTCCTCGTAAGGAGGAAAGATTTCAACATTATCCCCGCGCACGCGCACGGTCCCGCGCGAAAAATCCACGTTGTTGCGTTGATATTGTACACGTATTAGTTCACGTAAAAGATGATCCCGCTTCATCTCTGTATTCGAAACAATCTGAATCATCATGCCTTCGTAGGCCTCTGGCGATCCCAAACCGTAAATACAGGAAACGGAACTGACGATGATCACGTCACGACGATCAAACAAGGAACGCGTGGCGGAGTGGCGCATGCGATCAATCTGTTCATTGATGGCCGAGTCCTTCTCGATATAAGTATCCGTCGACGGAATATAAGCTTCCGGCTGATAGTAGTCGTAATAACTGACGAAATACTCTACGGCATTGTTCGGAAAAAGTTCCTTGAACTCGGAATACAACTGCGCCGCCAGGGTTTTATTTGGCGCTAGCACCAATGCCGGTTGATTGATCTGAGCAATCGTGTGCGCCATACTGAAGGTCTTACCCGAACCGGTCACACCCAGCAGAGTTTGATGTTTTAGTCCCGCGCCAATGTTTTGAACCATCTGCTCGATCGCTTTTGGCTGATCCCCAGAAGGTTTAAACTCAGACACCAATTGAAAGTTCTTTTTATAGGTTTTGGCCATCCCTCTGATCGTAGCACAAGCCGTGTACGATTTCCTAGTCCGCTTGCATGAAATCGCATTGCATAGTGACATCTTGTGACTTGCCTCAGCTTCTGGTCTTTGTGACAGTGGGAGCCTATGAAACTGCTGAAAAAATCCCTGCGTTACCTGGTTCTGGTTCTGCTTTTAATTCTATCTGGCACTTACATTTATATGCGTCAGTCATTGGCACCCCTAGATGGAAAAATCGATCTTGAAAATCTCTCAGCTCCGGTAAAAGTTCAGCGCGACTCCTTTGGCATCCCTCATATTTTCGCTAAGAACAAAACTGATGCCTTTAAAGCATTGGGATATGTGATGGCCAGCGAGCGTCTATTTCAAATGGAAATGGGACGCAGACAAACCCAGGGTGAACTTTCTGAAGTTGTTGGCGAAAAAACGCTAAAATCCGACCTGCTATATCGCAGCCTTGGACTTAAACAAACTGCTGCCAGCGTGATCGAGAAAAAACGCAAAGACGGCACCCTGGATCCGGAAATGTGGAAGCTGATGGAAGCCTTCTGCGATGGGGCCAATCAATATGCCTCAACCCGCCCGATCCCTTATGACCTTGCGATTCTGGAAATTCGCACGATCCGTCCGTTCACGCCGATTGACGCTTACGTTATGACCGGACAAATCGCCTATAGCTTTGGTATTGCACTTAAAACAGATCCCATGATGACGGCACTCGCGAAAAAACTTCCGCATAAACAGTTTCAGGAGCTTCGCAACGATCAACTAAAAACTCCGTTACGACTTGCCGGCGATATCGACTTGAGTCCCCTTTGGGAAGTCGCCGACAACGCCTCCTTCGCCACTCTTTTTGACAGCAGTAATGCGTGGCTCTTGGCCCCGCAACGTTCAGCCGGCGGCAAAAGTATTTTCGCCAACGATCCACATATCGCCTTCTCTCATCCATCGGTTTGGTTCGAGGCCCATATTCATACGCCGGATTTTGAAATTTACGGCCACTACCTGCCACTGGTGCCATTTGCGATTTTAGGACACACACCTCAGCACGCCTGGGGATTCACCATGTCGCAAACCGATGACATGGATCTTTACCGTGAAAGCATAGATCGCACGAACAAGACTTTGATTTATAATCACAAGCCGCAAGAATATGCAACTCGCACTGAAGTCATTAAAGTCAAAAAGCAGGAAGCACTGACAGTTGAGATCATCGAAACTCCTCACGGTCCGCTGATGAATCATGTGATTGATTCAGATATTTCTTTGAAGTGGGCTTTTCACAACGTGAACAACGACCCTTTGCAGGCTCTTTATATCATGGGCGAAGCCAAGGACATGAAGACGTTTGAAAATGCGCTCAAACCCGGAACAGCTCCCGGTTTGAATGTCATGTACGCAGATGCCGAAAACATTGCGTGGTGGATGTTCGGCGAAGTCGCCGTGAAAGGAAATCCCAACTCAGAATTGATTTTGGATGGTACCAGCCTCAATGACGAATTCAAGCGCGTGCTTTCCTGGGAGGAAAAACCGCATACCGTGAATCCAGCATCCGGAGTGATCGTCACTGCCAACACACGCCCGGCAAATATCGATTCAGAAATTCGCGGCGACTGGCAAAGCGCCGACCGTCAAAACACCCTGCTCACTGAACTGGCCCAAAAGGAAAAATGGACCAGCGAGGAAATGCGCGCATTGCAGGTGAAAAACCTGAATCTGGCCAATAGAACTTTGATCGAAAAAATGTCGGGCTTTCTAAAGTTGACTGCGGAGGAACAAAACAGGTTTGCTCCTTGGATTGAAAGACTAAAAAACTGGAACCTGCATTCTGACGCCAACTCACAGGAAGCCAGTCTTTACTACACTTGGGTGAATGAGAGTCTGCTGCTTATGCTGGCTCCCTTGGAAGACCAGCGCGAAGCTTATCTTGGCACGCCCCACTCCTGGATGTTTTTTGAACGTGTGACTCAAAACCCAATCTCCCCATGGTGGGAGCTGGTCAAGCCGGAACAGGTCTTCACACAAGGCCTGCGCAACACTTTTGCGAAATGGTCCGAGCCACCGATGTGGGGCAAGCTTCATACGATTGAGTACATTCACCCTCTAGGACGCGAAAAACCTTTAAGTGCCATTTTCAATTTGGGTCCATTCCCTATTGGCGGCGCTTACAATGAAATCACCAACAACAAGGCCCGCGCCTTGGGTGGCGACTTCAAAGTCACCGCCGGAGCCTCTACTCGCCGAGTGATTGATTTCGCAAACGTAAAGCACAGCTGGGGCGTTAACCCGATTGGGATTTCCGGCCACATGCTCTCGCCCTTTTATGCAGATCAAATTGAATTATTTGTAATGGGAAAACACCGCCCACAACTCATGGACCCAGCCGAAATCGAAAAGGATAAATCCCACGAATTGATTTTGGAATAAGGGGACGAGGAAAGAATCGAACTAACCGCCTGCGAGCATGAATTCGGAAACACTTAGGGAACTCTGATCCAAAATGGTACAACCAGAACTTTCTGTTCCAGAAATTGACTTTGAAATGTTACTTCAAACGGGAGTAGTTGGTTCTGACATCTCTCTGGTCTTTTAAATCAAGTTGAGTCTGCTTTCACAACAGCAAGACTCTTTAAGTCGATTTCCAAAAAATCCGACGTCTTCTAATATTAATCCGAGCACCAATCCTTGGACGGACTTTTAAGGGGGGACACTTGTCGCATTCGAAATGGTTTACATCAGCACGGCGTTGGCTTAACAGATCGAGAACTCTTTCCATAAGTCTTTTGATTTTTTTTCCGAGCGTGGGTTTATCCCAGGTTGCAGGAACAGATTATCGAATCATCACTTCCTGCGGCTCGGGTACCAACGTACTTGCCATTGCTAACGGCAGTACGTCGCGAAATGCTCCTGTTATTCTGGCTCCAAAAGACAATGCCGGCAACGCGCAGATTTTTACTTTTGGATCCAACAGAAAAGGCTTTGTCCTTTCTGCCAAGGTCAGTTCCAAAGTTTTAGCCGTATACGGCAGCTCGTCTGCTGAGGGCGAAAAAATTGTGCAAGTAAACTTTAGCGGAGCCAATAGCCAGATCTTCAATATCACGCGGAGTTCTGATGGACTTTATCTTATGCAAAACATCAACAGCCGAAAGTATGTCAGCTTAGCCAGTCAAAGTGCTAACAGTGGCACAGAGATTGTTCAAACCAGAAGAGTTTCCAATTGCGCACAGAAATTTAAACTTGAAGCGGTAAAGACAACTCCAACACCGACGCCAACACCTTCCCCGACTCCGACTGTGTCACCTTCTCCAACTCCGACTGTATCGCCGTCGCCTTCACCGTCACCTGCTGGCTATATCACTTTGGATAAATTATTCTCTGATATGACGACGGCAAGTGAAGCGATTCCAATCAATCCGGTTTATGAGTGGCAGTATGGGCCAAAAGTCACAATGGTCGCACCACGTGGTGATGCTATTCCAAGCTGGTTTCCTTATAACAAGCCAACGTGGTTGTACGATGCAATCTCCTGGTTTGTTCTTCAGGAAGCCCAAGGAAACAAGGCCGTGAATACCCGAGTGGAAATTTCAGGATTACGAATGTATTTCCTGTCAGAAGCGTCTCGCAAATGGGTCCGCATGGACTACGCTGCCGCTCCGTACACGGAAACCTGGCAATATCCATTTGATATCGCCTCGCCGTCTGGCAATGCCGGCAATCTACTGCGCCCGGTTTATCCCAAGTTCTATCACGGCTATGGAAAGAATCTTGCCATCAACCCTCAAGATGTCAGAGCTACTTTCATAGCTGTTGATTTCCGACTGGTTGTCATAGATCCAAACAAACCCGATGACCGGGCTGTGGCGAAATATGTGGTCGACGTGGGTGGAGACTACTGGCCAGGAAATGGCGCCGGTCATGGCAGCTGGCCTTATGCTCCAGGCATGGGCAATAGCCGGTTCCTGCTGGCGACACCGAACTGGAAAACATCAGCTTTGATAGTCCCGAACACATTCTTGGGTGCTAGCATGGAGGAGCTAAGAAAAAATCCGCCGCCGTTGGCTCCGTAAAAAATTGTAAATTCAAACGTGAAAGACCTCTGATGATCTCAGAGGTCTTTTTATTTGGAGTAAGGCTTCCGAATAGGCAGGAACACTTTTCTTTTTACATCCTCGTACTTTTCGGCAGATAGTTTGCTGATTTTATCAGAAAGCAACAAGGCATTAAAATAACGGATTTTTTCAGAGGAGTTCGTGTCCGGATTTAACTGCAAAGCCAACCGGTAAAGCACTTCGTGGACAATCAACGCCGCTCTATCCTCGGGCCACATATTCTCCCACATCAAACGGGAAATAAAGTATCTGCTGTCCTCCTCAAACAAAGGCTCATGCTGAATTGCCAATTGCTTAAGTGCGCAATTTCGAGCAATCAATCCCAAGCCTGTATCATTGACTGTCAAAATATCGTTGTAAGTCAAAGTAGCCTCTTTCCAAAAACTATCGATAAATGCCTGCAACAACCCTTCAACTTTAGGATCAATACTTTTTAAACGGCTGACTATAGTTTTAGCTGTGGCTGTACCTGCTGTAGGGCAAAAATCAGATTGCCCATTCATTGGCGACGTACAGTCCCTTGCTTCACGTTGCTGTGGAAATACCGGCTTCATGGAGTATCGGGCTTCCGCTTCAAACACGTCATACATTGCGATGGTTCTGTTTGGACAAACCATGGCATTGCCGCCATTACCAAATTCTGTCGAGCTCGCGCTGACCAGCGTTGAAATCATTATGCCAATCGAAAATAGGATATACTTCATAAAAATTCCCTAGATAGTTCCTGAGATACGGGTTGCCGGTACGATTTGCACACACACATTGTAGACTTCAGTTTTTTCGCCTTCTTCAAGGAGCTGGCTGATATCACGACGGAACTGTCTTGCCAGAAGTTTGGCCTTATAAAGTTGACGAGGATTTGTCGGAACAATAATCGATGTAATATCACGCAGCTCAACAGAATCTGAATCCAAAGACTGTAGTGACTTATTCAAAAACTGACGCTGAAAATTCCTTAGTGCTGAAGACGGAACATCATGAGTGGACGTTAGATGTTTATGGGTGGAGCAAAGCTTCCCATCACGTTCCTCAACCAATCCAACTTCCTTCAGACATTTCAATGATTCATCAACCGCCGATTCCGACAGGCCCAGACGTTCCGCGATCCATACCGAGCTATTTTTAAAGGAAACAGTTTCCATCAGATTCAAGATAGCGAAGTGATGCCAATGAGGCAGGAAAGTGTATTTCTCTTCCGAAAGCTGATGAGGAGCGCGTTCGTCTTTGCGCTCGTGTAGACATTTGCCAATCAGAAACTCAAGGCGTTCCGCCATTTCTGCCGACAGCCTCAAAGTAGTGATGATTCGCTTTCTCAAAATTTTACCAGGAAGGTCATGACCAGAAAGAATCGACGACACCCGACCAGGTGAAGTTTTTAGATCCCGGGAAAAGGCTCGTAGTGAATACTTCGCGTTTTTTTCACGACGGGCATTAAAGATCGTTGTTAGAAACTCTGCGACCTCAGAGTATTTCGCAGTACTTTTGCCTTTTGACATGGGCTAGTTGTACTACTGTTTAGGAAAAGGTCAAACGTAATAGGCACACGCTTGCGTGTTCCTTTTTTAGTCATGGAATTTGAAACACAGTTTAGTGGGAGGATGTTTCCTCGACTCTTAGGCACAAAAATGGGTAACGATAATCGTGGAGGTAATCGATGCGATCTGGAATCCATGGTCCGTGCAGACCTTCCATTTTATAAACTCGGTCTTCGTCGACGGTTTTCTCTTTAATAGGTGCCACTGTTGATTGTTAGGACGGATATAACAATCCCTTCTCCACGAAAAAGGTGCGTGCCGCTGCATAGGCGCCTTGCTTAGAAAAGCCCCGATAATAAGTCATTATGTTGCACTCTCCGTCCCGACAGGGGCCGATCCTGAGGACTGCCTCCAACATGATGAACCCATTCGAATATGACTGGTTAGTAACTTGCAGCCATTCATGACATTGAATAAATGCAAGGACATGGAAATTGCGAGAACGCGCCTGTTTTGGTTCAGTCTATTTATTGGAATTCTATGCCTCAACTGGTTTCAATTGCTGACACCGAAAATGGAAAACATTGAAGTTGTACGTCCCAATCTGGAAACCGAGTACAACGCTCCGACCTCGCTAATTATGAAAGACTACAATCCAGACGAAGACGGACTCTTCTGGATAAAATTCACAACAAGCGCTTCTTACCTGCCCAATTTTTTAAACCTAAAACACCTTCGCCTTCGAACATTAAGCTGCATCAACAGCCTCTCCACTGACAGTGTTAATTGGAAACTCCCAACCTCACCCGATATCCGGTGCAATAACGAGCGCGGTCTTCCACTTTATTCAAGCACGAATGTTCTGGGCAAAACCACAACCTGGAATTTAACCGGAGACTCCTTTGGTGGAAGCTTTGGTTTCTATTTGGATAAAGACTGGAGTGCGCCTCAATTGATCATCGGTATGGTTATCCTTTGTCTGGCCTTGGCCGGAATGTTATGGGCAAAGCTTCCCGTTGATGGCGATCGTTGGAAGATCCCGGTGATCAGTGTATTCGTCGTGGCATTTCTTCTGCGCTTTTGGACCACGCAAATCGCCATGCCACCTGAAATGTTTTTATTCTCGGACATGGCAGCCTACTTCCATCGCGGGATTCAAATGCTTCGCGGATCCTTCGATGCGGGCCAAACCTTCCAACCCATTGGATACACGGTCTATGGCCTTCTGTTAAGACTTGCTGGAGATTGGGAATTGCACAAATGGGTCAGCATCTTTGTTTCCATGGGAACAGCGTTGCTGGCTTATCTATTGGTGTTGAAAAATTTTGGTAAGGCCGCGGCCTTCCTGACATTGCTATTTGTTGCTTTGGATGTCCCGCAAATCGGATTCACGGCACGCTACATGGCCGAGTCCCCTTACAGTTTTTTGATTATGGCAACTCTGTGGTGGATTATGAAATCCCTGGAATCCAATCGCTTGCGGGACTACTTCATCGTGGGAATTCTTCTGATGGTGTCATTCTATTTCAAAGGCAACCATGCATTCTTCATTCCAGCATTCAGCTTGTGGCTCTTGTATCGCGAACGTGCGCAATTTAAAAATGCCGTTTTAAAAGTTTCGATGATGGCACTGGGTTGTCTTCTGGTCATGACTCCTCATCTGACGTTTACCAAAATCGCTTACAACCAACTACAATGGGGACCGACAGCAGGGGCTTTGAATTTCGTCGAGGGAAAATGCCCTTGGAAGAACAACGCGGACTCCTCGGGTTCTTCCTGGATGTCTCCTCTGTTCGTCACTTTAAATGAAACCGCTTTCAAAAAATGGGATCGTCCCTTCACAGATCAAGCCTACTTCTGGAAGGCCGGTGCCGAATGCGTTCGCGCCAATCCTTGGGTGATGATCGAGAGTCTGCGTTTTATTAATTATCTATTTTACGGCAACAGCACCTGGCCCATCTCGGGATCCAAGGTTGGATTCATGTACGACATCTGGGCACCAGTATTTGAATGGGGATTGTTGCCTTTGGCATTGCTGGGCGGACTGGCCTATGCCCGCCGTCGCAACAACTACGTCGAGGTCAGCGCCTTACTTATGCTGACGATCTTTTTCACCGTTTACATTTTCAAATCCGAAAGCCGCTTCCGCGCTCCTTTTGACGGAGTCATTCTGATGTGGAGCAGCCTCGGCATCGTCTTCATCGTCGAACGTATAAAGGTGATTTTGAGAATACTATCAGCAACTCCGACAGTGATCGAAAGAAAAAACTCCTAGCAACCTGGCTCTCGAAGGTGCTCGCTCCACCGCCTCCACCTGCTGCTTCCACCTACTGCGCCTACTGTTGGCGCTGCTCTGCAGAACCGACATCGGTTCTGCATTGAGTTATGTAATGTTTAACAACGCCGTGATTTCCGCACAAATGTGGCTGCGCGCGTTTATGTGAAATGTGTATGCTCGACTTTCTACTTAGTGACTTCCCAGAAAGAACCTTCTGGCGTATCGCTCACAGAAATGTTCATCGCCACAAGCTTGTTACGAATTTCATCGGACTTGGCAAAGTCTTTATTCGCGCGCGCTTGTCCGCGCTCAGCTACAACCGCATCCACATCAGCACGTTTGATACCCGCTTTATCCAAAAGCATGTCATCCAGCTTAATCAGGAAATCATGAGCCGGCTCTTGGAACATCGCCAGCATCGAACCCATTTTTTTGATAAACTGACTGAACGCCAAGGCTTTGCCTTGAATCGCAGGGTTTGCCTTCATACCGCGACGAACTTGGCTGTTGAACTGGCGAACCACTTCGAACATCGCCGCAAATACTTCAGGCGTTCCAAAGTCATCATTCATCGCCGACTCTACTTTTTTCCAAGCTTCGTCGGTGATTTTCACAAAGCCCGTATCCACTGCTGTCACTTCGGGCGTCAGATAGCTTTCTGCCATGGCCATTGACGAATACACGCGAGCCAATCCCGAAATAGCACGTTCCACCGCTGCATCACCGAATTCACTCATCGTGCGATAGTGCACAGATTGAATCATCCACTTGTAGATCTCAGCGTTGTACATCGCCACGAAATCACGCAGGGAAACGATGTTGCCCAAAGATTTTGACATCTTCTGACCACCAAAGTTCAGCATATTATTGTGCATCCAGTATTTTACGAAGTGCTTGCCCGTGCAGCCTTCAGATTGCGCGATCTCATTTTCGTGGTGCGGGAAGATCAAATCCATACCGCCACCATGAATGTCGATCTGATCACCGAAGATATTCTTGATCATCGCCGAGCACTCAATGTGCCAACCAGGACGCCCCGGCCCCCACGGAGACGGCCAGGAGATTTCTCCTGATTTTGCAGCCTTCCAAAGTGCGAAGTCCATCGGTGATCGTTTTTTCTCGTCTACTTCCACACGGGCACCCGCCAGAAGTTCATCTGTATGACGACCCGAAAGTTTGCCATAGTCTTTGAAGGTTTCGATAGAGTAAAGCACATCACCTTGCGCTTCGTAGGCCACTTTTTTGTCGATCAGTGTGCCCACCATGGAAAGAATGTCTTCCATGTGTTCTGTCACCTTGGGATTCATGTCATGGGCACGAAGACCCAGGCTCGCAAAATCTTTTTTGTATTCAGCGATATACTTTTCAGAAACTTCACCAGGCTGCATACCCAGCTCATTGGCTTTGTTGATGATTTTGTCATCCACGTCCGTAAAGTTCAGAGCATAGGTTACTTTGTAACCCAAGTACTCCAACCAATTACGAACCATATTAAACACTACCGGTCCACGGAAGTTACCCACGTGCAGAAAGTTGTAAACCGTCGGTCCACACACGTACATCTTTACGTGCTTCGGATCATAAGGAACAAACTCTTCGGCTTGTCTTGATTGTGAATTATAAATCTTCAATGACATAATTTCCTCAAAGGTACGGACTTACTTCATCAGGTAAGGCCGTACCTCTGAAGGTAAGGCCGTACCTTTAGGGTTTAAGCTAAAGTTGCCAGGGCTTTTTCAGCACGGGCTACCAGGGATTGCTTTTTCATTAGTGGCACCAGGATTTTTAGTTCTGCCCCGTGCGGTTGACCGATGACCGCCACGCGAATTGGTTGGAACAGATTTTTACCTTTAGCACCCGTTTTGTTTTTTACTTCGTCCTGAATTTTCAGGAACTCTTCTTCGCTCATGTATTCAGTGCCGTGGGCTTGAACCAGTTCTTTCCATGCAGTCAGCACGGCTTTCGTCGTTTCAAGTTTCATCACTTCTTCAGCGTCTGGCTGAATCACATACGAGTTGTCGTTCAACGGACGATACAGAGTGATCGCATCGGCCAAAACTTCCATATACGGCTTAAACAGATTCAAAGACTTGTCCTGCCAAACAGGGTCAGATGGAAGTTCCATTTTCTCGCGAGCCAGGAACGGCTGAATCGCTTTCCACAACTCTGCATTTGGCAGAGCACGCAAGTGCTGCGCATTCATCCATTTGAATTTCACGCGGTCAAAGATCGCGCCTGATTGATTCAAACGAGAAATATCAAACGCCGAAACCATATCATCAACCGACATGATTTCTTTGCCTTCCGGATGTGACCAACCTAAAAGTGCGATGAAGTTCAAAACTGCAGATGCCAAATAGCCTTCGTCTTTCAACTGACCACAAGCCACCGCGCCTTTACGCTTGGAAAGCTTTTGACGATCTTCATCCAGAATCAAAGCCATATGGCCAAATTGAGGTGCCTTCCAACCCATCGCTTCGTAAATCATCAACTGACGAAGAGTGTTTGGCAGATGCTCTTCCGCACGGAAGACATGGGACATTTTCATCAAATGATCATCCACCACGCAGCAGAAATTATAAACCGGCATACCACCACCACGCAGAAGAACGAAGTCGCCAACCATGTCAGATGGGAACTTCACTTCACCGCGAACGATGTCGTTAAAGATATAATCTTTTTTTAGATGTTTGGTTTTAAAGCGAACCACCGGAGCAGCTCCACCTTCAGCCATTTTGGCTTTGGCTTGATCCAATGTCCAATCCGCATAAGGAGACTGAATATGCGGCTGCCCGCCTGCTTTCATCTGCGCTTCACGTTGAGTTTCGATTTCCGCATCCGTCAGGAAGCAGTAATAAGCTTTGCCCTCAGCCAGAAGTTGCTCTGCAATTTGCTTGTAGATGTGCATGCGCTCGCTTTGTTTGTAAGGACCGTTGGGACCCTGATCTTTCAAAGTCACCGGGTCTACGCCCTCTGCCCACAAAAGATTCAACCAAACCAAATCGTCGACCACGCCACGCAAAGATTCCTGAGTGGAACGAGCCTCGTCCGTGTCTTCAATACGCAGAATGAATTCACCGCCGTTTTTCTTGGCGAATAGATAATTGTACAAGGCCGTTCTCGCACCACCAACGTGCAGGTAACCCGTTGGAGAAGGTGCAAAACGAACGCGAACAGGATTGGAAATCTGTGAGGACATGAATCGGCTCCAAAAATGAAAAAAGGCCCGGAAATTCCGAGCCTTAAACCTAATATGAATTTTTAGAATCGTCCAGAATTAACCAGTGATACCGAAGATCGCTTTCACTTCTTCTTCATTGAAAAGCTCAGCTTCAGATGTCGCCAATGTAAGCTCTTTCAAAAGCAAAGAACGTGCAGCATCAAGCATCTTGCGCTCACCGAAAGAAAGCTCTTTATCCGCTTTCAAAAGGAACAAATCGCGCAAAACTTCAGCGATTTCGAACACTGAACCAGTTTTGATCTTTTCCATGTATTCGCGGTAACGGCGATTCCATGTTTGATTGTCGATTTTAACGTCTTTTTCCTTCAAAATGCCTACAACACGAGCAGCTTCATCCTTGGAGATGATGGGACGAAGACCCGCTGATTTAACATTTGTAGTTGGGATCATGATTTTAAGACCCGTATCTACCAACTGCATGTTGTAGAACGAGATTTTAGTTCCAAGCATCTCTTTCGTCTCGATCGCGACCACTTTAACTACGCCGTAGCCAGGATAAACTGCATTATCGCCGATATTGAACGTGAGCATCAGGAAACCTCCACTTATAGCCACTTATAACCGTGGTAGTTCTATCAAATTTGACACGAGTTATCAAATCTGAGCGGCGCATTGGAAAAGTTTTCCAAGGATTTTAAACGAAAAAAGCCCCATCAAAGATGGGGCTTTTACTCAATAATTTCAGCTATTTAATCAAATATTGATCAAAGCTTAATCAGAACTACTTCACGCTGAAAACAAGAGCATAAGGCTGACGACCACCGTTTTTACCGGCAGGAACGTTTGCACCTTTAACCGTCAGCTTGTAGTCGCCGGCAGGCAAAGTCATTTCGATCATCTCAGCATTGTTGATGTGATCATTCATGGAAACTGCTCCATTTGGACCCGTCAAAACCAAGTCCAAGTCATTTACCAATGCCTTGGAAGCATTTGCGGAACCAGCTGCATCTGTCCAAACCAAGTTCGCATACAGCTTGCCAGAACCAGCCAGTTTGAAAGCGTACTCTTCAGTTTGATTTGTCGCCAAACCATCACGGTCATCAACAACGAAAGTGTTTTTCATCATTTGAACCATGTTATCCATGTTCACACGACCATAACCTTCATCAGAGTTCGGTCTGCGAGTCAGGATCTCTTGGCCTTTTGCAGCGCCCACTTCACCGAACTGACCTGGATACATATCATCCGCAGAGTGCATGATCATTGCTTTCATCACAGCTGCTGATGGATTTTGCACGCCCCATTTTTCAACCAACATCTGACGAGCGATTGCCACTGCACCCGCTGTTAGCGGAGTTGCCATGGACGTACCACCGGACCAAGCATAATCATCATTGTAAGCGCCCCATAGAGGAGATGCATCTTTGATGTGAGAGCGGTTGGAAAGGATGTTTGTACCTGGAGCCACGATTTCAGGCTTCACACGGCCATCCAAAGTTGGACCACGGGAAGAGAACATCGCGATACCGTCTTCGCGGTCCGACATCATTGAAGAGAAAATCGGCTCTGCAGACCAAACTTCAGCCGCTGCACGAAGCTTGCTGACTGGAACCTGGATACCACCGGTTTTAGTTCTGTTTTTGGAAGCACCCACAGTCAAAACGTTTTTCGCTGTGCCCGGAGTCCCGATAGAACCACCATCGATACGACCGTCTTTGTTCATATCCACACCGCTGTTACCCGCGGCGAAGATCACTAGCATGTCTGGATTGTTGGACATCCACTCATCCACTTGCACGGCCATACCATCGTAAGCACCAAAATTTTTGACTGCGCCCCATGAGTTGGAGTGAACACGAGCACCGTCGTTGTTTGCTTTATCAAACAAATCCGCAAGCTTGGAAGGAACACCTAAACCATTAAGCATCTTGGACCACATACCCTCTGCAACCATCATTGCATCGTATGCGCCACCTTTTAGGCGACCGCCAGAAGCTGTACCGCGAGACATGATAGAACCCGCAACGTGAGTTCCGTGACCCATTGGATCTTCCCAAGTTCTGGACCACAAACCGAAAGCATAACCAGATTTCACCGCACCAGAAAAGTCAGAAGCGATTTGGTTGATGTCTCCAGAATCCAAACCCGTATCCGCCATGGAGACAGTTTGACCACGACCGGTCAAACCCAAGTTCCATGCAGTATCGAATTTCATAACTTGAGTTCCAGTTTCGTTACCCGTGATGTCGGAATAATCACCAGCACCTTTTGTCGTCATATTCATTTGTTGATCCAATGGGAAATCCATTGTCGTGATCACTGGCGTGCTTTGCACGTGCTCAACACCAGTCAAATTTGCGATATTGTAGATTTGTGCGCGAGAAACCAAGGCAACGATAGACTTACCGTTAACAACTTGAAGTTCTGCTTTCATTTTTTTCAACGCTGAAACAACGGACTTGGCGTCTGCTGCTTTGAAAAGCTGAATCAAAACACTTTGAGATTGATCTTTATTAAATACGCTTACAGGCATGATATCACTGCTGATTTTATATTGAGCATGATATTTGATAACCGCATATACACCCGGGTGAGTTTGTCGGAAAGAATTCAAATCCGCAAACGATCCGCGCACAACCAAAGCATCATCCGGCAAGTAGCCGAACACTTCAAAGCGAGCTTTAAGGGCTGCGCGATCCTTGGCAGTAATTTTATTTGAAAACTGAACGATATAGTCGCTGACCGATTGGTCTTGAACCAATGCCACTGCCTGAGCTTCCATTCCAGGATTTACTGTTCCTGAATTAAAACGCAACAAGCTCCCTGCGTAGACTGGACTTGCAACCGAAGCCACAAGTGCTGACGTAACCATAAGATGAGTCCATCTTTGCATAAATTCCCCCTCTGCGGAAAAATTCCATCACGATGAACTCTCAGGTGTAAAGAACTTAACTGTATTTATTAAAGTTGATGCGCCATGACGACTAGCGAAAGATTCCCTGTCATCCGACCTTTTGAGTTCATTCCGAACTCAGCTTCCTGATTGTCGGGAGCAAAAACCTGTGTGCGCTCAGAGATCTTTTTCTGCCCACGAACGCGCTTCGTCACAGTCACATCCATATACAAACCAGCTTTGCTGTTTTGCTTGGACTTGCGAGCCATCACTTCGACGATCGTTTCGCTTTGTCCGTCGTCAGAAAACTCGCTGATGTAAGCTTTTTTTCCAGACTTGGTCACTGTGTTGATTGAAATAGGAGAAGATCCTTTAAGACCCACGCGCATGTTAACTTTATATTGAGGAACAGCAGCTAATGCCGCTGAAGATATAAGAATAGAAGCAGCCATCATGCTGATGAAACACTTATTCATTTTGAACACGTCCTTGTGTACTAGAAGCCGAAATCCAAACAGCTCTAACAAAAGGATAGGGTAAAATTGTTTCCTAAGGCAAGCGGCAAAAATTATATTTTAACACAGCCCTATTTCGCTGCGGCAAAACTTTGCAGAGCCTCCTCAAGTTTCAAAACCTCCTCGCGCAACGGCTCAAGACGCTTTTCCAAATCAGCCAGTGCCTGCTCTTTCAGATTTTCATAACTGCGACGGCTTGAAAACTTCCAGGCCGGATGCTGGCGACAGGCGCTGAAGCTTTTCTTAAGATCTTCAAACTCCTCCTCCAGTAAAGCCGTACTTTGATGAATCTCATCCACAGTCAGGTCATTCAACTGCCCTAACTCTGCCCGACAGACCAACTCGATCCGCTTCAGTGATTCCAGATTTTGTTCAGCAAACACATCTTGAACCCGCTGCCATTTAACTGAAGCCCATTGCTGACGCTCAAAAGTTTCGCCCGTCTGTTTATCCGGATGCAAGATGCGTATTAACTTCTGATACGTCTCCCGCAGCTCCCCTGAACCTAGAGTCTGCTGGTCTTCAAGGGCTTCTTCGCGTTCGTTTTCTGCGATGATTCTTTGCATGAACTTTTTCAGATGCAGAGGCATGTTACGGAGATATCTTTGTTGATAGGCGGGATTGGCGGTTTTCCAGACGCGCCCCAAAAGACGCCAATCACCACACTTCATGGCAATCTGCAGACTCTCTCTGAAAAGACGGTATCCAGCCAGAGGCACCTCCATATGCTGAACCATCTTTCCATCATCGATATCATTCAGATAGTGATACACCGACCGAGCCCGGCGCTTAAGTCCACTTAACAGGGAATCGTCCTTAAAAAAGACTTCTGCAAAATCCACAGCAGCACTTTCAAGCGGTTTCCGACTTTCAGAGGACAACCCTGAATCCAGAGTTGCCGCATGGAAACGACTCTTGCGAAGGTTGTCGATGACAAACTTCCAGACATCATCGCCGGCTTGATACTGCCCCTCTTCCTCTTTCAGCATATTATAGGCCTGGTGCCGGGAAACCTTGGAGGTCGCAGCCACATGATTCAAATGAACTTCAAAAGTCGTCAAAATACGATGACGTTTCTCCAGCACCTCCAACTCTTGAAGCTCTTCACGGAAAGTCAGAGCATGCCAGTCCTGATACATGGTTTGATCACAAAGCAAAAAATCAGCATGATCTTTTTCAAGTCTGCGAATTTTCCTGATCAGCTCTGATGAAGCAGAAAACAAGTCTTTGCGTATTTTTTGATCATCTGCCACAGAGGGAAATAGCGGCACATGCGGATTGCTTAATCCGTCGTCAACGTTGTGTAAATCATGATGCATAAGGGGTGATTCACTATCACGCCTCTAAACTTCGCGGAATAAAAAACTCATATTTGCTTTTCGATTAGGCAATGGAAGCCAAAGCTGCCGGACCATGCTCGCGCAAAAGCTCCTGCTTCATCGGGCGATTATCCGGCCACACCAGAGATGGATCTTTTTTAAGCACTTCAAAGGCCGCTTCACGCGCCATCTGCAAAAGCTCCATGTCACGTACAAGATTGGCCATTTTAAATCCAGCAAGTCCTGACTGACGAGTCCCCATGAATTCACCCGGGCCGCGCATTTCCAGATCGAATTCAGAAATCTTGAATCCGTCGGTGGTTTTTTCCATGAACTCTGTGCGCTGCTTGCCTTCCTCAGAAACCGCGTAGCCCATAATCAAAATACAAAAGGACTTGTGCTCCCCCCGACCGACACGACCGCGCAACTGATGAAGCTGCGACAAACCAAAACGTTCGGCATGTTCGATGATCATGATATTGGCATTGGGAACGTCGACACCGACCTCGATCACGGTGGTGGAAACCAAAACTTGAATTTCCTGGCGGCGGAATTGGTTCATCACCGCATCTTTTTCGTCAGGTTTCATTTTTCCATGAAGCAAACCAAAGGTGACTTTTGGAAATTGAACTTTAAGCTTTTCGTACTCTTCCACGGCGTTTTTCAGATCGATCTTTTCAGACTCTTCAACCAGCGGATAGACAAAATAGGCCTGACGGCCTTTTTGCAATTGCTCGAGCATGAACTGCAAGGCCTGCGCTCTTTTGTTTTCAAAAATTGCGCGGGTTTGAATTGGACTGCGTCCTGGGGGCATTTCGTCGATTATCGACACATCCAGATCGCCATACACGGTCATCGCCAATGTTCTGGGGATCGGAGTCGCGGTCATAATTAAAAAATGCGGCGAGTTGCCTTTGTTTTTAAGGATGCCACGTTGTTCAACACCAAAGCGATGTTGTTCGTCGATGATAGCCAATCCCAGATTTTCAAAGCGCACTTCTTCTTCGATAAGTGCATGGGTGCCGATAATTAAATCAGTTTCGCCGCTGGCCAGATCCAAAAGAACTTGTTTGCGTTCTGCTGTTTTGGTTTTCCCAACCAGCAACGACACTGTGATTCCCAGCGGGGCTAAAACTTTTTGCGCGTTTTTATAGTGCTGTTCCGCCAGGATCTCAGTGGGTGCCATCAAACATGATTGAAAACCGCTTTCAGCCGCATAGACCGCCGCCATAAAGCTGACCAGGGTTTTCCCACTCCCCACATCACCCTGAACCAGTCGATGCATCGGATGACCTTTTTCAAGATCACTTTTAATTTCTGCAAAAACCCGTTTCTGCGCCCCCGTTAAAGGAAACGGTAGTGACTGTTCCAAGGCCGAAAGTTTTTTTCCTTCGTTTTGGATCAACGGCGCTGCTTCTTTTTGGAATCCGGTTTTTTTGGCTGCAAGAAACAACTCCAACCAAAAGAACTCCTCGAAAATCAAACGGCGTTGGGCGGCACTTTTGAATTCTGTATATTCCTGCGCTTTTAAGGGATTTGGATTGTGAATTTCGATCAAAGCATCTTTGCGCGCTTTCAGATCGTATTTTTCCCGCATCCACTTAGGCAGAGTTTCCTCCGGCCATTCTTCGATTTGCGCCATACCGGCGCGAATCAGTTTCATAATTTTGGCAGTCGCCAATCCTTCGATCTCGGTGTACAGAGGAATTAATGCATCCTGATTTTCCTCATCAGGGTCAATGTCTCGAATATCCGGATGATGAAACTCGATCCGTCCGCGGTATTCTGTCACTTTTCCAACCACGCGAACTTCGGAAAATGGTTTGAAGCGTTCAAAGTAACCTTTGTAAGGAACACGGAAGTATTTGCAGTGAATCTGCCCCGAGGCATCGCGCACCACTACATCGTACATCTTTCTGGAAGAGCGCCCCATGTTCACACCATGAACTGAAACTACCGTCGCTTTGATGCTGACAATGTCATTGGGTCTAAGACTTGCGATATTGCGCGCGGCACGCTGATCTTCGAAGGCTCGAGGATAGAACTCAAAAAGGTCCCGCAAAGTTTTTAAACCTTTGCGCGCGAACAGGTCCCCAAGTTTGGGACCCACTCCTTTTAAATACATGATTTGCGTGTCTAGACGAAGTGCCATGGCACCTCTGAGTATTGCGGGTTTTGACTTTAAGTCAATGGATTAAGGACTGGTCGACTCAGTGACGACAGGCGGAACCATCCTCATCATTTCATAGACTGTCTTTTTACTTGCTTCCCGTTCCCGCTCATAGAGTTTCTGCTTCAAATCCGTCGCACCATCAGCAACAAACTGCATCATGATTGCGGAACCGATGGCAGATTTTTTCGCCTCCGAAACTTGAAAGCTGGTGTAGCCATGTTTGCCAGCCACAGATTTTAAATAGTCGGACCGGCTTAAGTTTGCATTTTGAATGTCCGCGATGGAAGCATCCTTGACCCTTTGGGGGATCTTGGAGTTTGCCCGAATCATATCAATGGATCGATCCCGCACTTCCTGTGGAACTGCCTGCAAAAAGTCCCATTGGCTGCTCATCGCTTCAAATTCAGCCTGCAGTCGGGAGTTCACTCCTCTTGGCCGCTCCAGCTTTTCCAATTTCTGTTCCAACTTACTTGCCAGATGTCGTGTTATAAAAGAGGTCCGTTCCGGATATTGAACGACATGCTCAAACTCATGGGCCAAGGTCAAATAGTGGTTTACGGGAACATCGACATAGTCTTGGCCGATCAATACTTTTTGGGTAAGAATGTTGTACTGCCCCTTGGAGCCTTTTACAGTTTGAATATCACCCATGACGTTATCTGCATGTTTCTTAAGATATGAATCCAGCTTGGCAGTTCTCATCTCGTAATATTTTTCAAAAACCGTCTGCGCCTTTTGCTGGTCCGTCAGATTTTTATCAGCCCAAATACCGGCGGTGCTACTTTTGAATTTCTCTATATCAATCGTGGATCCACTCATGACATTCTTGGCGATGTGATCATCACGCTTGGCCGCTTTGGCAATACGCTTATTGTCTGAGGCGCGCAACACTCCGGCTATTTTTTTAATTTTTAAAATCGCAAGCCCCGCCGCCAAAGGATCTAAAACAGAGGCTAAAGCATAGCATCTGGCTTCCCACACTTTTTCCGGTCTATAGCAGGCGGTGTTTTCCATCCCCGAAGCAGTCATCACTTCCTCAACTAAATCATCAACGGATCTTGTGGGAGCAGCTGGGTTCCCCGACCACGGCTCTATCCAAGTATCTGTGGTGTTTCCATTTTTCGCGCGCTTACGAAGTTTTTCCTGAAGCATGCGATACAAAGTTTTGGCGCTGTAACCATTCAGATAAACCTGATTCTGCACATCATCGGAGCGCAGTTTGGGATCCCGGGTTCCCAGGATTTCTTCAGGGGTGAATAGATCCGCATAAGGTCCCAGCATTTCGATTTTACACTCGGCACTGACACATTTTTTGAAAAAGTCTTCGCGGGCTTTAACTTCCGGCGAAACTTTCGAACTTCCCACGACAAAATCAATCGCACCCTTCACCAAATCGACAGAACTATTCCACGCACCATCAGCGCAGGATTCTGCAAAGGATGCTATTTTAACCGGCACCGGGCAAACTTCTGCGGGATCGCAAATGCGTTTTGACTTCTTCGCGTCGGGACGATCCTTAAACCATTCGTCACACTTTGCGGCTTTCATCTCAAGCTCACAGGACTGGATGGTGGCTTTCAGATGCTCGCGCGGTCCCACACAACTTTTAGCGGAGAATGTTTCACAGGACATTTGCGCCTGTACAAATGACGGCATCAAAAACGACAAAAATAGCCAAAGGACAGAAGTGAATTCGACTCTCATAGTGAACTATTCGGTATACTAACGCTGCACCAATAGAGAAAACTTATTGATACCATCGATGTAACCATCCGGCTCAGTTTGGTACTTTATGAGGAGCCTTCGGGCGCCCTGAACTAGACCAAGGGCTATAGTTAAATTGCGCAGCGGATTTTATTCCTAAGGCAGTGATTTGCTGGCAGAATTTCCCTATGACAGACACTCAATATTTCCGCATACGTTTAAGCACGATCCGCCCTGACAAAGTCACAAGTTTTGATATTTTTGTGCAGGTCGATGGCAAGTATATTTTGTATCTTCGTGCTGGCGATAAACTGTCCGATGGAAAGATTTCCCGTCTGCATGCCCGTGACACTGGTGATTCATTCTTTGTTCGCATGGAGGACAAGCAGAACTATCGTGACTGGGTAAAAGAGGAAATGAATTCCGACAAACTGGATTCCTTTGAGAAAGCCAAAATCCTGCGCGAGTCCTCTGTCGCATTGATGGAAGATCTGTTTGAAAATCCGGATGTGAACAAAGCCCTGGATGAGTCCCGCCCGATCATCACGGACTTCATTGACCTTATGGAAAACGCTCCAGAGGCGATGGGTTTCATGATCTCCTTGTCGGGACATGATTTCTATACCTACAACCACTCACTGGATGTCAGCATCTACTCTTTGGGTTTGGGAAAAGCCTTGGGTTATTCCCCGAAAGAACTTGAAGAGCTGGGTGTGGGCGCTCTTTTCCACGACATCGGCAAACGCAATGTCAGTCTGGATATCCTTTGCAAAAAAGGTGGCTTGACGGATGCCGAGTGGGAGCAGATGAAGATGCACCCTCAGTATGGTCTAGTTATTCTTAATAACCACCCGAACATCTCAGATGCGATTAAAGCGGCCTGCTTTGAGCACCATGAGTCCTGGTCTGGGAATGGGTATCCCCAACAATTGATGGGTGACGAGATCCACCCGTTCGCCCGTATTGTCGCCATCACCGATACTTATGATGCAATGACAACTCAGCGCTCATATAATGTCCCACTTTCGCCGATAGATGCTGTGACCATGATGAAAGAAAAGCTGGCGGGTCGTTATGATCCCGACATGCTGAAGGCACTGTATTCTGTACTTTTTAAAATAAAGGCTGCGTAGGACACATGAAACACGTTGTAAATTCTTTGGTATTGATCGCCTTGATTCCGCTAATTGCTTTGGCTATTGAGCCTACCAATCCCCCGGGAGTTTGCGATCGCTTTGTCGGTGAAGCCGACGTCAAAGCCTGCCAGGAGAAAATGCAAAAGAATGAAAATGTCGACTGGTACGCTGTCACAGTTTGCAATCTGCAAAAAGACGATCAGCAGTTCTGGAAATGTTTTGATTCCATTCAAGGTCAGGCCTTCAATCCGGCGTCTTTGGATAAATGCGGCGAAGAAACAGAGATGTCAGACACTCAACGTCTGACATGCATGGAGTCCGCGCGCGCTGATCGCAAACCAGCTTCGCAACACGCCAACTACCAATCCCTAAAAGTTAAAAAAGGCAAATAGCCCTAACTTGCGGGCTATTTCTCCAGGATGCTTCTGATAATCACAGCATCGCGTCCAACTATCTTTTTAGTTTTGATCTGCTTCGAAAGAAATTCCTTAATCTTAAACGCAGGCACCGCGTAGTTCACACGACTCCAAAGTTCGGGTGAATTGCTTCGGGAAATTTCATCAATTTCACGGGACGTGATGTGCTGCTGCCCCGCTTTCGGCCAAGTCCCTGTCCAGCCAATTGCGACAACCTCACCCGTTCCACGGTTCATCATAAGTGATCCTGATGATCCGTGCGAGATATCGCAGGCAATCGCAATGGACCATGCAGAATACTTTAAAGGATTGATCGTGTCGGGATCGTAAAGTAATCGCGCGTCTCCGGTTTGCGATAGAACACGACAGTCGTCATCAGCTGTCATGCGAGGGGTGGAAATTTTTAACGGGCTACCACGATCAGGGCTGGCATCCCCTGCGATTCCGAAGCCGACATTTATTAACGGAGTTTGAAATTCCGGAATCTTGCTAAATGCAAAATTGGAAGCCCTGCCCGCAACCGCCTTATCACCACGATCGTATTCCGCGGGACCCGGTTCGTCTTGTTCTTCATCCCATCCATTGATGTCATAGGGTTTCACGACCAATAATGCCAGTTCAATTTCGGGCCAGGCCCCCACGCAAGCCGTGGTATCGGTCCAAGTATCTGCCCCAAATACTACCTTGGGCGGAAACTGCTTACAGTCTTTGGGACCACCGACAGCGTGGGAATTCGTAGCCACTATGTGCTTTCCATTAAATTTACCCAGATAAATTCCCGAAGCTGCGCCCACCTGAACAGTAGCATCGTAGGCTTTCTTAACGATCGGGTTTTGCAGATCTTGTTCTGTGATATCCACCACAGACCATTCATCGCCTTTTTGATATAGCGCGACTTCTTTGGCTATTTGCTCGGGCGTAAATCCGCTGGCCAACGCAGTAGCCGAGTATAGAAAGGCACCGAAAAATATGGATTTAACTGCTTTGCCTGAGATCTTTTTCATTTTCTTTCCCTTAGCTTCAACCACGGAACGGTGGCCTCTCGTCCTAATTTGCAAAGATTCTACCAGCTCCAAGAACTCCACGTTAGTTTGCATATCCCACCAAAGGTTAAAGAACTTACGGGTTGCAAATTATTGTCACTTTTTAAACTTCATGTACCCCTCTGCCCGGCAGAAGTGTCAAAAATTGTGACACCTCGAGGAAGTTTTTCCCTTCCCTCGAGAGCCCCTCCCAAGAGATTGAATTCTTTGATAAAACCCTAGGTGATGAAAACTTGGGGTCTTTTTTTACAAACCATCGTTGTGACATTTGCGCTTTCCGGGTGCGGCTATGCTCTGGAAGAGATGGGTTTGTTCAAAGCCGGAGAGATTATTTTAAAAACTCCCAAGGTGAATGAGTTTTCTGAATCTCTGATCGACTACTACGTTGTTAGCAACACCGCTCTTAAAACCTGCCTTGACTGCCACTCCAGCAAAGCACCAATTCTGGATAGCGAAGCAAAGGTCTATGAGTATCGCGAAGACATCATGGCCACCGTTGAGACCGGCGACATGCCTCCGCAACGCAAAGGCTATAAGCCGCTGACGGAGTGTGAGCTGCAGATTCTGCGCTCTTATTTCGATAATAAAACCAACCAGCGCCCCCCTCAGCGTGTGAAGGAATTGTCTGCTTGCGCTGACATCCCAGCACCTGCGCCGACTGCAACACCATCTCCAACGGCATCACCAGTTCCTCCTGCACCTCCGATGCCTCCGGCTCCGCCGGCTCCTCCGGGGCCGCCAGGACCGCCGACGCCGCCAGGACCACCTCCGGCTCCAGGTGAGCCAACACCGGCTCCGCCAGAAGCCCCCGTCCCCAATCCACAACCGGATCTGGGACAATTGGAATTGAGCTATAAAAATCTGCGCATGGCCTTCTATGATGCCAAATGCTTGAACTGCCACAGCAGTTCTGCGGCTCGCCCGAAGGATCCGATGCTGGATTCCATCGCGAACATCCTGCTTGCGAAAGATTATGCGAATCTTCCGATCGCTGTTCCTTATAAAGGATCCGACAGTCTGCTATATAAAATCACTGTACCCGGTCTCACCGACAGCATCATGCCCCCGGCACGAACGAAGGTGCAATTGACACCGGCGGAAGCGGATTATCTAAAACGCTGGATCGACGCCGGAATGCCAGAGTAAAGTCCGGCGCGGTCATTGTTCCTTCACAGTTAATGCAAAGTTGAAGTGCGGCTTTTTGAATAGCTTCTAAAATGAAGTCATGAATAAAAAGCGCTTGCCTTGGTGGATATGGATTGTGTGCTTTGCCATTTTCCATATCAACACACAGCTAAACATTCTTTATATAGCGACAACCGGAACATCGTTTTTTAACTTTCCCGTGGCATTCGCAATTCCCATGACTTTGTGGTGGGGCCCCGGTGTACTGGTGCCATTATTTCTGAATGCCACTGTCAGCGCTCCCTTATGGGGAGCCACCAACCCTCTGCTTTTTCCCGTCCATGCTCTCCCCGAAACACTGCACGTCTTTTTAGCCTGGATTCTGGTCAAAGAAAGATTCCGACATGATGTGTGGAGTCCCACACCAAAAGGCATCAGCCTTTATACTGTGTATGGCATCATTATTCCATCCATTCTACTGACTCTGGGAGTACAGGGAATTTTATTAGGTGCCGGTGTCATCACCCGTGATCAGTTTCTGTGGACCAGCGTTTTGAATGTCATAGGTAACTTCATGAGTGGCGTGGTGATTTCACTTCCTATTTTGATTCTGCTAACCCCTTGGCTAGAGAAAAAAGGACTCTCCCTGTTCCCGGCAGAAGACATCGAGATGCGCTGGTTTCACCATCTGTCCCGACGTGAAAAAATCGTTATGTTCTCTTTGCTGGCCATCAGCCTGGCGCTGAGCTTGAAAATACCCCTGACTCAGTCCTGGTATGCCTATGGAATCATCGTTCTCTTTTGCGCCAGTTGGTACGGCTTAAAGACCGCGATCCTGGTCAACACCTGGGTGGCCTTTTTGGCTTTGGCCTTGCCCGTGGCGATGGGAAATCCCTGGCCCCAGGATTTTTCTGCGATTCAAACTCCGGCGACACTCGTGACTTTGTGCTTTTCAGCTTTGATGGCTGGTGCGGCAGTCTCTGGATTGACCGACAAGATCGACCGGTTGCGCTTTACTGAACAGGAACTAAAAACCGCCAAAGAAACAGCCGAAGAAGCCTCCCGCGCAAAATCAGATTTCCTGGCCCGAATGAGTCATGAAATTCGCACACCACTGAATTCGGTTCTGGGCATGCTGGAACTACTAAAGGAAACCAACCTCAGCAAGGACCAGGAACGATATTTGACTTTGTTCAGTCATGCCGGAGAAAACCTGAAAGCTTTAATCAATGACCTCCTGGATTTTTCAAAAATTGAAGCCAAGGCCCTTTCCATCGAAAGCACGACCTATAACTTACACAGCACCGTGCGCTCTGTTTTTGAAATTCTGCAAATCAAAGCCGAGGAAAAAGGTCTTAACTTTCAATTGCAAATTGATCCCCAGGTCCCACTATATCAGCGTGGTGATCCCACCCGTTTACGTCAGGTTCTATTTAACTTGATCGGAAATGCCCTGAAATTCACCGAAGAAGGTGAAGTTGAAATTTATGTGGGCGTGGAAAATCCAGACTCCCCGGAAGCACAACTGTTATTGGAAATTCGTGATACTGGCATCGGTATTCCCCGCGACAAACAAAGCAGTCTGTTTTCTCCGTTCTTCCAGGCGGAAGAAACCACCACACGACGTTACGGCGGCACCGGACTGGGGCTGGTCATCTCCAAAAATCTGGTGGAGATTATGGGCGGAAAGCTGGAACTTCGCAGCCTCTCAGGGCGCGGCACCACTTTCAGAATTCTGCTTCCACATCGTCCCGAAACTGTGGCGGCCACCGAAGTCAAACCCACCACGGCACCCAATTGGGCCGAACAATTCAAAGGCAGAGTATTTTCCTTGCTGCTGGTTGATGACTCCCAGGACAACCGCCTGCTTTTAACTCACTACTTAAAGAATCAACCGTTCACATTTACCGAAGCCGTGAATGGAAAAGAAGCCGTTGATAAATTCAAAGAAGGAAAATTCGATTTCATTTTCATGGATATGCAGATGCCCATTATGTCTGGATACAAAGCCACAGAGTTGATCCGTCACTATGAAAAAGAGAATCGACTGGGCCACACACCGATCATCGCCCTGACGGCCACCGCAGTCCTTGAGGACTTACAACGAACCCTGGTCGCAGGTTGCGACATGTATATGGTAAAACCGGTTAAGAAAGCGGAAGTTCTGGATACTTTGACTCACATCCTGACGACGAAACTTCCAACCAGAGAAGCCCCTAAGGAGCGACCGCCGGAGCCGCCCTCTTTAAATATCTGAACATTCAGGTCAGCACGCACTCTGTGCTGATCTTGCAGTTCCTGATAAAAAGCCTGCTCTGTTTGCAAATCAGGAAATTCACAGACAATGGTAAAATCCGATTCAATAGGACGATGGTATTCGATCACACCTTTGGCAATGACGATATTTTCCGTGTCGATATGATAAGCTTTAAGCCCGGCCAAAACCAGGGCATAGGCGCTAAGCACTCCGGTCGCATAAAGGCTTCCGCCGAAGGCCGTACCCTTGTGATTTAAGTTTTTTTCCAGGGACACATTGAACACAACTCTATGGGAATTCAGTTCCGCAACTGTGATTCCCAGGTGTTCGTAAAGTTTGATTTTGTCAGACAGTACTTGAATAAAATCCTGAGCGTCTATTTCCATTGCTCATAGCCCCCGGCAAAATTCACACTTTGACGGTAGCCCATTTCACGCAATGCAAAGGTCACAGCTCCGGAGCGCACACCGTGATTGCTGATCACCATGATGATTTTATCCTGGGTGATCCCTTTGGATTCCAGTTTTTTTGCAATGTCTTTGGAAACTGCGTTGGATTCGGTAAAGAACTCTTTCCACTCAATTTGCACGACTGGTGTCTTTACATTCTTATATTTGGACAGGTTATTGATACCGTACTCTGCAGAAGAGCGCACATCCAGAATCACGACTTTGGATTTGGCTTCGTTGAAGTTCATTCCAAACAAGGAACTTACCGGCAGATCCATGGCCTTTTTGCTTTTCTTTTTACCGGTCATTTTCAGCGGCGAAAGTTTGTGAGTCGCATAGGCTTTGAAGTTTTTTGAATCAATGAACAAAGACTCATCCACCACGGGCTTCCACATTGGTTTATTTTTAACCAAGGGCTCGTCGCCTTTTGGATTCATGGAACGCGCCACCGTGTACAGTGCCGTGTGAACGTTCTTTACACCCAAGACTTCCAGAGTCCAGGCGATACGCCCTTCTTCACCAGCTCCCAATGATCCTTTACCCAGAATCACGACTTTTGAATCCGGATCAATTCCAATCAAAGATAAACGACGGGCCATCGCAAACAAATCATCCTGAAGGACACCACGGGAGTTCGGATCCTGGGCGGAAAAATCCTCCCAACGAACATTGATCGCACCCGGAACATGAGAAAGGTTAAATTCAAACGGAGGACGAACATCCAAAATAACCGGACTCCCCTCCATCAGTCTTTCCGGAGCCCCCACCACACCCGTTTCAGATGTGACAATCGTGGGTTTTGTTTGGCAGGCCACCAAAGCCAGAGCCATCATCAATGCGCCGATAATAAACTTCATAGGACCTCCAGAAAAACAAAAGGGAGCTTATCGCTCCCTTTATGTTACTCCGACGAAGTCGGAGTGTAAGCAATTTACTTCGTAATTCTCATCGTCGGGAAGAAAATGATGTCTCGGATAGACGGTCTGTCTGTCAGAATCATTACGATACGTTCAATACCCAAGCCTACCCCCCCTGTTGGAGGCATACCTGCATCGATGGCCAACAAGAAATCTTCATCCATTGGATGAGCTTCTTCGTCCGTACCACGAGATGCCTCTTGTTCTTTCAAACGCGCCAATTGGTCTTCCGGATCATTCAACTCTGAGTAGGAGTTACCGATTTCCATGCAAGCTGCGAATGGCTCAAAACGCTCTACCAGACGATCATCACCGCGGTGAATTTTCGTCAATGGAGAGATTTCCTTCGGGTGGTCCATAACAAAAGTCGGCTGCCACAAGTGTTGTTCTGCTGTTAGCTCGAACAACTCCATGATCATTTCGCCGCGTTTACCTGGAACATCCAGGTCGCCGCCCATTTTGTTAACCGCTTCGAAAAGCTCCTGATCGGTTGCCTTATCCGGATCGATCTTTGCGTATTCGCGAACACCGTCGTGAACCGTCAAACGTCTCCATGGAGGCGTGAAATCGATTTCCTTACCTTGGTAAGAAACCTTCATGCTGCCCGTGATTTTCAACGCCAATTGAGAAACAAGTTCCTCGAATTGATCCATTTGATAATTGTAGTCTGTGTAAGCCTCGTAGAACTCAAGTAGAGAGAACTCAGGATTGTGAGTTCTGTCGATACCTTCGTTACGGAAGTTTTTGGAGATTTCGTAAACTTTCTCGAAGCCGCCCACCAAAAGACGTTTCAAGTAAAGCTCTGGCGAAATTCTCATATACAACTTCATGTCCAATGCTTTGTGGTGAGTTGTGAACGGAGTCGCCGCTGCACCACCATAGATTGGCTGAAGTGTTGGAGTTTCAACTTCCATAAAACCGCGAGCGTCCAAGAACTTACGGATTTCAGAGATGATTTTAGAACGAGTTACGAAAACTTTGCGAGAATCAGCATCCGTCATCAAATCCAAGTGTCTGTGACGGTACTTGATCTCAACGTCTTGCACACCATGGAATTTCTCTGGCAATGGCTCAATTGTTTTTGTCAAAATTTCGAAGTGCTTTAGGTAAATGGAGAATTCACCCTTTTGGGATTTGAAAACGTAACCTTCAACACCCACAATGTCGCCAAGGTCCACCAGATCAAATGCGGCTTTTTCTTTCTCTGCCAACTCTTCTGTTTTTACGTAAACTTGAACAGTCCCTGATTGGTCCTGAACGTTGAAGAAGCAAGCCTTACCCATCGCACGCAAAGTCATCAAACGACCCGCAATACGGTATACAGATTCAGGCTTCTTTTCGCCCGCTTGCAAACCGGCCGCGTGTTTTTCCACGATCTCAGCGATCGCCGTTTTATTTTCAAACGTGTATGGATATGGATTAATGCCCTTCTCGCGAAGAGCATGCAATTTTTTACGTTTTTCCGCGCGAAGCGCGTTTTCTTGAATCGACATATTTTCCAGTTACCTAAAATGAACTAATTAAGTTTTTTACCAGCAAATGCTTCCATCACACCTTGAAGAAGAGCGATCGCTTCCTTCTTAGGACGTTGGAATGCATTACGGCCCATGATGGAACCGAAGCCACCACCTTGTGCCATCTCTTGTACTTCTTTAAGAAGCTCTTCAGTGCCTTTTGCTTCGCCACCAGAGAAGATCACGATGCGTTTGCCGTTGAAGCAAGATTGAACCACGTGACGGATACGATCAGTCAGAGTGGAAACTTTGATACCTTGTTCAGCGTAAACTTTCGCAGCTGCAGCTTGCTCGATGTGCGCTGTTGGCGGTTTTACTTTGATGATGTGAGCGCCCAATTGAGCCGCGATGTGCGCAGAGTATGCGATCACGTCGATAGCTGTTTCACCATCTTTGGAGATTTGCTCACCACGAGCGTAAGCCCAGATAACAACCACAAGACCAGCTTGTTTTGCCAAGCGGGATGCTTCTGCGATTTCTTCGTACATAGTTTTACGTTCAGCAGAACCTGGGTAAACTGTGAAACCGATACCCACACAACCCAAGCGCAAAGCATCGTCGATGTAAGACGTTACTGCTGAGATTGGAGCTTTGTTGCCGTAAAGAGTTTCAGAGTTGTTGATTTTTAGAATCAAAGGAATTTCACCCGCGTAGTCACGGGAAACCGCTTCGATGAAACCAAGTGGAGCCGCGTAAGCGTTGCAACCAGATTCAATCGCAAGCTCGATGTGGTAGTTAGGATCGTAACCATCTGGATTTTTAGCGAAAGAACGAGCCGGACCGTGTTCGAAACCTTGGTCCACCGGAAGAATAACCATCTTACCAGTACCAGCCAATTTACCGTGATTCATAATACGAGCCAGGTTCGTCAAAACGCCTGGGTTGTCGGATCCGTACCAGCTCAAAATCTCTCTAACTCTTGGTGTCATGTGTTCTCCAGAAATGGTGAAAAATGTGAATGCTCAGTCAATTAGCGGGCTCAAAGGTAGTGAACTTTCTAGGGATAATCAACATTCTGACTGAAAATAACACACCCCGCAGTACTGGTCCTTTTCATTAGGGAAGCCGTGGTATAATGTGGGCATCGATTTTCCCAGAGGTACCACGATGAGCACAAACAGAGTTTCCTTCGAAGCCACACCAAATCCAGCGACTATGAAGTTCCTTTTGCACACCAAAGTGGCAGACGAGGGCTTTGATTGTCCCTCTGCGCAAGAAGCAGAGCGCTCTCCGCTGGCGACAAAAATCTTTGGCTTTCCTTGGACCAGCTCTGTTTACGTGGGTTCCGATTTTATCACTGTGACCAAGCAAGACTGGGTTGACTGGGAACTTTTGGCTCAACCATTGAGTGGCCTCATTCAGGAACACATGGACAGCAAAGAGCCTGTGGTTGTTAAAATCGTTCAGCACACTGACGTTGATGATCCCAACGACTCCCCCATGGTGAGAAACATCAAATCCGTTTTGAATCGCGAAATCCGCCCAGTCGTGGCATTGGATGGCGGCGATATCGTTTTCAATAAATTCGAAGACGGCAAGCTTTACATCCACATGCGTGGCGCCTGCGCGGGCTGCCCTTCTTCTCAGGCCACTTTGAAAGACGGTATCGAAGTTCGTATGAAAGAATTGTTCCCGGAAATTCATGAAGTTCTTGCGATCTGAGACCATTCACGAGTCTAAATTACTTTTAAAGCTTGCTGGTCCTATCATTGTCGGACAATTGGGTCAGAACCTGATCCAATTGGCTGACACTTTGATGGTGGGCGCTCTGGGGCCGGTGGCCTTAGGTGCTTCTGCGTTTGCGGGAAGTGTCTATATCGTCTTTTTGATTTTTGGTTTGGGCATGCTCGCTCCGATGACAGCGATGTTTGCGCATGCTCAGGGACAGGACGACCACCCACGCGGTGGAGTGCTTTTGGGGCACAGTCTGATTATTGCGGTCGGCATTGGAGCGGTCATCACCGCAATTCTGATGGGCTTGCTTCCCTATCTGCACGTTTTTGGTCAAACGCCGGAAGTACTTAAAGCCGGAACCAGTTTTTATAAAATCATCGCGATGTCGATTCTGCCCGCCTTAATTTACCAGGCCTACAAACAATTCACTGACGGGATTGGTCGCACCAAAGTCGCCATGTACGTGATGATTGTTGGTGTCCTTTTCAACGTAGTCGGCAACTGGGTTTTGATTCATGGCCACTGGGGTTTCCCGAAAATGGGTCTGGACGGAGCCGCATGGGCAAGCTTCTGGGCGCGCACGATCATGATGCTGGCGATGATCGCCTACGTGCATCTGCATCCGGAATTTAAACGTTATCTAAAAAATCCGTGGATACACTCCTTTGATCAACAGACTTTGAAAAACATGATTCGCTTGGGGATTCCAAATGGCTTCACTTTCTTTTTTGAAGTGGGCGCCTTTGCATCCTGCGCGGTGATGATGGGATGGTTTGGGGCAATCCCCCTTGCCGCTCACCAAATCGCGATCAGTCTTGCCTCGACAAGTTTCATGGTGACACTGGGAATAGGCATCGCCTCAAGCATTCGCGTGGGCTTTGAATTGGGCCGTGGCGATTACAAAATGGCTCGTCACGCTGGCTTAACTTCAATCATGTTGGGCGGAGCCTACATGAGCATGTGCGGCTTGGGCTTTTTGATTCTTCGTCATTGGTTCCCCACTCTTTACGTTTCCGATCCGGATGTAATAGCCTGGGCAGCGCAATTTTTTGTCGTGGTTGCTCTATTTGAAGTGTTCGATGGGGTTCAGGCAGTTGCGATTGGTGCACTTCGCGGCATGAGTGATACTCAGTGGCCCAGTGTGATCGCATTCTTTGCTTACTGGATTATGGGCCTGCCGGGGGGCTATTTGCTGGCCTTTCACCTGGGAGTCGGACCCGTAGGAATATGGATAGGACTTTTGATAGGACTCATTTTTGCCTCAATCCTATTAACCTATCGCTTTCACCGTCTCAGTAAGAGATTCATTGCTTAGTAGTACTACAGTAAGTATTGGATTATTCCGATATTTTAGTAGATGCAAAAAGAATTTGTTCAGTCCTTAGTGGCTGTTTTCTCTGTACTTTTTATTTTGGGATGTTCGGATGCAGATCCGAAGGTCTCATTTTTGCGTCCTATCGACAACTTCGAGTTCAAACCCAGCAAAGATTATGTCACTTCCACTTTATCGTCTATCTCGCTGAACGCAGAGTGTTCGCGCTTTATAACTTCTGTAGATCTATCTTTTGATGGGGGGTCCACTTGGATCTCATCCACCACTTATGATTCAGACACTGTGATGTGTTCGACAGATGGTAAATTTCAAATTGATCTTTCAAATACCAAAGCACCCTTGAACACGATGACCATCAACAACGGGGACACTTTCACAGTGAACTTCCGTGCATGGTCCCGCGCTTCCAGCCAATACGTTGAACGCGAAGCTACTGTCCGCTTTGTGCCGCCGGCACAAATCAAACAAGGTGTCCTCGCTGGTGCGCAAATTCAAACGGGCTCCGGCATGGTGCTTAAAGGCCGCATTGTTTCTCATCAACAAAGAACAGCTTCTGGTGGCGGCTTCGTGGTTCAAGGCCGGGTGTCTCAATGAAAACACACTTCTTGATCTCACTCTTCTTCGTATTCTTTGCCAAAGCAGCTCTGGCGGTTTCTCCGGGATCTTTGCTGACCTATGAGGGCGTGTTGACCGACTCTGGTGGCACACCCATCACAGCTCCGCAAACCGTGACGTTCTCGGTCCTGTATGGCTCTTGTGTTTTGTATTCTGAAACTCAAAGCATCACTCCGGGTTCGGTGGGGGAATTTTCTGTCATCGTCGGCACCGGTACCCGCACGGATACCACCAACAACACTGCGGATCGCATTTTTGCATCCACTGGCTCCGTCAATTGCCAGGGGGCCTCTGCGGTTTCGATGGCGGGCTTCACGACACGTGCCCTGCGCATCAATGTTGCCGGTACGGATTTAACTCCTGATGTGACCGTCGGAAATATTCCGACATCCATCAATTCGCAAAAACTTGCAGACAAAGGGGCTTCAGATTTCTTGCAGGTGAATGCTGCACTGGGCACAACTCAGGCAAACCTGGAAAGTATTTTAGCCCGCTACACGACTTTGGATTCCTTGCTATCTTCCTATTCTGGCGGAACACTGACCGCGCAAACCGCGACAAACTTCACAGGCTCCCTGGCCGGTGATGTCGGTGGCACCCAAAGCGCAACAGTGGTTAATCGTATCAAAGGTGTGAATCTTGATATGACCGGACTGGCTGCCGGTAAAATTCTTAAATACAACGGCACAGCTTTCTCTGTGGCAGATGATCTTTCCGGCTCAACACCAGGGGATTCATCTTATACTGTGAAGGGCCTTGTTCAATTCGACACAGACCTGGCAACATCAGGGATTCAAGTCACTTCCGGTGTCGCGCGAGTGAACACTGGAACCAGCGCCGGCCAAATCGTCAAACTCGATGCAACTGGCAAACTTCCAGCGGTCGATGGCTCTGCCCTGACCAACACGCCAAAAGAAATTCCAACCGGAGCCACTGCGGGGCAAGTCCTTTCGTCCACTGGCTCCACTTTGCAATGGATCACTCCATCCAGCACGGATGTCACCAAACTTCCTTTGGCTGGCGGCACGATGTCTGGTGCCATCGACATGGGCGCCAATAATCTTACCAACGTCGGCTTCGTGACGATGTCAGCGAATAAATCCCTGCATCTTTCAAACAATATCACTGACCCGTCCCTGTCCACTGCTGATAAAGGTAAAGTCTGGTTTAACTCCACGTCCAACCAAATCAAATATTGGGATGGATCTACGACTCAAACATTGGGCGTGGCGGGTTCTGGCGTGACAAATGTTTCGGGAACTTCTCCTATTGTTGTGACAAACGGATCCACGACACCACTGATTAGTGTATCGAGCGCCTCTTCATCCACTATGGGTGTGATGCAGGCAGGTTCCGGTCTGTCTGCAGCGTCAGGTATTATCAGTGTCAGCTCCGCACCTGATTTAAGCTCGATCACCGGCACCGGCCTTGTGCAAAGAACCGGCCCTGGCACCTATGCAGCCCTTGGAACACTTGCTCCACTGAATGTGACCGGATCAAGCATCGGACTGAACATCGGTTCAGGTTTATTTCTTAATACCGGTTCTCTGCAAGTTGATTCGGGTTCAACTGCGAACAAGGTCGTGGCGCTGGATGCCTCCGCCCGACTCCCTGCTGTTGATGGTTCACAACTGACCAACGTGGTCGCCAGTGGTCTTTCCGTTCTCCTGCCGATCACACAAGGTGGAACTGGTGGCACAACGAAGTCTGTCGCATTCAACAATCTTTCGCCTTTGCTCACCAAAGGTGATTTGGTAGTTTATAGCGGCACCACTAACACTCGTCTGCCAGCGGGAACGAATGGCCAATTCTTGGTCTCTGATTCCGCGGAGTTAAATGGGTTGAAATGGGTTGTTCCCAATTTCTTTGTGAATGGCGGAAACTCCTTCGGTACTGATGCCAATATTGGTTTGAATGATTCATATAACTTAAATATTAAAACTGCTGGCGCCACACGCATCAACATCAACCCCGTGGGCAATGTGGGCATTGGTGTCAGTAACTCGGCCTACCCGCTTTCCGTGGGTGGCACGGCAGCAACAGGAACCGCACTGAATATCACAAATTTCAACTCCAACAAGAGTTTCACATTGAATACGGGGGGCACCGGTTCGACATACGGCTCAGGAGCCTTTGCAATCAATGATGATATCGCAGCAAAAACACGCTTCGTGATTGATGCAAATGGTGCCGCGGCATTCGGCGGTTCCATTACGAATATTGCAGGTGCCAATGGTTCCGGCGTTCTTACCCTCAACGGTGCCGGCGCCACGACAGCTGAATCCGGCATATTGGAAATGAATAACCCTCTTGCCACAGTAAGTGCGGGAACAACCGCAGGAAAATTGAACTTCATTGCCTCCAACAACAGTGGCAACAAAACTCTGGCATCCATTCAAGCCTTTACTGACGGGACCGGAGGAGCGGCTGGCTATGGTGGCAAAATCATGTTCATGACCAAGGCCGATAACTCCACAAGTTTGAATATCAACTTCGTCATGACAAATACAGGTAGCGTGGGCATTGGAACGGGTTTACCTGCCTACCGCTTGGATGTGGGTGGCGACATCAACACCAGCACCAATTACCGAATTGCCGGCACCACAATTTGTACTTCGGCGGGATGCCTGTCTTCTTCAGATAAAAGACTTAAAGAAGATATCACTCCCCTGCAGAACTCATTGGATAAAATCCTGAAACTCGATGGCGTGTCTTACACCTATATCGACAAAAATCGTTTCACTGATCAAAAGCAAGTGGGTGTCATCGCTCAGGATATTGAAAAGGTCTTCCCTGAAGTTGTTTATACGGATCCAAAATCAGGCTTCAAAGCAGTTGCCTATGATCACTTGGTTGCACCACTTATCGAAGCGGTCAAATCTCTCTATGCGAAGATAACCGCGACAGATGCCATAGTCAGTTCCCAGGATCGCCGCTTAGCCTCGGTTGAAGATGTTCAAAGCAACACGCAAGCAGAGCTTGAAAAACTTAAAAAAGAAAACGAAGAACTTAAAAAGAAAAATGAGAAACTTGAAAAAGATCTCAATTTGATAAAGTCTCATCTGGGTCTATAAAGTTATCGTTACGGAAATCTTTCTAAATTTCACATTGTTTGTCTCACTATAATATAGCCAATAACCAAATCTTTTGTTCCACGACATAAGTTGTTATTCTGACGTTATTCACGTAAGAGGTACGTTAAGATGAAAAAAATCGCCGTTTTGGTTGTAGCGTCTATGGCATGTTCTCCGGCTCACGCGTTCTCGCTGGGGGATTTTCTTAAATCTATCTTTAGTCCTCCCAAGCAGGAAACTCGGGCTCCCGCCAGCTCGAAGCCATCCAGTTCTTCCGCTGCAAAGACTGAAAAACAAAAGCTGGAAGAGCTTCGTAAAACTTTGGGACTGCTGAAACGAATTACTTATTCCTATCGCGGCAACAATTATGGCGTGGACCCTAATGCCGTTTTTGAATTTCCTGAAAATCCGGATCAGACTGTATGTGACCCTCTTACAGGGACGCCTTCTGAATCACGCTCAAATGGTCTTGCGGCAAAACTTATCGTTCGAAGTCCTGAGATGAGTACTGTCACTGGAGTGATGGACTACTACAACCATGGTATTCGCCTTGAACAAGAACTCTACTTCCCATCCATCAACGTTCCTACCCGTCAATTCACCAAGGGCTTTACCACTGAAAGTGGCTCCGTATTGGTTGACGGCGACGGCAATACTCTGATTGAAAACTTCGCATTGGAATACAACTCCATTTTGAAATTGTCTGATTCAGACAAATCTGGCGAATACGAACTGGGCGTTATCTCTGATGACGGTGCTCGCATCTTCTTTAAAGAAGCGGACCAATGGAAGGAACTGATCAATAATGATGGCAATCACCCATCACGTTTCGGGTGCGCTTACAGAACCATCAATATGCAGCCTGGAACAGAAGTGCCTATCAAAGTTTTATATTACCAAGGGGCCCGCAATCACATCGCCAACGTTTTAATGTGGAAGCACCACAAAGACGTGAAAGCGTATAAGAAGTCCATTCTGGACAACTGGGTTTGTGGTCAAAAAGGCAACGAACTATTCTATAGCTCCAGAACTGGCAAGCCAACTTATGTCACCAATTGGTTGACAGCATCAGGCTGGAAAACAATTGCCAATGCCAACTTCAAGATGCCTGAGAAAAAGGTCAATCCATGCAGCCAGGAGCCACTGGCAATTTCAGATTTGATTGTACCTTACGCGACGGCTCCGAAAGCCACAATTACTTGGAAAACAAATATTCCAGCAAGCAGTCAGGTGAAAATCACCAACTTCTTCACGGGCGAGGTTATATATACCGCAGTCAGCAGTGATCTGGTAACAAACCACGTTGTTGAACTCGACGGCCTGGTAGCTGGAATCTACTATGTGATCAACGCTGTTTCTGTGGACCAAAGCGGAGCTACAGTGACCAGCTCTCCGGACATCTTGATCACTCCGTAAAAAAAATGCGGATCAAAAACAAAAAACCCAGGACAAAATCCTGGGTTTTTTATTTTTAACTATGCCACTTTACATCAGTACGCTCTTTAATAAACAGCGTACCGATGATGAAGGTAATGACCGCTATCGTGATCGGATACATAAGCCCCGCAAAGTGATTGCCAGTGCTGGCCACCAACGCGGTCCCGATGAATGGTACCAGCCCCCCGAACACCCCGTTTCCGATATGATATGGAAGCGACATGGATGTGTAGCGAATATTCGTCGGGAACAATTCGACCAGGAAGGCTGCGATTGGACCGTAAACCATGGTCACGAAAATCACTTGGATCCAAACCATCAAGATCAGCATATTCACATTGGGATTCAACGGCGTGGCCGTTGGATTTGCAGCATCCCATCCGGAATAAAACTCCATCGCCTTATAAATCGGAATGTACGAAACCGCTGCGATCAAACAACCGGCCATGATGATTTTCTTACGCCCGATTTTATCTGACAATCCACCGAAGACAATGAAGAAGGGGGTCCCCAGCAACAGGGCAATCGCGATGATTTTATTGGCCATTACGAAATCGATCTTCAAAACCGTCTGCAAATAGTAAAGCGCATAGAATTGTCCCGTGTACCAGACAACCCCCTGCCCCATGGTGGCACCCAGCAATGACAAAATAACCAAACGACGGTTTTCAGGATGCATAAAGCTGTCACGCAACGGACTCTTAGAGGCCTTGCCTTCTGCCTTCATTTGCATAAATACCGGAGACTCCTGCATACGCATACGAATGAAGTACGAGAAAATCACCAACACCACGGACAGCAGAAATGGAATACGCCAACCGAAACTTTTGAATTGGTCTTCTCCCAATCCCAAACGTGTTGCCAGAATCACCCCTAACGACACAAACAACCCCAGCGTCGCAGTCGTCTGGATAAAGCTCGTATAGTATCCCCGTTTGCCATCAGGACTGTGCTCAGCCACATAGGTGGCGGCACCACCGTACTCGCCTCCCAAGGCCAACCCCTGCAACAAGCGCATCAGCAATAACAAGATAGGCGCAAGCATTCCGACTTGATCATAAGTTGGTAGCAAACCAATCAAGGTGGTTGATAACCCCATGATCAGCAAGGTCACCATGAAGGCGTATTTACGTCCCACAACGTCACCAATCCGCCCAAACACCAGGGCACCGAAAGGGCGCACTATGAAGCCCGTGGCAAATGTAGCCAGCGTACTTAACAAAGCGACAGTTTCATTTCCGTGGGGAAAGAAGTGAGCGGAAATGATCGTGGCCAAACTTCCGAAAATATAGAAGTCATACCATTCGATCAAAGTGCCGGCACTGGATGCACCGATGACTTTCCAAATTTTGCTTTTTTCAGATATCTGAGAATTTGTTGTCGTTGTGGCCATAGATTCTCCTTACGGCCCCAGTTTTAAGAACTATTTAAAAAGACACAAATTATATAAAGAATATTTCAGATGTTTAATGGCGACTACTCGTCGTCAAAAAGACTCATTTGACCTGTATAACCTTTTAACTTTTCGCCCGCAGCGAAATCCAAATCAGAAAAATCGCGATGCTCTTTTAAAAATTGGACCCAGGCTTTTCCTGATTTTTTGGCTTCAAGCCACTCGTCAAAAGCATCCGCCTTTAAAAACAACGGTGAACGATCGTGCCCGGCTTTTATGATTTCAGCTGTTGGCTCTGTGGTGATAATGGCAAACGAATCCACAACCTCTCCCGTCGCCGGATCCTGCCATACATCCCAAATACCCGCGGCCGTCAGCACATCGTCATGGCCGCCCTTTATGGAAATCCAATGACCGGCAAAATCCCCGGTGTAAGCAGCCTCATAAAACTCCCGTATTGGAACGAGACAATGCCTGGATTCGAAGGGTTTCTTCCAGGAGGGCTTGTTTAAAACTTCTTCAATTCTGGCGTTATAAGTCGCGAACTTAGGTTTTTTTGTACGCGACCACTCAGGTACCAGGGAGTAGTTCATCGCATGAACTTCACGGTTTTGAGCGCCTTTTACTATCACCGGGGCTGGTGTGTGTGGGTAAATGACTTGTTTTGGAACAAACAGCACAGGAGGAAGCTCAACCTTGTAGGTCTTATGTAACAGATTAAACTCGCTCGCGGCTCCGTAGCTTGCACACATACGTGAAATTCTAGATGACTTCACCGTCTCTTTTCAAGATTCCAGGTGAAAACACTATCAGTATTTTAGACGATGTTTCCTTGTTCAACAGCGGGAACGATTTTAAGCCCTTCCCGACTGGCCCTCACCTTGCATATAGAATCTGATGTGGGGGAATAGTTATGAAAAATCAGTTCTTTGGAGTCATCTCAGTTATTTCATCAGGCTTACTTCTTAGCGCTTGTGCTCCGGATGTGGAGTTCATGACGGCTCAGGATCTATCATCCATCAGCGGTGGTGGCGGTGGCACTGTCACAGGGCCAAAATACCAGGCGTTCTCCCAAAGCGTGGAAGTTAAATCCAACGCTGACATCGACATCTTGTTCGTTGTCGACAACTCCGGATCCATGGCGGAAGAGCAAAAAAACTTTTCAAGCAAGATCAATGGTTTCATGAATATCATCAAGGATGCTAACTGGCATGTTGCTTTAACAACGACAGATCCCAATGCAACAACTCCGGCACCGGATAAAACAAGCCGCGCCTGGAGTGACGGACAATTCCGTCCTTTCGATTCTGATTCAGGCAGCCTTTTCGTATTGAAAGCGAGCCAGCACTCTTTGAGTGATGCTCAGGCTAAACTTTCTGCAGCGATCAACGTGGGCCTTTTGGGTTCCGGTGACGAACGCGCGATCAACTCTTCTTACCGCGCGATTGAACGCACAGCTGACACTCCTGCCAATCAGGATTTCTTCCGTGAAAAATCCAAACTGGTCGTGATTGCAATCTCTGACGAAGACGAGTGCTCAAACGGAAAATGTGCGAAAACTCCAGAGAAAAGCGTTCCTGAAAACCTGGTTAAAATGATTCAAAGCCGCTTTGGCATGGACAAAGTATTCATGTTTAATTCCATCGCCAGAGCCGCTACTGATGCGAATTGCAAAACAGCCGTTTTGACTCCGATCTACGAAGCCATGTCCAAGTTGACTGGTGGTTTGATGGGTTCTGTTTGCGCAACTGATTACACTTCCATTTTGACTTCAATGGGTGTGAAAACTGTTGAGCTGGTTCGTTCTATCAATCTGGGCTGCATGCCAGAGGACGCTGACGGTGACGGAAATTTGGATTTCGCATTGGTAGACACCAAAGGACAAAAAGTTTCCACTGGTTATAGTATCAGCGGTACAACTGTCACTTTCGCTTCCAACTTGCCAGAGGGTTCTTACACAGCAGCTTATATGTGTAAGGCCATCAATCAAAACTAGGACCTTTAAGATCACAAATAAAAAAGGCCGCTCTTCAGCGGCCTTTTTTTTTTTATTTGAACTACTTGCAGCTCAAAGTCCCTTTGGCAATTCTCACAGAAGGATCATTGCTTTCCTGGGATACATACGCCTGATTCATTCCAACTTGAACGATGTACTTGTTACCGCCAGGGATGATTTCCACACACTCAGTCACCGGAATATCTGCAGCAAATGTTGTGCAGTTCATATCGATGACAAATTCACGGTAGTCAAATGCCAATGTTGCGTTACCAGTTGCTGGCAATTCGAACTCAACAAAAGTTCCGCCGTTCAAAGGGCCTTCGCATTTTAGAGTGTCAGCAGCGAAAGCAGAGTTAGAGATCAAAAGAGCAGCAAGAGCGATTAGTGATTTCATCGGGAGTCCTTTAGGTTATGGGTGTTTCACACGACGCCCCTTATAACCTAAAAGTTAAAATTCAATTGTTTGAATTATGTTAAGATTAGCTGAATAACTAAGGAACCAGAAATTCCGGCAACTAGGAAATGATCTCCAGGGCGTCATTCACCTGGATTGTTCCGTCATTTTCGGGAATCCAAAGAGTTCCAAAATTCACCCGGTTACTGGTATCGCGACGATAGTTTGCCAAAGTAGCCAATGGTTCCATTCCTTGGCTGACTCCGCTTTGTTGATCAATGGTGGTGATCTTACAGCGAGCACTCAGCTTTGGCTGGGATAAATACACATTGCCAATCTTAATCCGCTTCCAAGTGTCCTCTTCATAAGCCTTCTGCCCATCAATAACAATATTGGGACGGAACCGATTCATCGGCACAGGAGCCGGCATACGGGAGTTCAGATCCTCGAGACTTTTGGTATTCACCAACAACACCGGACGAGCATCGGCGAAACGCACTTCCGGTTTCCAATCTTTATTGGTGGATAAAACCCGGCGTTGCGAATACGGCGCATATCGCACCAAGCGAACATTCACGCCCAAATACTGCGACAATGCCTGAGAGTAAAGATCGGGTTCAAGTGCCGCTGTGAAAGAGTCGTTCCAGACTTGAACTTTCACTTCGCGACTGAACGAGGTTTTGCGCCCGATTTTAAAAAACATTTTTTCGAAAGCCAGAGTCAAAGACGTCGGGTCGTAAACTGCATTCACAGTCGCCAGCTTTGCCAGCGTTCGCTGTGAAACGAACTTACCCGCTTCATCCACCAACATCCATTCACGATCCCCTTCGGGACCCTCATGGGTGATATTCATCAAGGACAGTGACTGTGCCCTGCCCGACTTCAATGGATAAATGTTCAGCTCTGAAACTTTCATGTTTTTTACTGAACAGATTTAGGGTTGGCTGGAGGTGGAACAGGTGCTCCCGTTTCCGGCTTCACCATAGGAACTTGTTCTTTGTTAACCTGAACCAGTTTCTTCTTTACGATCTGCAAAGCAACTTCGTGCGACTCACAGACTGTCTCTGCATCATCACAAACATAAAAACTGACTGTGAATGTTTTGTCTTTGGCTTTTGCCGCATCAAAAACAATCAACTTTTCAGTTTTTTTAGAGGGCTCAATCGCACCCATTTCGCCATCAATGTAAAGTCCTGCCGGAGCTTCTGTATTGAAGTGAAAACCCTTATCCAAAGTGGTCATGATTTTTTTGCCGGACAATTTGTGATGGTCTTTTCCATCAGACAAACGTGCTGCAAAAGAAAGGGAAGGAATCAAAGCTGCAAGTACAAAAATTGAAGTAATAGTTCTCATGGACATATTAGACGGCGCCAAGACCACACCAGTCAACCTTGGTTCCAATTCACTCGGACAATGTTCCGCAGCGCATCCCAAATCTAAGTGCGTTTTCCCTCTTTGAATCCATAAAAACAGATGAACAAATAACAAACTATCGGCAAAAGGAAGGCGTGATGCAAATTCCAATGATCGGCGACAACACCCTGAAGCAGCGGAATGATGGCACCGCCAACGATAGCCATGACAAGCAGGCTTGAAGCTTTCTCTGTCGCAGCTCCCAATCCCCGGATTCCCAGACTGAAAATCGTGGGAAACATGATCGAGTTAAACAATCCCACCGAGAGCAACAGCCAAGCAGCGATGTGTCCCGTGCTTAAGACCGCTGCCAGCACCAAGAGTGCCGATAAAGCTGCCGCAAATCCCAGCATTTTTGCCGGATTCCATTTTCTCATTAGAAAGGCTCCGACAAATCGTCCCAACAAAGCTCCGCCCCAATAAATTGGAACCAGCCCGGCCGCTGCACTTTCAGAAACAGCCATGACATCCGCTTGCGAAATGAAGTTGATCAAAAAACTGCCGATCGAAACTTCCGCTCCCACATACAGAAAAAGTGCAATCACACCTAAAATCAGATTGGAGTGCTTCAATGCCTGCGAGAAAGTGGATTCACTTTTAACATCCCCAGTGTTTTGCTCCTTCAAATTTGGAAGCTTCAACAAGTACATGCCCACGGCCAGTAACAACAAAATCAATCCCAGCACCAGATAGGGTCCTTGAACGGCCTGTGCTTGCTCGGTTTTGTAAGCCAATTGCTCAGCCACTCCCATATTTGCCAGTTGATCCGCGGTTAAGACTGTCGCCGACAGAATAAAAAATCCGCCAATCTTGGGAGCAACCGTGGTGCCCAAGGAATTCAAGGCCTGCGCCAGATTCAGACGACTGGATGCGGTCTCCTCTGTTCCCAACAACGTCACATAGGCATTGGCAGCTACTTGCAAAACCGTGATCCCTGATGCCAGCACAAAAAGTGCTCCCAAAAACAAGGGATAAGATTCCATCTTGGCTGCCGGCAAAAAGATAAAAGCACCGACTGCGGAAACCAAAAGTCCCAAGGAGATGCTGTTTTTATAACCCAATTTGGTGACCAGGCTTCCCGCTGGCAAGGACATGATGAAATAGGCACCGAAGAACGTGAATTGAATCAAAGCACTCTCGGTGTAACTCAACGAAAAAACCCCCTTTAAATGAGGGATCAGGATATCATTCAGACATGTTAAAAACCCCCACATGAAAAAGATGGAGGAAACAACGATCAACGCTTTTTTTCTTTGAGCTTCGTTAATTGAATTCATATTCAAAGCGTAGCAGCGCCTGTTGATGGGCACAAGACCTTAGTCTTTGCGACTTCGGGTCCGTTTTTCATTCATTGGAAGCCATCAAGATGCGAATATACTAGGATGGAGTTTTAGGGAATCTGAAGGGGTCAGGAGATTTTCAGTGCGGACATTACTAGCTTTGATCTTCACAGTTCTGGCATGCGCAGCAAGTGCCGCCCCCACTCATAAAGATTTGCAAGCGCAGGATGCTGATTGGCTTCGTCAATACATGCTTCGCTTTGGCTTTTCAAAATCCTTCACAGAAGAATCCGTGACTAACTATGAACCAAAATCCTTTGGCAGAGTGGTTTCTCTGAACCTGTTGGGTTTTCTGACTCCCTCCGGTGCTCACCTGACGGAGCTTGATCCCAAAGCCGTTAGAAAAGCCGCCAGCTTTATCAAAGAAAACAGCGAAGCGTTCAAAACTGCGCAACAACAGTTTGGCGTTCCAGCTGAAGTGGTTTCATCCCTGCTATGGATCGAAACCCGCCACGGCGAAGACACCGGCTCCTTTCACATTGTTAGCGTCTATCTGCATCTGATCCAATCCCGCAATCCCGAAAATCTGAAAATCCTGACGCAAATGGCTTTGCTTAAAAACAAGTCCGTTAAAAAATATAAGCGCCCCGAATTGGTGGCCTTGATGAAAAAGCGCGTTGAAAGCAAATCAAAATGGGCGGAGGAGCAACTCATAGCCCTGGCTGAGGTTCGTAAGAAAAAGCACCTGAACCTGACGGAACTTCGCGGTTCCTATGCGGGTGCTTTTGGGCTTCCGCAATTCATCCCATCCAGCTACCGTGACTTTTCAGCTTCGCTTAAACCTGATGCAACGCCAAATTTATCAAGTCCCGCCGACGCCATCATGTCTGTAGCGAACTATCTAAAGCAAAGCGGCTGGCAGGCGAAAAACCTGGAAGCTCAAATTACGGCCCTAATGAAATATAACAACAGCCGGGACTACGCGAACGGGATCCTAAACATCTCCGAAAAGGTTCCGCCCTTGCCCCCGATCCCTTTGGAAAATAAAACGGCCACCAGCCAGTAGAATTATTTCACACCGCTTAACACATCCCAATTCACCGGTCCTTCCCGCAAGCAATTAGGGCCATTCCCGATATTACAATCAACCCCATTTGCGAGGTTCTTTTCAGAGCCGCGGCAGCCCCTATTTGACCCATTGACGCCCAGTCCAATTTGGATTACAGATTTGCCACAAATAGAACGGGTGCATAGTGCCCCAAGCGGTGAAATAAAATGAATTCCGTCCAAGACGTGAGCCTTCCAAAATTGATGCTGAAATCAGCCCGATTTTTACTCCTTTCATCGCTTATCGCGTTCTTTGGTGTATTCGCGAACGCGCAAACAAACTCTTTCGTGGCTTTGTGCTATCACGATGTGAACAACGGCTTTATCGGCAACTCCTTCAGTATTCGCACCAAAGACCTTGTCGAACAGTTCGAATATCTTAAAGCGCACTACAACGTCATCAGCCTGCAGGATGTTCGCGATGCCAACCAAGGCAAAAAGAATCTTCCACCCAAAGCAGTTCTGATCACTGTCGACGATGGCTTGAGCTCTTTCCATGACAACGTATATCCATTGCTGAAAACTTATAAGTTCCCGGCGGTCTTCGCAGTCGTTGGCAAATGGACCGAAGAAGGCGCGGCCCCTGACTACGGCTTCAAGGATTCAAATCCTAAAATGAGCACCTGGAAGCAGCTTAAGGAAATGATGAAATCCGGTTTGGTAGAGGTGGTTTCGCACTCCTACAACCTTCATCAGGGACAGATTTTCAACCCGCAGGGCAACCAGGCTGCCATGGCCAGCTACTTCAAATTCGATTTCACCACCAGGATCTATCAGTCCGAGGAAGAGTTTTCGAGCATCATCCTGAACGACATCCAAAAGAACAACGAGGTTCTTAAAAAGCACCTGGGCAAAGACAACACCGTCATGGTTTGGCCTTATGGCAAATACAATGAACTTTCCAGCCAGGCTGCGAAAGCCGCAGGCATCACGACACAAATGAGTCTTCGTCCAGGCCTTAACTATGCAAGCGACATTTCCCAAATTGGCCGTGGCCTGGTACTGGCCAACATGGACATCTCGAAATTTGCGACAGCCTTGGAACACGCCTTCGTCGACAAAGCCCCGCTGCGCATGATTCGTGTTGATTTGGACAGTCTTTGGAAGAAAACCGAAGGCGAAACAGAAAAAGGCCTTGGGGATCTTCTGGAAGACACCATCGCTTTGGGACCCAACGCCGCCATGATTCAAGCGGTGTCTGATTCCGGCGATGCTTACTTTATAACGACTCACCTTAAAGTTCGCGGCGACTACTTGAGCCGGGCCGCTCACACCATAAAGAACCGCGCGCAGGTTCTGTACACCTATGCTCACCTGCCACGCTCATTCATCAAAGACACGGAAGCAGCCAAAGGCGCGATCCGCGATCTTGCTAAATACACGGATTTCGACGGAATCTTTTTTGAAGTGTCTGCAAAGGACGAGCTGAAGACGATTCCTTTCGCCGCTTTGATTGACGCCGCACGATCCATCCGCCCACAACTGCAATTTGGTCTGATCGGTCAAAAAAATGTGGATCCGGCGATGTTTGATTTCGCATTGATCACTCCGCAACAACTTGAAAAAGACCAGTCCCTGCCTGGCAATCCGGCAAAATTGATTGTGGCTCTGCCGAAGGACTACAAGCACGACGCCTCTCACCTGATTGCTCAGGGATATTTGAATTTGTTTTTTGATGTGAACTTTAAAGGGTACACACCGGACGAGGATTTCAAGAACTTGTTCTCGGTCCTGCCAACAATTCCCCAACATCCACGCGGAGAGGCGAAATGATTTTATCATATCTGCCCGCCATTTTTAAATTCCTGTTCCTGACAACCCCGTTTGTGCTGCCGTTGATTTGGATCATGGGAGCTTTGGTTTTTTACTTTAAGCGTGAAAGCAAACGTCAGACTTTGACGGAGTTTTCAGAACAGCGCTACACGGTTTTGATTCCTTGCTATAACGAGGAAAAAACCGCCGAGGCCACCATCCGCTCTTTGGATATTTTGCCAGTGGATCAATGCGAAATCATCGCCATCAACGATGGCAGCCGTGACAAAACACAGGCCGTATTGGAAAAACTGGCAATCACACGTCCCAATATGCGTGTCATCAATCTGGTGCAAAACCGCGGTAAAGCGGCTGCACTGACTTTAGGTGCTATGGCCAGCCGTTGTGAATTCATTCTTTGCCTGGACGCTGATTCTGAACTTGAGGCGAACGCCCCAAGAATCATGATGGAGCATTTCGCCAATCCCGACGTGGCCGGTGTCACAGGCAATCCACGTGTTAAAAACCGCGGCACCCTGGTAGGCCGTCTACAGGTTGGGGAGTTTTCTGCGTTGGTCGGCATGATCAAACGTTATCACCAATCCTTAGGACGCCTATTTGCCTTGTCGGGTGTTTTGGTGATGTTCCGTAAATCTGCTGTTGAAAGCGTTGGTTATTGGGATACAGACACCGTGACTGAAGACGTGGGTATCAGCTGGAAACTGCAAACTTCAGGTTGGGCTTTGAAATATGAACCCAAAGCCAAGTGTGACGTTCTTATGCCAGACACCTTGAAAGGACTTTGGAAGCAACGCCTGCGTTGGGCTCAAGGTGGATTCGAGGTCATGTTGAAGCACGGTCGTTCCGTTCTGAACGGTCGCGACACCGGTCTTCGTTTGATTCTTCTGGAATACGTATTTTCAGTCCTGTGGGCTTTCATGTTGCCGGTGACAATTGCTTTCGCAATCTTCGGCACCAATCTTCATGAATTGAATTTAAGCTACGCCATTCTTTTAACCGGGATCATGAGCTTCCTCCAGTTCGTGGTGGGAATGTTCCTGCATGGTCGTTACGAGCGCGATTCAAGACTTGGTTTCGTGGCGATCTGGTATCCGTTTGCTTATTGGATGATTAATAGTTTTGTGTTATTCGTGGCAATCCCGAAAGTTCTATTTGGCCCCAAACGCCAATTCAGCTCTTGGGTGAGTCCTGACCGCGGTGGAGTTACTTATGCGAAAAATAATTGAAACAACCAGCACCCTGGCTTTGTGGGTGGTTTTCATTGTCGGCAGCAGTTTGGCGATTTTTGATTTTTTCTTTAATAAAGAAGAGGCTCAAAACATCCTCAGTCACCTGACTTTGATTTCGTTGTCTCCGCTATTCGCGGTTTGCATCTACGTCGGCATGTTGATCGTGGTTCGTTTTTCCAACTACAAACCGATTAAGAAAAACATCTCTTGCGAACACGCAGTGAATTGGTCAGAAGCAGCTTTTGCCTTGGCGCAATCTGGAAAAGTAGTTGATTTACACTTCCCGGCGGCTGGCTTGAACTGCCATGTTGTGGCTCGTAATGAAGTGGCAACTGTTCTGCATTCTGAAAATCAAACGGTGCACGTGACCGTGGTCCCACAAAAATCAGAAGAGCCGGCGTTGGCTCTTCTTTCCCAAGGATTCTAATTCCTTCGATCAAGCCCGACCGGATACCGAGTCGGGCTTAAATGACTGGTTAATCTTTTTTTGCTTTTATCAAAGATCCATCTTTCGCACTCACCAGGTACTCCATTTTTTTACCACCTTCGAAGCCTTCAACTTCATAAATCCACCCATGCGTGAAGGACTTTTTGAAGGACCAGTCTCCGCTGGCTTTTTTGCCTGCGACATTCAGGGATTTAACAACCTCTTCCAGGCTCTTTCTTCCTTCACCTGGCACCAGGGCATCACCAGTTTCCGCGGCATCCCCAGAGGCTTCATCGATCGTCCCGTCCCGATTGAAATCCACCTCCATCAGTGTGTTCCTGGCAGTTGTCAGTTTATATTCGTGACCATCCTGCTGAACGATATTCCCTTGGGGGACAATCTTCGTCAGACTCTCACGCATTTGTTTATCGGTGGCTGATTTCGCCTGGGCTGATAACCCCACAAGAATTAAAAACGACATTAGGACTATATTTAATTTTTCCATTCGATTTCCTTATTTATGAAAGTAAATACTTAAACTGATGTCACGGCCGCCTTATGAATCAAAGCCTCCGCCGCCAATTCATCCCAAAAAGATTTTGGAATTCTTTGGCCATGTATGGACTTATGATCTTCAATAATTTGCTTCCCGCTACGAGCCCCGACCAGTACTGCTGTAACGATTGGATGGGCCATACTAAACTGTAACGCCGCCGTCCTTAGATCCACCTTATGCTTCTTTGCAATCGCCCGCATTTTTTCGCGCTTATCTGCCATTGCCACTGGCGCCGATTTACCGGAGTAATTCCAACGATCATTCCCGGCCAGGTAACCACAGTTCAAGGGTGAACCCACGACCACTCTGACGTTGCTCTTTTCCAAAGCAGGAAAGGTTTTCTCCAATGCTTCATCGTGGTCTAACAAAGAATACTGGGTCGCCATAAGACAGATATCCGGTTCGCTGATCGAAAGCGAGCGCAAAGCAGCATCAGGGCGGTTGATACCAAAGCCCCATGCTTTAATCAGGCCTTCCTTTTTCATTTTGGCAAGTTCAGGGATCGCGCCTTTGGCCGCTTCATTGTAGTAGTGCTCAAACTTGCCCGCGATCTCCATATTGTCTGGTGAAAGATCGTGAATGAAAACTATATCTATCTTTGCCAAGCCCATACGCTGCAGACTGGATTCAACTGATTTGCGTGCTCCGGCAGCTGTGTAGTCATATTCTGATTTTGCATAATAGCGACCTTTCCAAATACCCAGTCTTGCGGAATCTGGATGTGCCGGCACCAGTTGCCGACCCACTTTGGTGGATAAGATAAAGTCCTGATCATTCTTTGTACTGAGGAAATTCCCCATGCGCCGTTCACTAACACCAAAACCATACCTTGGCGAGGTATCGAAATAGCGAACCCCGAGATCCCAGGCGGCCTGCATCGTCTGCCATGTCTCCTCCGGATTTGTGGGGATCCATGCTCCAGCTAAAGGCACACCACCCAAACCAAGTACTTTTCCCAGATCATTTTCTTTGAACTGAATTTTCCCACCTTGGGATTTGATCTCTCCACCCGCTTTATTCGGCAATGAAGAAGCTGCGGCCAATAAAGCACCACTTGCCATCAGCTTCATAAAATCACGTCGTTCTTGCATGATGAACACCCCTTATGAAAAGACTGGTTGATCGATATTATCACCGTGACTTCAAGTTGAGTCGAACAAATATACTTTTTGCTCAACAACAAAAAACCGTTGGGGTCCAGTGGCATACTTTGAAGTTGGAACTAGTCTGATTGCGACTTTAAAATATCCGTTCTGATTGATTCAACCCAGGAGACGCTATGAAAGTAAATTCCGCACTCGATCTTGTCCTTGAACGCACTCTTGATATTTCACCTGAAGAAGTTTGGCGTGGCTGGACAACTCCCGAACTTATTTGCAAATGGTTCTGCCCTGAACCCTGGAAAGTGACGGATGCGGAAGTGAATCTGCGACCTGGAGGAATTTTTAAAACCGTGATGCAATCCCCAGAAGGAGAGAAGTTTCCCAACGCGGGTTGCTTTTTGGAAGTGATTCCGAACAAAAAACTCACATGGACGGATTGCCTTCTGCCCGATTTCAGACCCATTAAGGAAATTGAATCCGGCGCAAACCTGCATTTCACAGCGACGATTTTACTGGAGCCTGCTGGCTCCGGAAAAACCAAGTATACGGCCATTGCCATGCATCGGGATGAAGCAGATCGCAAAAAACATGAGGACATGGGATTTCATCAGGGCTGGGGCATCTGTGCTGATCAGCTGGAAAAGCTGATGAAGAGTCTTCGTTAGTTTTCATCACCCCACTGAGCCATGGTTTCCAAAACGGCTCCCAGACTTTTACCTTTGGGTGTGAGTGAATACTCCACCCTTGGGGGAATTTGATCAAAGACATGTCGTTTGATGACCTTGTCTTCTTCTAACTCACGAAGCTGCAATGTTAACACTCGGGCGGAGGGACCGCCTGACAAACGTTGAAGTTCATTGAATCTTTTTTGACCGCTGAGCAAGTTATACAGAATCATCGGTTTCCACTTTCCACCAATGACCTGCATGGTTTTGGTGACCGGACAAAATGGTGCCTTTTTGTTTTTTCCCATTTTTGTAACCATCTGTAACCTCTCATCTTATTTCAATTCTTTACAGTAACAAAATAGTGCGTACTTACATAAAGTTACTGATGGGATTAGTATACCATTAGTTCTTATTATTAACCTAAAAGATCGGAGAAATTATGATCGCAGTAACAGGGGCCACAGGACATTTGGGTGCATTGGCAATTACAGAGCTGCTGGACAAAGGAACGAAAGCGAATCAGATAGTCGCTGTCGTACGAAATAAAGGCAAAGCTCAGAATCTTGTTTCAAAAGGAATCGATGTTCGCGAAGCAGAATATGGAAATGCAGAATCATTAGCCAAGGCCTTCCAAGGCGTTGAAAAATTATTGTTCATTTCCGGAAGTGAGGTCGGCCAAAGAACTCCCCAACACACGAATATCATGAAAGCCGCCCAAACTGCTGGTGTTAAATTCATCGCCTACACCAGTATTTTAAATGCTGATGGGAGCCACTTGCTATTAGCGAAAGAACATCAATTCACAGAAAAGATGATTAAAGATTCCGGCATCCCCTATGCTTTTTTAAGAAACGGCTGGTATATCGAAAACTATACAGAACAACTTGATGGGGCCCTTAAAAATGGAGCGGTCGTCGGAAGCGCTGGTGAAGGTAAATTCAGTCCCGCCACCCGTTCAGACTACGCCGCCGCTGCCGTCAAGGTAATCACTGAAAAGGCCACTGGAAAAACGGTATACGAACTTGGCGGCGATAGCACGACCATGCAGGAATACGTGGCTCAAGTTTCAAAACTGAGCGGCAAGAAAATCGAGTACAAGAATATGCCCGCTGGCGAATATACCAAGCTGCTGATGAGTTTTGGTTTGCCACCGCAATTCGCTGAAGCACTGGCTGATTCTGATGTGGGAATTTCAAAAGGCGAGCTCTTCACAAAAAGTGATGACTTAAAAAAACTACTTGGCCGCCCTTTAACGTCACTGGAATCAGCAATCAAGAAAGCTCTTTAAAATAAAAAACCCCAGCCTCATCAGCTGGGGTTTTTCTATTTTGAACCACAAAACTAAGAGCGGTCAAAATGGTTCGGATGCAAGGCGGAGGGTTATCCCCGCAGCGCAGGCGGGCAAAATGCCCGTCGGAGCGAGGAGATAGCCCGACAACGAAGTCAGCCGGGTCATTTTCACCGCTCGACTATAGACCCAAAACGTAAGAGAAGATCAACGGTGCTACGATTGTAGCGTCTGACTCAACGATATACGAAGGAGTCGTTGGAGCTAGTTTACCCCAAGTGATTTTCTCGTTCGGGATCGCACCAGAGTACGAACCGTAGGAAGTTGTAGAATCGGAAATTTGCGCGAAGTAGCTCCACAATGGAATGTCTTCGTGACCCAAGTCTTGTTCCAACATTGGAACTACGCAAATTGGGAAGTCACCAGCGATACCACCACCGATTTGGAAGAAGCCTACTGGAGCTTTTCTTGAAGCTGACATGTACCACTCAGCCCAAGTTTTCATGTATTCGATACCACCTTTAACAGTAGTCGATTTTTTGATGTCACCTTTGATGATGTGACCAGTGAAGATGTTACCCAAAGTAGAGTCTTCCCAACCTGGAACAACCATTGGAAGATTTTTTTCAGCAGCAGCCAACAACCAAGAATTTTTTGGATCGATTTGGAAGTACTGATTCAATTTCCCGGAAAGAAGGATTTTATACATGAACTCATGTGGGAAGTAAGACTCACCTTTTTGGTCAGCATCTTGCCAGTATTCAAGCACTACGTTTTCAATACGACGGATTGCTTCCTCTTCAGGGATGCAAGTGTCAGTTACGCGGTTCAAATGTTTTTCCAAAAGTTTTTGCTCGTCAGCCGGAGTCAAATCACGGTAGTTCGGGATGCGCACGTAGTGATCGTGAGCTACCAAGTTGAATACGTCTTCTTCAAGGTTTGCACCTGTACAAGAGATCGCATGAACTTTACCTTGGCGGATCATTTCAGCCAAAGAAAGACCCAACTCTGCTGTAGACATTGCACCAGCAAGTGTCACAAGCATTTGGCCTTTGTTATCGATGTGTTTTTTATAACCAACAGCTGCGTCTTTAAGTGCCGCGGCGTTGAAATGACGATAGTGATGTTCGATAAACTTAGAAATCGGTCCCATTACATGCTCCTGTTATGCGAAGAGGCGCAAAAGTAGCATGTTTAAGCAAAAACTCAAGCAGAGAATGGCTTTTGTGCAAGAACAGCCTTACTGAAAAATCCTGTGTCTTTTCGTAGGTCTGAAAAGCCCACGGCCTGCAGCAAATCCTCCATGGGATGCAGACTGTAGTTCTTGTAAAAGGGCTCGTGAAAGTCCTTAGGAAATTGCTCTAAGGCCCAATCAAGGTCCTTGGCCTCTTCCTTTTGCAGAGAGTCGACAAAACCGAAGTAACCACCAGGTTTTAAGACGCGCTTGCCCTCTAAAACCGCCCCATCCCGAACATCCGCTGGCAGCTCGTGGAAAAGGAAACAGGAATAGACGAAGTCAAAATGTGCATCTTTAAAAGGCAGTTCTTCCGCCGCCCCTTGAACAAAATCCAGCCCGCGAAAGTTTAACAGGTTCTTGCGCGCTTGCTTTAGGTAAGGCTCGCTTAAATCCAGAACGGTGATGTGCGCTTTCGGGAAAGCGAGCTTCATAAATCGGGTTAATCGCCCCGTTCCAGCGCCCACTTCCAAAAACCTAAGGCCTGCACCCTCGTTCAGAAAAACATCCTTGGCGAGGGGGATGATCAATCGGCGCATGGCATCCGCAGCCCCGGCAAACAGAATTTCCACCTGATGTTCGTAAAGTTCAGCAGATTTTTCAGTCAGGTAACCGCCACTTTGATAATGAAAATTGCGCTGGTAGTACTCTGGTACATTTGTTAGGTACTCGCGCGCCTCTTGATTGAATTCCTTGGCTTCGTGCTCGTGGCGGCGCCGGGAAATATGCAGGCCATCGATTAAAATTTTAGGATAACGAAGGGCGTGCTTGGCCAGATTTTCCGGATACAGAACTTCCAGCGGATAAAGACCTTTATCGATATTGTCGGTGTCTTTTTTTAAAAGATTGTATAAGGCCGTATAGGATTTCTTGATATTTTTAAGCTCCAGCGAGGGGCGATCTTTCATCGACCGGGTCACTAAAGCTTCAAGCAAAGGCAAAGTGAATTGTTGCGCGGTAAAGTGCGCCGAGCGGGCTAAGGAATAGCCCAGTTTGAGCTTATTTTTGAGATGCTTCCGTTGCATTGGTCACCTTCTTTTGTTGTGCCCAATTTCTAAATGTTAAACCCAGCAATACCAGGCCCGCAACGATCACAAGTCCTACCATGGTAAACCACATTGCTACGATCATGCTTTTGCTCCTTCTGCTTCAGCTTCCGCGCCTGCCGGCGCTACAGCACTGCCCGCTGCCGTGGACGCGCGAACTTCGTTTACGATGTGTGATGCCATCACCAGACCAAAAGCCCCTGTGATGTAACTTGCAGAACCGTAAATCATATTGCGATTGTCACAACCGTGGAAATCATTGGTCTTAGGGCACACACATTTAAAGCCCATACCCTTATCGTAAGTCAACTCTTCCGGCATCATCACGGGTTCATCAGAGAACACGCAAGGAATGCCGAATTCTTTTTCTGGGAAATCGTACTTTTGACGAAGAATTTTACGCAGCTGATGCGCCAACGGACATGTGTGAGTTATCCCCAGGTCTTTTTTCTGAATACGCAGTGGATCCATTTTAGCAGCAGAACCCGCGGAAGTGATCACGTGAATGTTTTCCTTCACACACGTCGCCAACAAGTGGGCTTTCGCCGTCAAGTTGTCGATGGCGTCGATCAAGAAATCCGGTTTGATCGCCAACATGCGATCCGATTTTTCAGCATTATAGAATTCAGGAATAACTGTGACTTTCATCTGCGGATTGATTTTGCGCAGACGCTCGCCCATGACTTCGGCTTTTTTCTTACCGACCATGCCTTGGATAGCGTGCAATTGACGATTCGTGTTGGTGATACAAACTTCGTCGAAATCGACAACAGTGATGTGACCTACACCTGACCGCGCCAAAGATTCCGCCGCCCAGGAACCTACTCCCCCAATGCCCACCACCATTACATGGGTGTTCATCAGTTTTTTCATCGTGGCATCGCCCACCAAACGGCCCATGCGATCAAAGCGACGGTGCAGAACGTATTCTGTTTCCGGCGGTTGCTGCGGGTTTTGATTTTGAGTCGGTGCTATCGGCGCTTGAGTGTCAGTAGTATCCATTTATCCTGCCCCTTAAAGGGATCAATGCACGCTGTCTTTCGGACCCTGGAAAATCGTGTCGGTCGAGCCAAAAAGACGGTGAAAGTTCCCCGTAGTGATATCTAATATTTCCACAGGATCAAGGGATTTTAGCTTCCCTATAGTCTTTGCCACCTCCCAAATGGATTCAGGTGGATTTAGACGTCCTTGGTAGGCCGGAGGGCCTTGATCAGGGCTGTCACTTTCGATCAATAAAAACTCCAACGGGATTTCACGTACGGCTTGATGCAGCTTTTGGTTGTCTTCGCGACACACCGGGCCCCCGACAGAAAGGTGCAACCCTCTTTTCAGGAAATCCTGTGCTTTGCCCCAGCTTCCATTGAAGGAGTGCACCATGCCTTTTTGCGGAGGCAGCCCAAACAGGTCCATGATCGTAAGAGAAGCTTCGTGTGCCTGCACCAGATGCAAAACCAAAGGGCGACTGGCAATGTGACTTAGTTCCAACTGTTCCTCGAATGCAGTGATTTGCCGCTCTTGAGAATCCTTCATGATGTGAGGGCGAAAATCCAATCCGACCTCCCCCAACCCCATGGCCTCAGGCAGTTCCTGGGCAAGAAGGTTTATTGCAACCTCCAGCTCCTCGTCGCTGTGGTCCGCCACCCAATACGGGTGCACGCCATAGCAAAGACCAATGTGATGCGGGAACTGCGCCTTAAGCCTTCTTTGGCGTTCCCAGTCCTCAGGGCCCACGCCACCTTGCATGAAAAAGTGGATGCCCCGGGCTTGGGCTGCTTCGATGATCTCTGCCTGCTGGCCGTCCCAGCGTTGATCTGCCAAATGTCCGTGAGCATCGATCCATCTTCCAAAAGCCACCATGTTTGCCCCCACTTCAGGTCTGTATCCAGGCCTGTATTCTACAGGCCTATAGACTGGCATGAATTCAGGACTCGAACAACCCCCGTCTTGCTCCGATAAATGTGATTGCGAAGGAGTATTTTTCTATGAAGCACAAAGGATTGCGTTTGGGTTTTGACGTTTCAATGGCTAAGGGCGCAACCCTGAAGCCCGTTAAAGTTCATTTCTGGAATGATGAAGCTGGTTTTCAAAAGTTTAAACCCCACGCACCGTTCAAATATATGAGTGATGCCCTGGTGGGCCTGTCACTTGTCAAATTGAACTCCTACATCAAGTCCCCACTGGCGACTAAAAACATGGATTATCCCTTCGCGATGGATGCCTGGAACACATTGGATCCTCATGTCGAGATCTATGGTCGCTCCCAAGGCCGTGTTCGCTCCCTGCAATCCCAATTGCCTGTGCTGGATCCGAAACTTTGTGCTTTGTTTGAAGAACACTTCAACGAAACATTTGAAGTTGCGATGACTCCGCAAGGCGTTGATCTGACCGCTTTGGGTCCTTTGCTTGAAACTTTCTCGTGGTTTGAAAACAAAATGGAAGCGCCTTTGCTTTACAATTTCGGTTTGAATTTTTCCAAGCCGTTTATGGATAAGCTGCACACGCTTTACTCTTTCCTTTATAACCTGCGCAGCCTTGTAGCGATCGATCACAACGCCCACGTTCAAGATGCTTCCCACGAAGCCGTGAAAGTGGATGCAGTGACAGATTATCTGCCGCGCGTGGAATACGTTGTGAATGATGCGCTTTTGTACTGGAACTTCAAACGTTTCTCTGAACCATTCACAGGCCGTGGTGCACCAGATCCGCGTGTGGAAAAATTGTTTGCTCACCCAATGGAAAAAGCATTCCAAAAGTATTCGCACAATGCTTGCCACCTGGTGAACAATCTGCCGAAATCTTTTATCACTTCCATGAATCCGGTGGAGCTGGAAGAGGCTTTCTATCTGGTGCAAATTGACTGGCTTTTGGGCTCCCCTGCTGGATTGTTGTTCAAAATCCGCGAAGAGATTTTTGCTTTGCAAAATGGCTATGAAAAAATCTTCTGGAAAGATGTTGAGCCGAAACACCACAACAAACCAGTGGCATTACACCTAAGCTGTGAAGTGACTGAAGAGTTGGTTCATGGTGTGAAGGCTGCTTAGTTGTTCACGTAAATACAGAATAAAAAAAGGGAGCCAAGGCTCCCTTTTTTTATCGAGTACCGGAGATCTGAGCAAGTATCCAATTATAAAATCATTTCTAAACACTATCGCAAAATAGCTCGGGTTATATGCTTACTCAGCTGCACTCAAAAGTGAGCGCTACAAGTTTCATTACAGAATCAAAATTGCGTGACTCAAGTTGAGACAGCACTCTCAAGAAAACTCGGATTAATCCGATGAAACAGATATGAACACTCTGGAACGTCTTGCGCAATACCTGAAAGCACTTGTATTTCACGTCGCCTTCACGACGGTGTGTCTGTTTGGTTTTGCGGGTTGCAGTCTGGATCTAGCCATCTCCTCATTGACTTCCTCAGCCAGCGTAAAAATCATCATTAATACCGACACCGTGTCCAATCAGTCCGTTATCCCCGTGTCGTTGATCTTTTCAGAACCTGTAACGGGTATTACTCAATCCTCTATATCAGTAGACAATGGTACGATTTCCAATTTCACGGGCTCAGGTATCAAATACGATTTTGATGTCACTGCCACAAACGACGGTCCGGTATCCATTAATTTCCCTGATCAAAGCGTGACCTTGGAAAAAAAATCACAGAATACCCCTGTTGCCGCTGAACAAGTGGTGGTCGTGGTCGACACTGTTCGTCCCACTGTGAATATCACAAGCTCCCAACCGTCTCCGACAAATGTGGCAGCCCATGTCCTGGACATTACCTTCAGCGAACCGGTGGAAGGTTTGGACTTAAGCAGCTTTACTCTTGTCGGCGGTGGCGCAGTTGCGACATCTCTTACAGGAAGTGGTGCTCAATACCAGCTAACGGTGCTGCCTGCGGTTTCCGCAAACATCACAGTGACATTACCGCAAGGCTCTACGCACGATGCCGCTGGTAATACTAGTTTCGCCTCGAACGCCATGATCTGGGTTTATGATGTGAACACTCCGCTGCCAACACTATCTTCTGTTGCAGCTTCCACAAATAATTTAGCGTCGATCCCTGTGACGATTGACTTCGGAACTGTGTCCGTCTTTGGCCTGGCACTTGGTGATTTCACAGTAACCAACGGCACCGTGAGCGGACTTGCAGGTTCAGGAAGTTCTTACACCTTAAATCTTATTCCAAGTTCTGATGGACCGGTTTCACTTCAGCTTCCTTCGGCACGAGTTCAAAACGCATTGGGCTCAGATAATTTGGCGTCCAACACCTTGTCATTTAATAGTGACCGCACGGCACCGACATTGGCAGTCGGAGCACCTTCTCCAACATCTGGCAACAAAGACACCAGCTTCGAATATATCGTTACCTATAGCAATGCCTCTGCAATCAGTTTGGCGGCTGGTGATATCAGCTTCAATGGAACCTCCACGACAGGATGCTCTGCGAGTATTAGCGGCACGGGTACAACTTCTCGCACTGTGACGGTGACGGGTTGTACTGGTGATGGCACTTTTAGAATCGCCGTTGCTGCTGGAACTGCGACGGATGTTGCAGGAAATTCTGCGGCAGCAATCAACAACGCCACCTATGCCACAATAGATAACACCGGACCTGCTCTGGTACTTTCCGCGGGATCTCCGACGGTTGGAAACAGCTCTCAAACTTTCACCTGGACTGTCACCTATACGGGTGCAAATGCAGTCAGCCTTGTCAGTGGTGATATCTCTTTGAGTGGTACCGCGACGGCAGGTTGCTCCACTTCAGTGAGCGGCAGCGGGACTGGCAGCAGAGTGATTTCCGTCAGTGGCTGTACCGGCAATGGCAGTCTTGCAGTTTCTGTGGCAGCAAATACAGCAACAGATACAATTGGAAATCAAGCCTTGGGAGTAGGTCCTTCTGCTTCCGTGACGGTGGATAATACTGCGCCAACACTTGCGATCTCAAGTCCCTCGCCTTCTGCTGGAAACTCCAGCGCGAGTTACGTTTGGACTGTCACTTATACGAATGCTGATAGCGTCACTTTAGGTGCAGCCGACATCACTTTAAATGGCACCGCTACTGCTGGCTGTTTGAAAAGCGTTACAGGTACGGGCACGACGACTCGCACGGTGACGATCAGTGGTTGTACAAATGATGGTACATTGGGGATTTCAGTAGCTGCGGGATCGGCACAAGACACAGCTGGCAATAGTTCTGCAGCGGCGGGTCCTTCGACAACGGCCACTATCAATAACACGAGCTTATTGGCTAGCCTTTCTTCGCCGACGGCAACCAACACGAATGCGACCAGCATTTCCGTGACGTTGACAACAACGGCTAGCACCACAGACTTGACTGCGGCTGATTTGACTTTAGTTAATGCGACAGTCAGTGGCTTTACGGGTTCAGGAACTTCGTATTCGTTTAATCTGATTCCCCAAGGCGATGGGACCACAAGTGTTTCGATTGGTGCAGGTCAATTTCACGATTCATTCTCGAATGCCAATGATGCTTCAAGTACCCTAAGCTTTTCCGTAGATACCGTTGCTCCAACTTTAAGTCTTACGGGTCCAACGCCTGCTCTTGGCACCAGTGCTACGAGCTTTGTTTGGACAGCCACATATTCAGGCGCGAACTCTGTCAGTTTAGCAAACTCTGACATCACTTTGACCGGGACAACCGCAGGTTGCAGCGCTGCTGTAACTGGCAGTGGTTCAACCACTCGTACGATCACTGTTTCTGGATGTTCAGGAACAGGAACCGTCGGTCTTCAAGTGGCAGCAAATTCTGCTTCGGATTTAGCGGGTAACCAGGCAATTGCACAAACTGCCGGCACGTCTGCGACGGTGGACAATACGGCTCCGACTTTGGCTTTCTCCTCCCCTTCTCCGACAATTGGTGGAAGCTCGGCCACTTTCGTTTGGACTATTACTTATACAGGCGCTTCGTCTGTCACTTTAGCAAATACAGACATTTCCCTGACGGGAACTGCAACAACGGATTGCTCTGCCGTGGTTGCTGGCACAGGAACCACCACACGCACAGTCAGTGTAAGTGGTTGTTCTGCCGCGAACGGTACCGTCAATATTTCAGTGGCTGCGAACAGCGCCGTGGACGCTGCAGGAAATTCAGCAGCGGCAGGTTCCGCAGGCACGGCCGCTACCGTGGATAACAGTGCACCAACATTAAGCTTCTCTTCACCATCACCTAGCACAGGTAACAGCTCCACTTCATTTGTTTGGACGATTACTTACTCTGGTGCCGCGACAGTTTCACTAGCTAATTCTGATATCTCGTTGGGCGGCACTGCGACCGCAGGTTGCTCTGCCGTGGTGTCTGGTTCAGGCACGACAACCAGAACGGTGACTGTAAGCGGTTGTTCTGGCGACGGAACTGTTAATATTTCAGTGGCAGCAAATTCCGCACAAAGTGCAACCAGTGTTGCCAGTGCGGCAACGGGTCCCTCTTCCAGTGCTACTTTGGACAATACACCTCCGGGATTGGCTATCAACGGGCCGACGCCGGCTTTGGGTTACAGTGCGACAAGTTTTGTCTGGACTGTGGATATGACGAATGCGGCTTCCGTGAGTCTAAGCTCGGTCACTTTAACAGGGACCACCGCTGGTTGTTCGACTTCAATTACAGGTTCCGGACTATCACAGCGTACTGTGACGGTATCTGGTTGTACGGGTACAGGCACCGTGGGCTTTACAGTAGCTGCAGGAGCGGCTGAAGATTCTGTCGGAAATCAAACGGCATCGACGGCGTCAAGTACGGCAACACTTAATAACACGGCTCCGACAATCAGTATTGCGGCAGCAACACCGGCGGCAGGAAATTCGTCATCAACATTTGAATGGACAGTGACCTATACTGGTGCAAGCACCATCGTGTTGGACAATTCCTTCATTACTCTTGCGGGTGCGAGTGCCGGTTGCAGTGTTAACACAACCTCATTAAATTCCACTCAATATAAAGTCACCGTATCCGGTTGTACTGGTGACGGCTCTCTTTACTTTGATATCGCAGCAAACTCTGCGGCGAATGTGGCTGGAGTTCAAGCTGCCTCTGCAAGCGGTTCAACTAGAACCGTCACAGTGGATAACACCAAGCCCACCTTGTCTTTGTCTGCTCCGTCACCAACTTCAGGCTCTCCTTCAACTACATATGTTTGGACCGTCACCTACTCTGGTGCGAGCACCATTACATTAGCAGCAACCGACATCACTTTTGGTGGAACGACAACAGGCTGTAGCGCTGTGATTGCAGGTACGGGTTCAGTAACGCGAACTGTGAGTGTTTCGGGATGCTCTACTGCGGGAACACTTAACATCACTGTTGCTGCGAATACAGCCACCGATTCGGTTGGAAATTCAGCGAATGCCTCGTCCACATCCAGCGATGCAACTTTGGCTACAGCCCCTGCACCGACAATCTCTATTGGTAATTTAAGGTACTACAATGGAACTTCATCCGTCGCGACGGGAAGTGTGGCAGCTCAATTTAGTAGCGAATTAACGATTTCGGGTGCCACTGAGGTGACTTTAAACCCTTCTGACATCACCTTAACGGGCACGGGAACCGCCGGATGTTCTGTATCTATTGCCAGCGGCGCCACCCCCCTAACATCAGCTTATGTCGATATTACCAACTGCACAGCAGCCAGCGGCACATTATCCTTTACCATCGCCGCAGGTGCAGCAAATAACAGCGGTACGAACTCTGCCGCGGTCACGGCAGGAACTAGTGTCACAGTTTCAAATCCAGTCACGGTGGGCTGGACAAATCCTGCTGCAGTCACTCAAAAAGGAACCTCTTCGAACTCCCAGCCTTTCGCGGTTTCTTTAAACCAAGCCCTGGCTTATGATGTGACTTTAAAAGTTCAACCGATTTCTCTTTTCACGACGGCAGCTTCGGGCACAGATTATACTTTAGGTGCAAGCACCATCACAATTCCGGCCGGCGCAACGACGGCCTCTTTGCCGGCAACTTACGCAGGTAACAACACGCCTGGTAGTTCAAAAATAATTCAACTGGCTATTACTGATGTCACGGCAACGGGGGCGGCTCCGGGAGTAAGTACGCAAGTAGCTCGCCGCCTGGTTTTTGACCAAACGTCAAATTTAAAATTTTCTTCAATTAGCTCGAATACCAGTACGACTTGTGGAATTCTAAGTGATAAATCTATGAAGTGCTGGGGACAAAATCAAAGCGGACAAGTGGGTGATGGTACATCCACTCAGCGCTCAACTCCAACAACAGTGTCGGGCGGAATTTCCTGGGCCCAAGTGTCAGCAAGTCAAAGCTGGGTCTGTGCCATTAGTGATGCTTCTGCCTCGCCAGCCAATGCCCTTTATTGCTGGGGATCGAACTCACCTTCATTGGGTAAATCAGGCTCCACTAGCTCAAACATCCCACTGCTTATTGATGGCAGCAATACCTACCAACAGGTTTCAATTGGTTCAAGACATGGCTGTGCGATTCGCACCGATGGAACTCTTCTTTGCTGGGGACTGAACTCGAGCGGGCAAGTTGGTGACGGAAGTACGACTGCAGTTTCAGACATGAAAGTTATCGATGCTGCAAATAAATACCAGGACATCTCCCTTGGCACACTTCATACCTGCGGTGTTACAACTGCAAATCTGCTGCGCTGCTGGGGAGAGAATGGTGATTATCAAGTGGGCGACAATAGCACTACAGATAGAACCTTACCCGTTTCACTTCTATCTACGACAGCTTTCAGCAAAGCTGCAGCTGGAGCGAGCCATTCTTGCGCCATTACCACGACCGGGCAGCTGTACTGTTGGGGGAATAATAACTATGGCGCAGCAGGAAGTACATCCCCAAGCACCTTGAAGAGATTTCCATATCAGATGGATAATGGCGTGGTTTACACGTCCGTCACCGCAGGATTTCAATATACGTGCGGTATTACTTCCACGAATGTTTTAAAATGTTGGGGTAATGGTGCATTTGGGATGTTGCCTTTGGGACGCCTACGCCCTGCCCTTAACGCCGCGACCTCCGGTGCCCCCATCGTCATCGACTCAGGAGTCAGTTACGCGCAAGCGTCGGTTTCCTTCACTGGATTAACAAGTCCAAGTATTATTACAGGTATCTCGGCCTGCGCGTTGACCACAGATGGTATGTTAAAATGTTGGGGTTCAAATCAATACGGACAGTTGGCAAATGGTGCCAACAGCTACCCTAGCACTCCGGTGACTATTGATGAAGGCGCGACCTATAATTCAATTACTGGAAACAGCTACGTTTCTAACTTTGCACCTGCCAATTGCGGCATTACAAGCGCCAACAAGTTGAAATGTTGGGGACATAATGAATCCGGAACTTTGGGTGATGGCGGATTTAGTTCGCAACCTTATCCGCGATTTATCGACAGCGCCAATAATTACTCAAAAATCAGCGTAGGAACCAAATCCACTTGCGCCATTCGTACCGATGGAAAACTTTACTGTTGGGGCACGGGATATCTGGGTAACGGGTCCTCCTCAACGCAAAACTCTCCGCAAGCGATTGACTCTTCAAGCACATATTCAGACGTTTCCGTCGGAGATGGCCACACTTGTGGACTTACCGGAACGACAATCAAATGCTGGGGTTTAAATACCCTCTATCAAATCAACGGCACGGGTACGACTTATTCCTCACCGACTGCGGTGGCTGGCACTTGGTCTTTCGTAAAAGTGAGCGGATATACAACCTGCGCAATTGATACTTCCAATAAACTATTTTGCTGGGGACTCGAACCAGTTTCAAATAACTACGTCACATCACAAACAGCCATCGACGCATCTGAGTCCTATAGCAAAGTTGCAGTGGGTAGTGATATCGTCTGTGGAATTACAACTTCCGGCGCATTGAAATGTTGGGGCGCCGGAAGCAATGGCCGATTAGGACAAGGTTCGACCACGACGAATCGAGTGCCAACGGTCACAGACACTGGTGTTTCCTATTCTAAAATATTCATCATTGGCAGCAGAACGTGTGGCCTTACGACCGGCAATGTTTTGAAATGCTGGGGTTCGTGGAATGGATCAAATGTTCTGACTCCGACTGGAATGGATGGCACTGATACTTATATAGACGTCGGTCTGAGCACTTACAATCTCTGCGCCATCTCTGCGACGACCAATACCGTGAAATGCTGGGGTCAAGAGTTCTACGGTGAAAATGGTCTCGGTCAGCAAACTGCTTACCCATCTGTGATTGTTCCGAACTAAATTTACCCGCTAGGTTTCAAAATAAAAAAACCTGGTTAAAACCGGGTTTTTTTAAACTGCGGCTTTTTTCTTTTGCTGCATTTTTTCGCGAATCTTCTTAACTACGAAGTAGACCAGCAATAGGGCGATGATCCCGAACACCACCAGTTTGAACTGGCGGAGTTTGTTCAGGATCGGCTCTCCGAAATGGGCCAGCAAATAAATCTGCGTAGGAACACTGATCGCAGCTGCAAGACCGTCAATCACCAGGAATTTCCACACCGGAAAATGCAACATCCCACAGGCCAAGTGCCCCGGGAAACGAATGCCTGGAGTGAAACGAAAGATACCGCAAGCGTAAGCACCGTACTTGTGAGTCCACTCCTCCACACGTTTCATCAGGTGTGGTGGGAACATTCTATGAACGCGGGGATGATATAAAAGTTTGCGCCCGAATACTTTGCCTATCGTATATATGAGAACGTCACTTAAGAAGACCGCGAGGAATGCCACGAAGGCGGCGGTATGAACGTTCACAACAGGAGCGCCAGGATAAGGCGGAGGGAAATGGTCAGGATGCGCGCCCATGAAAGCCAGGATGCCCACACTGATCAGGGTGACCTCTTCTGGAAGAGGCAAGCCAAACGCAGAAAGCAACATCATACCCACCAAACCGGCATAGACCATGTATGGTTGATAGGCGAACTGTGCTAGCCACTGAAATATCGGCTCGTTTGCAAATTCCAAAAGCAAATCTCCTAGGTTCCCTACTATGCAGGCATCCGCCCCACTTGAACACCCACGTCACGCTGTGCTATGTTCACTTTCCGCAATAAGGATCAGTATGCAGAGCGAAAGAGGATTTGGATACGGCGTAAAACACATTATCAGCCCGATATCCGGGCCGGTGCGTGATGTTTTATTAAGCATTCTACAGCTCTCTTCGGATGAAATTGAATTTCTAATTCACCTTGGTGCAGTTTATCTCAACCATGGTCGCATTCAAGAAAACGTAACGGTATCATCGGGTGATTATTTAAGAGTGCATACCAAGCCGCGAAGATTCCCAAAAGGTAATGTCGACTTCACAAAATGTATTATTTTTGAGAGTGAACATTTCGTGGTTGTTAACAAACCTTCTGGAATCCCTGTTCATGGCAGCGTTGATAACATTCGCGAAAACCTGCAATCCTACATGGAAGAAGCTGTGGGCGTAAAACTTTACGTCACTCACCGCCTGGATGTTCCAACGAATGGTTTGATTGTCTATGCGAAAACAGTGGAGTTTCAAACGGCATTCAATAAACTTCTGATCGCGCGTGAAATTAAAAAAATCTATCGCGCAAAGATCGAAGGCGATGCTCCTGCGGCAAAAATATTGAAGCATTATATGGAGCCTTCACCCCGCGCACCGAAAACAGTCAGCCACGAGCCGAAGGAAAAATGGCAGGAATGTGTGCTGGAAATTTTAGAAGTTAAGAAGATGGATTCCTGTACAGAATTAAGAATTCATCTGCACACGGGACGCACTCATCAAATTCGTGCACAGTTGGGTTATGAAAAATCCCCGGTCATCGGCGATCACGCCTATGGGGCAGAAAAAAGATGGAGCGAGGAAAGAATCGAACTCACCGCCTGCGAGTTGGAATTCTCGAATCCCCTCACAGGCGAAAATCATTATTTTAAGATCTAGAGAACGTAGATGTTCGTCATTAAGCTGTATTGCGTGTTTTGCGGCTGCCAGAACTGAACGTCTTCGCCGCGACTGCCACTGGTAAGCATAGTGTCGTTACCCATCCCCAGCGTGAATGAAAATCCACGGGCAGGCTTGATCCAAAACCCTACGCGAGAGCGGAAAGTTGTCGTATGATTTGCTTCAAGCTGTTCAACTGTAGAAGCATGATACCAGCTTTCGTCGAAGCCCACACTTGTAGAAACCTGAAACACTTCGTTCAAGCTCCACTCAAGCTGTACATAGTGCTCCAAACCAAATTGTTTGTTTGTTCTGCGTGGGTCAGAGAAAAACATTCCATCATCACGGTAACCGATTTGATCATTAAGGCTGGCTGTTTGGCTCTGCCAATAAAAATCAGGTTTTGCAACGTATGCAATCGACCAAGAGTGCGCAAACTGCCAGTCTGCATAGCCCTCTAAACGAAGTTTTGTAATCGTTCCGGAGTTCTGAGAATTCTTACTTGTTGGCAAATACAACTTCACTTTACCGGAATAGTCGATCGGACCAAAGTAGCCCAAATCATAATTGGAATAAACGAAGTGCACATCATTCAATGAAAAATTCGAAGTAACTGTATCACCGTAAGCATTTTGCCCAGAGGTGTTGTAGTTAAAAGGCAAATTCAAAGCGACTCTTTCGTCAGCGTTCAATTTATAGCGAATACCGAAATAGTCATAGCTTTCGACCGAGCGTGTACCTGACTCAGTTTTACCAGGCTTCATATTGGACTGCGAAGCCACGGAGAAAAACGTCAATGACCAGTCATTGGTTCTTCCGCTTACTGATGTCGCAGAAACGAAGTCATCACCATCCAACACTGCGGCAAATGCAGATGTGGAAACGAACAAACCTGCGAGCAATAAACCGGTCGCTTTTTTTAACATTTTTCACTCCTAATTACGGAAGCTTACGAGTAAGTCCTGAAGGTTATGCCATAGCGCCTTGCATTAAACAATAGTCAAAAATTAGACAGTCTTTTGACTTGAGGGGCCGCCCCAAAACCTCTACTGTGTGGGCCTATGAAAAAGAACACGTTGCTTATGAATCTGATTCTGTCTCTGGTATTGGCCCCTGTATTCGCTCTGCTTACAGGCTGTGCCGTATCCTTCTCTAAAAAACAATGGGACCTACCGCCAAAGGCCGATGATGAAGTGAGCGTGATGTCCTTCAACGTCGAAAACTTATTCGATACTGTAAAGACTCCAGGGCACAACGACGAGACGTATTTGCCGGCTTCCCAGAAGAAACGAGATGCCAAACTGCGCAGTGCCTGTGTTGCCAACAACGACAGTGCCTACCGCCAAAACGAGTGCCTATCCACAGATTGGGACGAACACTCCCTGGAAAAGAAGCTGGAAAATCTGTCTAAAGTGATCCTGGAAGTTGATGGCAAGGGCCCTGACAATTTGATGATCATGGAGATCGAATCGGATGTGGTTCTAAAGCAATTAAACCAGGCTTTGGCTCCGGCTAAATACATCACAGAAGTGATTATTGATGGCCCAGATAAGCGCGGCATCAACCTGGCATTCCTTTCCCGCTTCCCATTAGTGGGCAAACCCGTTTTGCACCCAATTCCTTGGAAGGGTAAAAACGAAAATGACCAAAAATGGATGGAATCTTCCCGCCGTATCCTTGAAGTAACCGTGAAAGCCCCTAATGGCGATCCTATTACTTTCCTGGCGGCCCACTTCCCATCCCAAGCGAATCCTACTTACTGGCGTGAACAGATCGCTAATTTCGCCGTGGAGTTGATCAAAGCAAAAGGTCCGAATGCGATGGTTGTCTTCGGTGGTGACTTGAATATCTCTGCAGAAGAGGAAAGCAGCGCCCACATTTTCCGCGATATCCTTTCCAAAGGCGGCGCGGTTTCTCATCTTGTAGGCTGCAAAGACTGCCCGGGCTCGCACAACTACCGTGGTGGCTGGTCGTTCCTGGATGCGCATGTTTACAGCCCGGCACTTTTAGCTGACGGCGCTGGCAGCTACCAAATGATGCCACAAACGATTGATGTGATCCGCTACAACCCGTTGCACTTGAAAAAGGGCAAATACCCGAAACGCTGGGATTACGATGAAATGACCGGAGTTGCCGATCACTTCCCGCTTTATGTTCGCTTGAAACAAAGAAGCCCAGCTAAAACACCGGTTGTAGATGAAGCAGCTAAAGTTGAGAAAAAAGACGCTGCTAAAAAGAAGAAAGCAGCTCCCGCTAAAAAGAAATAGCATGCCATGAACTCAAATGCGCGATGCAGAACCGTTCGGTTTTGAAGCGCGTTATTCCCAAACAAAAAAAAATCCGCGACTTTCGATCGCGGATTTTTTTTTACCCTTGGTCGAACTGCTTCGTTCGACCTACCCTTGCGTAACTTTTAGTAAACCAACAATCTCATGACGTCGACTGTGGGACGTTGACCGCAAGCCGCGATTTTTTGTTCCCAGTCTTTGTTTGTGATTTTGATCAGCTCTTGACCGAAGGTAATTTCATTTGCCTTGTTTCCGCTCATTTTTACCAAGGCAGCACCGGCAAGCTCACTGCAACGACCATCAATTTTAACTGAAAACCCGTCAGACTTAACTTTGAAGTACTTAGTCCCCATAAAAAGGGACATGCGGGAATCAATCACTTTAACCTGCGCCTCTTTTAGGCTTGCGCGATCAATATAGAATGTTGAGTCGTAATTGAATTCCTGTTTCTGAACGCCTTTACCTGCGCGGTAAAGCATATTGCCTTCAGTTTCAATACGAACACTGAGAAGAGAGTCATCCCCTGTCACTTCACGGACAGTCAACTCGTACGCTTCAAACGTATTCATGAATGATCTAGTTTTAGCATCACCAGGACCATTGTTCTTATAGTTATTTGATCCCGCGACCATTAACACGGTCTTTTTATTGGAGCCAAGCTGTCTGCCCGTTGGATCCACTTTGATAAAAGCTTTAAAGTCTTTCTCGGCAGAACTGGTGCTATCACCCAGTTTATTCGAATATTTCAATTCATCCTTAGAGGATTTAACGATCAAGCTCTTGATGCCCTCTTCAGTTTTCTCTTCTGTGACTGAATAAATCGTTTTCGCGATATCAGTATTACCAAGTGCAACTTGAATAAGCTCGATAGCTTCAATTTGCTTTTCCATCATCACGGATGCAGAGGAAAACGCACCGAAATCAAAAGCATTGGGATTACTGCTTTGCTTTACATCCGGCTTCTTTTTAGTGCCTTTTACTTTCGGGACTTTCGCCATGACATCAGGGGTGCCGACCTCAATATCGTTAGGCGTACAAGCTGTCGTTAACAGTGCGGAAGACAAAAATAAGGCGGAAAGAACTTTTAGGCTTTTCATGGTCGCAGAATCTACCCTGATCCTTACGATTCCGCCAGAGACAAATCCTCTTTTACAGGGGTGTCAAAATAGTGAACAAACAGCGGATGCCGCCGTTGTTGATTTTGAGCTCCTTTTCGATTTTATAGCCATTTGGAGCCGGTTGGACCTTGTCCTTTTCCGGATACAGAATCCCCAGCTTTAGCGGCTTGTAAAGACGACATAGCTCGGCAGCCAGGGTCTTTAGGCCCCCTTTGCCTGCCACCGGCAAACGCTCCCCATACGGTGGGTTTACGACCATCCATAGGGAGTCAGGTAAGTCCGTACCTTTTGGGTTCAGGGCGTTTTGTACTGAGAACTGATGAGCTTGAGGTTGGAACTCCGCTCTTTGGTAGGCCTTGAGTTGGCTTTCCACTTCCGCGAAGTTCTTTTGTGCGATCTCCGGCATTTCGTCATTGATATCGAAACCCATCAAGGACTGGAATGGTGCGCGCATGGGAAGCTCGTAGTTGAACGCAAAACTTGGCGACAAGAAAAGCTTTGGGCACTTCTTCCATTGCTTGAACGCGAAATCTCTTTGAAATTGTCCCGCCCACAGGGCGCGGGCTTCGGTCAGGAAAGTTCCGGAACCCATCATCGGATCACATAGAGTGACAGAGGCCACTTCGCCCGGAGTCGCCTCGCCGATCATTTCTCTTAATAGCTCTGCGGCGATGGTTTCACGCATCGGCGCTTCGCCTTTAAGGACTGACCAGCCACGTTTGTGTAAGTGTTCACCCGTGGCATCCAGACTGATCGTGCACAGATCGTCTTCCATGCGAATATAAATGGAAGCGCATGAAGTTTCGCCGGTTTGCCCTTGGAATATTTCCGCCAAAGCTTTTTCAGCGGATTCCTGCAGACGCTTTTCGTTATTCAAACGGCTTTTTTGCGCGGCCACTTCCCACTCGACGTTTCCGTTTTGCAGGAATTCCTTCCACGGCAGGGATTTAAACTTTTGATAGAATTTTGGAAGGTCTTTAGTGCGAAACGATGTCATACGCAACAACACACGATTCGCGGTTTTCAAAAAGAAATTCAACTGCAAGGCTTGAAACAATTCTGTTTCAAACTCAAGTCCACCCATGTGCACAGTGACTTCAGGAAAACTTAGCGAGTGAGTTTTTGCATCCTTTCCCAAAAGGTACGGCCACACCTCTTTCATTTCCAGCAAGGCGGTGTTTTCAAATCCAATAGGGGTAGAAACGAAAAAACGATTCACTCTTAAAATCTCCAATAAGCATCGAACAGGAAGAAGTAACCATCCACCGGCGAAATTTTAAACGACGACACGTCTGTGGAATTGAGCGACAAACTGAAATGGAACCGATCCCAGATTTTCACATAGGTCAAATAACCACCCAGCGCTTTGGTCTCAAAGTTGTAACTGGGACCCAGAAGAACACGGTCCCAGTTGTCGAGGATAAATTCATAACCTGTCTGAAAAGACGTCGTACCCAGTGATTTAACGGCGGTAATATCTTCGGCGCTCGCAAAAGACATGGCGGCGACCGTAAACATCGTATGGGAAATCACACTTTCCGATGAAACCGAATCCCAGAAAACGGTAAAATTCAGAGTGGTCGAGGAATCTTTGGGAACATAAGCCGCATTTGTTCCGAATGAAAAAACATTGGAATCTGATTGGTACAGACGGTACTTCGCTGCCGCATTGGGAGCATCGGCAAGGTCCGCAAGAACAATGGTATTGACCGAGAGGCGATCCGTCAGGCCGTAGCTCACCGAACCGAACCACGTAATCAGAAACTCTTCTTTCCACAAAGTTTCCGCAGTCTCCCCGACTGAAACCCCTTGTGTATAAAGAGGCTTGTACTTGGCAGAAATATTTTTTCCACGGCTTTTAACAAGAAGATCCGTGGTACCCTTGTACTTTTCATTATCAGAGGACAAGTCGATATGGGAAATCTCATCCCCGATTTGGATGAAGTGCACGCGGGACTGACGCAACAACTCCGCAGTCAGCTGATAAGTCCCGTCTTCGTTGTTGCTGATACCAATGACCTCCATGAAGCCAATAATACCCACGCCACTTTTTTGTGACTCCACCGAAACCGTCTCGCCGACACGCCAGTCTTTGAAGTTCGTGGTGGCCTTGATTGTTTTATTATCCAATATGCTATTGATTCGCGCCAAGGACGTGGGATCGACCTCCACCTCGGGCTCTGATGCGGGCGCACGGACCGAGATTTGAACCTCTTCGTCCATCGCATAATAGGTATTCGCCTGGGCAGAAATACCCCAGACAATACAAAGCAAAATAACTCCCCAAAAGCGCCGCCCCAACATCTGAACGACATTAGCTCAATTTGGGGGCTTGTTCAATTTATGGTTGAGGCTATTTTTTACTGGTATTCGCTTTATTTTGAGCTGACAGGGCACGGAGCTGGGCTTTGACGATCTCCTTGTCCTTCATGACCTTGATAACTCTAAGCAGGTTCAAACGGCTGGCGTCCTTCATCCACATTTTTTGTGCCTGGAACCAGGCAAGGTCCGTCGCGCTGCCTTCTTTTCCGTAGAATACCAGATACGCGAAACCTTCGTTTAAAAGCGTCTCATATTTCACCGTCGTATTGGCTTTAATGAATGGCAAAAAACGCGGCGTGGCCGCCTGCACTTCAGCCAATGACAAAGTCTGGGAACGGTCTTTGTCATAAGTCACCATGATGGATTCAAGATAGTGCGTGATCGTCACCATGGTACGAATATTTGCGATTTCAACCCGTTCAGAAGGTTCCTGCGGGGACACGCGCGCCACCAGTCGCAGAATCCCATAAAATTCACGCCACTCTTCCGGAGTCAATTTCGCGACGTATTTCACCATCTCTGGCAGGTTGTTAAAGTAAGTGCCAAAGCGCTGTCTAAACTGCGCTTCAAAACAATCATTTTGCAGATAATTAAATCCCAAAGGATCGACAGCTTTGTCAGAGGTCTGACAGGCCTGCATGTCATTGTAGATCGAAGCTGACGATGACAATCCCGCGCTGAACAACAGGCTGATAAACTCATAAGTTTCCTTTTGATTCATCAAAGCATCGCCATTACCACTGAAAGTAAAGAAATTTGCCTCCTGGAAACTGCGGCTCGCCGTATTACCAGTGCGTCGGTCAAAAGCTTTAAGATCGAACATCAACTCTTTAAAGTCCTCGTACCACGTGTACAAGCCCTGCGGTTCGATCGCGGCTTTTTTCAATTCACCCGTTGTGTCTTTCCCGTAGGCCAGAATCAAAGCACGAGTCATGGCGCGCATTAAATTGGCGCGGGTCAACCCCAGCCAATCCGTTGTAATGGGCTCGTTGTTATTGAAGGTTTTTACCCGGCCATTTTCGTTATAAGTGATCAGAACATCTGACTTCAGTAAATCACCGAAATCCTGCCATGCGTTTGCAAATGCGGTCTGCTCATAGGGATCAATCGCAAATCCCATGCGAATCGCATCGTCACTACGGAATTCCGCATAATTTCGTAGCAGATCCTCTTTCTTAATCGGCGTGGTCAATTTCACACCCGCGGCCACCTGGGCATCAATAAATCGCTGTACCAGGCGCCATACATTGTACTCGCGGCGAAGTGCCACAATGTGCTTTTTCTCAAGTCCCAATATTCCACGAGAATCACCATTGCGTCCCGGCTCCAGCAGACGAAGTATCGCAGCACGATAGAGTATCTCGATAGATTCCGGGCGGACATTCAATTGGGATTTAACTTGAGGCAAATTCAATACGGTTTCGAGCAGCCTGTCGATGTCTTCCAGAGGGATGATGCCACCCGCGCTGATTTGCGGACTGCCTTCCAATAGATCCAGGGCTTGCCCGATAAACTGGCTCACCTCACGAACCTTATCCTGACTTCCAGTATCGAAATTATGAATGACGTAGTGGTACTTCAGGAAGAGGCCATAAAGATCAATCAAACTATTCAGGCTGCTCTTCCACTGAGTGTGCGTGCTCAACTGAGCCTCGCGACCCATCAACACATTTTTAACCACCTCTACAACCGGCATCCATTGGGAAACACGGGCATTCGTGTCCTCTTCCTTGACGAACTCTTTGAATCCCTTGATCGCTTTTTTTCCATCCTCAAAAGAATAGTCCGAGCGCGTGACTTCAGTTTTCTCAAGCAGACGTTGCAAACTGATGCGCAACTGTTCCACTGCAGCGGAAACCCTTTGCCAGTCAGCACCATCTTTTTCAACTTTCAACAATAGCAGTCTGATATGCGGAGCCAGGTCCACCGCTTCGTCTCGAACAATCGCCAAAACATCCACCAAACGCGTGATTTCGTCTTTAGTCAGGTGATTGCTGGATCCGCCCAAAAGGGCTTTTTTAATTTTCATCAACTCCAGAGCAAACTCTGGTGTTACGACGTTCTCTTTCAGGAAGTACTTACTAAAGAATCGGCGCATTTCCTCGACGGTATAAGCGTTGGACTGGGCTCCGTAAGTCTTTTTCTGAAAGTACAGCAAAGCCTGGCGCAGACAATCCACCGAATCGGTGATTTCAGATTTTGCTGCTTCACCCGTCGTCAATCGCTGCAATGCCGCCGGCACTGATTTTAAACAAACCAGTTTGTCATTTGCGAATTTCAGCTCTTCTTCCTGGGTTTGTTGACCATTGATAAAGTCACTGCAACCCACCGTTGAAATCAGCATAACGACGGCCATGAACATGGAGAACTTGCTCTTAAAAGACATAAGCAGCCCCCACCATCAGTCGGTCGTTGTTTGCAAATTGAGCCAATTCATTTCGGTTGTCTTCAGTTGTTGAACCGGCCTTTAGCATTTGCATTTCGCCAAAGATCGTCCAGTCACCCGTCAAACGCAGACGTGAATTCAGACGCAGAAGTTGGAAATCATTTTTATCGGATTGCGTGAAGCTGACCTTGGAAATCAGACGGCGCGCTTTCCCCAGACTGAAATTATTCAAGAATGAAATCTGATTAGCCTGATAGAAAGGATACAGATTTGTAAGCGGCTCGTTGGCCAGATCGGCACCAACTTCCTTCACTCGGCCACCATAGATATCAAGACGCATCAGACTTACGGCCCAATTGCCGCCATCCCATTCAACAAAAGGACTGACTAACAGGGCATCTTCAAATGTCGGCTGAGTCCAATCGGGTTCGTCGATCAATTTATCCTTGGTCGGACGATCCCACACGGAACTGACGCCCAGACGAAGATTTGTCATTTTATAAGTCACATCGGCACCGGCCAAAGAGTGATAGAACACTTGCGGGCGCAACTCGACATTGCCCTTAAGCGTACTCAAATCCAGACTGCCCTGATAACCAATCGCCAGCGTGTTATCAGGCTTATAAAGATAGCTTAATTGAGCTTTAAATCCGTTTGGATCACCGAACGCCAGCTTAGCTCCATAGGAGTTTTGCATCACGATTTCTGTGGTCGACGGTTGGTTCATATTATATTGCATCTCCGTGGCTTCATCCCAGATGCGCACACTTTTCGGTGGCTGGTGGAACCATGGATTCCCTTTAACAAAGTCCCCGCCTTCGATTTCAAAGCTGGGTCCCTGACTTGGAATATAAATTGGCGTCGCAAACAGGGTGAATGAGGCGTTCTTAGATTGCACCTGCCAGAAAATACCAGAAAGCCCCTGGCGCTCCGCTTGAAGTGGATTCCATTTAAAGAGTGGTTCCCAAACGCCCATTTCCCAGCGCGCATCAAGTTCGCTCCACAGGAGCTTTTTACGACCGATGAAGAACGTTTCGGACTCGCTTTGACGGGTTTGCACGTAAAGTTCCGAGATATTCAAATAATTCAAAAGTGGAGCACCCATGGCGACCCCGCCGGAGATGTCCATACGCAGGTTCGCGTCAGAGAAAGGCTCTGTCTTGATCGCGGCACCTATGAATTGGTAATTGGTTTTCTGCGTAGCTTCAAATTCAGGACTGATAAAGGAGTCAGAGAATAACTTCATCTCCGTGCGCACTTGCGCCACGGCGAAACCTGGGAGCACAAATACTGCCCAAATTATCATCAAATGAAATATAGAGGCCCCTTTTTGGGGATGCCTAAATAACATAGTTCTCCCTATCCTGACCCTTATTCATCAAAGGTCATGCCTTGTCGAGAGCCATTTTAAGCGGGAATGCCATGGAACGTTTTAATCATGTGACCTTTTTGGGCGCCCTTGCTAAACTCCCCTCATGTTTCAAAATGAGACACCTCGTGGTGCTAAATTTTTAATCATTCGCTTTTCAGCGTTTGGCGATGTCGTACAGACATTAAGCGTGGCTTCTGCGTTAGCTAATGCGTTTCCCGGGGCCGAAGTTCAATGGATTACCCGTAAGGACATGGCTCCGTTACTGCGCAATCATCCCCACATTCACAAAGTGTGGGAGTTTGATCGCAAAGCCGGAATGCTGGGTTTGATTAAACTTGTCTGGTCCATGCGCGGTGAAAACTTCACTCATATTTATGATGCACACAACAATAGTCGCTCACGCGTTATCGCGATGATCCTGCGTCCTCTGGGGTTTTTAGGAATTGGTCCCAAATTTATTCGCAGATCCATCCGTCGCTGGAAAAGATTTTTGCTGTTTAAATTTCGCATCAATAAGTTCGAGCAACCCTTCAATGGTCAGCGCGATTTGCTGGAGCCACTGGCACCTTGGGGTGTATCCAAGATAGCTCCTCCGGCTCCGCAGATATTCCCAAGCACCGAAGTCATTGAAAAAGCTCGTGGCATCCTGGGAAATGAATACGCGGGCGCTGTTTCCTTGGCACCTTCTGCAGCTTATTTTTTAAAACGCTGGCCCAAAGATTATTGGAAACAGTTGATCGCTCTGATGCCTGGGCAAAAATTTATTTTGCTCGGCGGACCTGAGGATTCTTTTATCGAAGACATCCACGCCATCGCTCCAGAACGCGTAATGAATCTTGCGGGCAAAACTTCTTTGCAAGTGAGTTCAGCTGTTGTGGGCTTGTCGCGAGTCGTGATCAGCAATGACACCGGTCTATTGCATGTGGCAGAGCAATTGGGCAAACGCACGATCGCATTGATGGGACCGGCTCCCTTTGGATTTCCGTCCCGTCCCACCACTAAAATCATGGAGCTGGAACTATCCTGCCGTCCTTGCAGCAAGCATGGGCAGGGACCTTGTGTGAACAAGGAGAAGTTCCATAAGTGTCTGGTCAATATCACTCCCGATCAAGTGGCTGAACAACTTCGACGCATCCTTGAGGAAACGACATGAGCCTGTTGGTTTTTTGGCTGTATAAATTCATTCTGGTTCCTTTGGCGTGGATCATTCTTCAGGTTCTGCGCCCTTTCATCAGCGGCAAAATGCGCGAGATGATCGAGGACAAAAATAAAAGCTTTTATAAAATGACCCACACCGGGACTGAGAAACTGATTCCCCTGCATCGCCCCCTGTGGATCCACGCAGCCAGTGGTGAGATTGAATACGCGCGTCCCGTGATCCGCGAATTCAAAAAGATGCATCCGGACATTCCGGTGATTGTCACATACTCCTCCCCTTCTGCCAAAAAAATTCTGGAAAGCATGCACGACATCGACATGTGGGCCGCTCTTCCTTGGGATTTTGATTTTTTGATTTCTGCCTTTATTGCCAAATGGAATCCGCGGGCACTTTTATTTTCCCGCACGGATGTGTGGCCGGTGCTGGCTCGCACTGCCAGAAAAAAGCGCCTGACGACCGGTTTGTTTTCAGCGACTTTTGCGGATAACTCCTCACGCCTCAAAGGGCTTTCCAAATTTCTTACAAAGTACGCGATGAACCAACTCGAAGAGATTCATTGTGTCTCTGAAGAGGATCGTCAGAACTTGTATCGTCTGGGAATTAAAACCCGCATTGAAGTCAGTGGCGACACTCGCTTTGATCAGGTTTTCCATCGTCTGGAGAACCCAAAACAATTGAAAAATGAACTTATGCCTTCGACGGATGAGTTTGTATTTATAGCGGGTTCCACTTGGCCCGAGGACGAAGCTGTTTTGGTGCCGGCTCTGGCAAAAATGAAGCGTGATAATTTGAAGATTATCCTCGCCCCCCATGAAACTACGACTGAACATCTGGAAAAATTGGAAAAACAATTCAGCGATGCCGGCCTTCCGTATGTGCTTTATTCCAAATCCAATCAATGGCCCGTGGGCAGTATTTTATTGATCGATAAAGTGGGCATCCTGGCCGAGTTGTACACTTGGGCAGATATCGCATTTATCGGTGGCAGCTTTAAAAAACAAGTGCACTCCGTGATGGAAGCCCTGGCGGCAGGACTTCCCGTCCTGGTGGGACCTCATCATCAGAACAATCGTGAAGCCTTGTTTTACCAAAAACGCAATTTCTCCTCGGGCATGATTGTGCAAGTTGTTCATTCCGACGATGACATCGTGGTCCTGATGGATCGCATGCGCAAACGCTCCTTCGCATTCCCCCACATCAAAGAAGAAATCCGCTCTGAAATTGGCAAAAACAAGAACTCCACTCAGCGCGTGATCAATAGTTTCTTTTAGTCCTCTTTAGGTACGGACTTACTTTCTCCAATTGATAAAAGCTCGGCATGGCCGGGCTTTTTTTTATGGAGAAAGTAAGTCCGTACCTTATACCTAGAGGTCCTGCTCTAGCTCCCCAAAGTCAGCCGCTGTTGAGCAATTTTTGGCACCCTACGAAATCTCGCATTATTAAACCTCCTATATTTGTTTTAAAGATTACAAAGCGTGCACGGAACTTGAAGGATCCACAGCAAACGGGGTTTTATGAAAAGGTCCGCCTTTGCAACAATTTGTCTCATTTTGATACTGGCGACGGATGTCTTCGCGCAAGGCACGTCATCATTAAACGTATCAGAAAGCTCTGAGAAGTCTCGCTTCTCAGCAGAATGGCGTTTGTCTATGAAGGGTCAGGATGAAAGCGACGATCAAACGCAATCCAAATACGTGGATCTGCGTATGGAAGTTAAATCCAAGTATATCCTTACGAACTCCCTATATCTTGATATGCAACCAGCTATCCGCTTGATTTCAGGTCAGGCGCAAACTATCGATGGTGCTGACAGCATGAAAAACGCCCTGCTTTTAAACCAGGCGGCGGTGATGTTTAAACCAGTAAACAGTCTGCAATTCGCAGCTGGTGCCCTGAACCAAAGCTACAATCACACTTCATTGCTGGTGGACTCCATGGCCTTCCCTTCGGCGCGCGCTCAAGCACTGGCTCGCATGGGTTCCACGGTTTCCGGCCTGGTCATTGAAACAGCGATTCCAACATCCACATCTTTAAGCACCAACACACAGGAAAAAGAGCCTACTCCAGGCCTTAATACAGCTGCCGTTCACGTAAATTATATGCCTTCAAAGTCTGCATTCTGGAAAAACAGCGTCGGCTACTTCGTGTATAGCAATCTTCCTTCTTCGGTCGCTCAAAGTTCTATGTTACTCGGAAACGAAGTGAACACGATCTCTGATGCTCACTACGAGTTCATCAATGAATATGCTGGAATTGAAGCCAGCACTGAACTGCAAATTCCGCTGGCGACACTATTCGACATCACTTTAGGTGCTGAATACCTTAAGAATCAAAAGGCTGCGGAAGACGTAAACACAGCTTACAACCTTTCCCTGGGAGCCATTATCCATATGTCGTCCACGCTGGATTTCTCTCTGACCGGCAAGTATTTCTCAGTGGCACCAGAGGCGGCGGTTGCTTACTTCAATGCGGGTGGATACGAAACCAATCGTATCGGTTACCGTGTTGACAGTGTTTTCAGCTTTAAAAAGCATGGATTTAATATCGGTGCTTCCTACAGAGATTCAGAAGTCATGTTCTCAAATACAGTTCAATCACGCGAGAAAACTATCATGATTAAGTTGGAGACCTTCTATGCAAACATCTAATATGATTTTTGCAAAACTGATCCTGGGTATGAGCCTTATGACGCTGGCAGCGTGCAACCTGCCTGCGCCCAAAGACAAGGCTTCCAACACGACTGAGGCAGCAACCTTCACGGTTGATAGCATCAAGGGCACGGCTTCTGCTGAGCAGACTGCGGGTGTTTTCGCATTGCCTGAATCCAAAGCTTTCAACTTCTCTGTGTGCGTAAAAGATGTCGCTTACAACAGAGTGATCAAAGGTCATAAATTTTTGATCAAGGAAATCAACCAGGAAGTCACTTCCGATACAGCCGGCTGCCTGAACTGGTCTGAAAAAATCAAATACAACTACCTGGCTGACTCTCAGTACATTCAAGTAAATCGCAATATCCAGGGGCTGGGTCTGCAAAAAGGCACTCGTGAAATCGAGCTTGCTATCAATCCTTGGTCCCATGGTGAAAATCTTCCGGCAGTGGTTGACCTGCGCAAAGAACAGGTTGATTCCCTGGTAAAAGATGCAAACTCCAAAGAATTGGCTCTTAAAGGCTATGGCGCTGATGAGAAAGTTCGTCCACGTAAGTTGTGGATGGAAGACGGTCGTTTGTTCGTGATCGAACAGAAGATGTCGACTCAAGGAGTGACTCTATCTTTGGAATTCCGTAGTGCTCCATCCATTCAATTAACCAAAATGAATGGCGAGTTCGTTTTGAAAAACCTGACTGCAGGTTCCTTCAAAGCGCGTATGAGCCTGATCCACATTTACACTGAGAAAAACAAGGAAATCCACCGTCGCCTGGGTCAAACTGATGAGATTCAGGTAAAAATGGAAAACGGCAGCTTGGCGCTTAAGGCACCAATGACGTTGCAAGCGATTCCGACTCGCGGGCAGATCGCATTTGGTTTGGAACTTGCCGCGATAAATGCTCCAGAAGGTTTGACACCTTTTGAGGGTATCTACATGCTTAACGAATACGACCAGATCAAAGGTTCCAACTTCTTGAAAATTGGTTCTCAGGTCGTTCAATCCAAAGACTTTAAACTTTCTGAATATATCAATGCAGAGATGATTCAAGTTTCAAAAACCAACACAAACACTGTTGACGATGAAACATACCAAAAACCAAAAATCGAAGTTTCCCAGCTGGAATTCAAATTCATCCGCGTCGGTGAAGAAACAACTTCCATGCGTGAAGCTATCTACAGCGTAAAAGCCTGTGTTAAAAATGGTCTTGATCAAAAGACCACGCGTGCTCACACATTCACAATCAGCAAGTTCAGACAAAATGAGTCTGAGCCGGAAAAAACTGTCAGCATCAAAACAGACAACAACTCTTGCGTCACTTGGGACGAGAGCATCAAATTCAAGTACTTTGATTGCCAGCGCTTCATCAAAGGCTCTGTGAAGATCTCCAACCCAGAACTGGGTATGAGTGAAACTATCGGCATGCTGGTAAACCCTTGGGAAAACTGGGGTCCAATGGCTCGTGATCTGCGCTACGTGGATCCGACTGAAAAATTGGTTTTGGATTGCCGTCAGGAAAACCGTCCACGCACTCAGGTGATGCTGGATTCTTACTCTTACAACACGGTTTCTTACAACTACTCTGTGGACACAATGTTCAACATGACGGTAACCAAGAAAATCCAGGTTCGCATGGATCCACACTTGTTGGTGTATTCAAGCTTGTCCAATGGTCGTTCCGAAGTTCAAAAGCTTCGTGATGGTACTTACTTGTTGAAAATGGCCGTGGTTAAAAACGCTGACTACGACACGAAAAGAACGTTTGTAACGGCATCGCAAAAACTGGTGACGGTTCTTTCCGGTCAAATCAATACTGAAATGAAATTCCAAACTCAGGACCTTCAGGCCCTGGGCAACCGTAACACCATGTTGATTGAGATCTTCCCGGTGGACGAGGCAAAAGTTCAAGTGGGTGCTGACTCTCAATTGACTTTGAAAGACGCAAAAGCATCTTTGGATTCTGCCATCGACACGACAACAGGACTTGAAACCCCTACTTTCATGGGTCCGATTGTTCTGAATGTGGATGAAGCCGGTCGCAACGTGCGCATCGCTGATGCCACAGCGGTTAACAAGTTCTTGCTTGAAGGCCAAGGCGCAAACACTCAGAAAAATGGCATCGCCCAAATCATCGCTCAAGGACAAATCGAGCAGTCTCAACGTATGAAGAACCTGGCTGCGATGGCGAATGCGGCGACTTTTGCTCAGCAAAACAATCTGGATTTGATCAACTTGAAAACAGCTGCTGAGAAAAACACTTTAGGTGGCCTGGTTCCAGCTCTTACAGGGCGTGCTCCCCGTTTGCTGACAACCAAGAAGGACCTGATGGCGACGATTGCTTCCGGCAAACTTTCTGGCGAAGTGGCGCAAAAACTTTGTGCTTTCTGGGTGCAGGATTATCTGCCACGCATGAACAAGGACAAAGGCGGCACACTGGATCCACAGACGGCTCTGACTTTGGCTGCTGATTGCTATAATAGTGTTAAAAAAGATCCAACAAGATTCTTCCAGCTTGAGCGCCGTATGGTTGCAAAACAAGTGATCGGCAGCCGCTACCTGCAAGGCTACAATCAAGGTCTAAGCGTAGGCACAAGCTTTGGTATGAGCCGCGCGCACTCGACTGCAAAAACTCACTCCCACAGTGTTTCCATGAAGGCTGGATTGGGTAAAAAGTTTTTGGATTTGTTCAACGTCGGCGCGGACTATGGTTACACAATCAGCTGGGCAACGACTGATGCTAACGCGACATCCAACGGTGTGGGCGTGAACACAACTCAAACTTTGACTGTTCAACAAAGCAAGATCAAGGTTCGCGTTGCCAAGTACGAACAGTGCGTGGTTGTAAACTTGAACCCGGCTCTTTTCGTAAAGGGTCAAAAGAACTGGTATGACTTCAGCCGCTCTGACTATATGAACGTATTGAATCCACGCCTAAGTGAAAACGAAATTGCGGCTTCCGTGACTCGTGGTTTGATGCTTTGTGAAGGTACGGACCGCACTCTTCCGGTGGATGTGACTGAAGACTACTATATGATTGCTCAGGAAACGTCGAGTGCTCAGATGCAGGATAACGGTGATGCCCGCAATCGTACTTTCTTCCTGGCATTGCGTTCCGCTGCAGACTTTCATAAGTTTGTGACGGCAATCAAGGGCAATACAATCATGCCTCAAACTTCGAACACTTCTGAAGATGTGATTAAAGATGCAAATCAGGCCTTGATCAAAATCTTCAAACTTGGCTTGCCGGCAACTCCGGGCATGTTTAGAAACTAATTCCCAGCACCGCCATTTGGCGGTGCAATCCCCAACTTCCCCTTGGCCCAAGCTAAAACTCGAAAAAGTCTTGGGCCAAACAAGTATTCGCACTCTTCAGCACTGGCCCAGCGATATTCCTGGTGCTCAGGCACTCCCAGAACCTTGCTGATTCCCATCACGACTTTTTGATCCGCAGATATCTGCGCCAAAAAATAGCGCGCGACTTTACCCTTGCTATAGGGTTCGGTGTCATAAAAGTTTTTTCCATGAACAAACTGCGGGTCTACCAACCCCGACTCTTCCTGCATTTCGCGAACAGCCGCCTCAAGAGGATCCTCGCCCGGTTCGACTTCCCCTTTGGGAAAATCCCAGTAATTAAAACTGCGCAAAATCAAAAAACGCACTCCTTGATCAGTGATTTTAAAAGGAACAATTCCAGCAGATAAGGTGCGCGGAGGCCGCGTCACCTCGACGCCTCTTTTAAAGTCTCTTTCAAAAATTCGATGGAGCGATGACCAAACCACGAGAACGACTCCCCGTTCACCACGGCGCCTTCAATACCCAGACCTTTTAAGTCAGACACTTTTTTGGCAAAAGGAAAAGGTTCTGATGAAAACAGACAAAGAGCATTGGGATGATCTTCAAGTTCAATGACGGGGTATTTTTCGCCTTCTGGAAATTCCACCGGCTTCATCCCCAGCTTCTGCAAAACAGAACCAATATAAGTTTCACTACTGACTGCCATCCACGGCTGCTTCCAGATCAGATAAAGCACCTCGGAGTAATTCTGGGAAGGCATCTTCACCCACTCCATAAATCCGGGAACTTTCATGGTATCAAATTTTGCGTTGGGCTTTTCAAGAATATCCAAAACATCCACGGCCATTTCCAGCAACGCCGCATTTTCAAAAAACTCACCCAGCTTTACCAATTCCTGTTGCAGGGACTCAAGCGAGTGAACATGAGTTGCGAGATATTTCACCGGACATTCCTCCGCCATTTCCAGCGGATTTTCTTCCTGATCCAAAAGAACGATGTCAGGCTTCAGATCCATCACCAGATCCCAGGAGACTTCCTTGGTTCCACCGACAATGGGAATATTCGTGATCATTTTAGCAGGATGAATACAAAAACGCGTGCGGCCGACAACATTGATTCCCGCTCTTAACAATGTCTCTGTCCACGATGGGACCATGCAAACCACACGCATTTTTATCTCCTTAAAAGAAGATTACATGGCTGGCGCTAGGTAGTCAAAATCTGGTTCCCACTGATAAAACTCACGACCATATGGCATTCCATGCAACACACCATCCACCACCACGTATCCAGAGTCGTGGCGATTGTTTGTCGATTGATGCACCCAGTGCAAAATCGCGCCATCCGGAGATGGTTTATAATGTCCCGCTTTTGCATTGGAAGTGATGTAGTCACCACAGGACTCCACTGCTGCGCCCACTCTTAAATTGTCAATTTCACGAAAGCTGACATTGTAGATCACTTCGATCGTATCGCGAGGTCCCTCGCCGATTTTTACCTGAAAATGCTGGTGGCTTTTTTTGCCAGGATAAATATTCGTCACCACTCCGTAGATATGGCCACGATTTTTATACTGGTTCTTGGTTTGTTTCTTCCAAAGCAGGATCTGCTCATTATTGACAGGAAGGACTTGTCCATTTGCGATGCAATCCGGCGCTGCCTCTGTTGCGAATGCGATGGACCCCGACAATACCAAGCCCATAACCGACGCTAAAATCCGTTTCATAATGCACTCCTTTGCATGTAAAAATGGTCCGATATTTCTGCGGACAAAGCCAGAAAAGATTCGGCGCTTCATTGTCAGAGTTTTGTTAACCCCGCAGAGCGAAAATAGATTGAAAACTTGATTCTTTCACAGAGGCGGATGACTATGTCCCCTTTGCAAAAGCGAGGTAAAAATGACGCAACTATTCCCAATCCAAGAAAAGCCAGCATTGAGTCCCTACAAAAAGGGCGACGTTCTTGTGTTGTTTGGCGAACTTTTCTCCCGTGGTTATGCCAACGGTTTGGTTGAAGAAGCTGAACGCCGTGGAATGACGATCGTTCGTGCCACTGTTGGCCGCCGTGAAAAAGACGGTACTTTGCGCGCATTGAATGCTGAAGAAACAGCCAATATCCCCCAACCTTTCATCAACGTTCCCCTTGAAGCCGGCTTTGATATGGAACCAGCAGCCAACGGCCAAACTCCCTGTGACCAATTGGCAGGCATCAAATTGGGCGAGTGGGAAAACGCGAAACTGGACTGGAAAGCTATCGACGAATCACAAAAAGCCGGAACCGAGCGTTTTAAAAAGAATACGGAACTTTTCGTAAAAGAACTGGAAAAGCACATTCCAGCGGGTGCAAACGTCCTGTTTGCGCATTTGATGGCTGGCGGAGTTCCCCGCACTAAAATCGTAATGCCGATTTTAAATCGCGTTTGCAAAGGCACGGGCGACCGCCACGTGGGCTCCAAAACTTTGATGGATTCTGAAATCGGTCAGTTCTGCCTGCGCAACTTTAAAGAAGTGACGGCTGAAACTTTCAAACACCTAGTCGAAATTTCCACCCCACTTCGTAAAAAATTGGAAGCTTCTGGCAGCCACGTTTCTTACACAGCTTACGGCTACCACGGAACTGAGATTTTGATTAAAAACGATTACAAATGGCAGACTTACACGTGTTACTTCCAGGGTTGGGCGAAAATGGCGTTGGAGGATTACTCCACCGCTTTCGCTAAAACTGGCGTTCATTGCTGCGTTTACAACTGCCCGGAGATCTTGACGAACTCGTCTTCAGTTTTCCAGGGAGTTGAAGTATCACTTTATCCTTTGGTTGCAGCTATACATAAAGACGCCGGAGATAAGAAACACGGCGAACAAGTTTTGAAGCAATGCCAAGAGCTTCTTAAAGACGGTGTGACCTTTGAACAAATCAAAGCCTTCACGGATGAGTATCTGACAAACCCGCTGACTTTGGAGTTTACAAAGTACGAGCAATGGCCTCAACATACTCGTCAGGATCAGATGGAGTACATGTTGAAGTGTTCTGACTATCTATTTGATTTACATAAGGATCAGAAGAATTTGATCACTGCCGTTTTATCTGAAGTTGTCTTCAAATCCTGCGGCTACGTGATGCTTCATGATTCCTGGGAGCCGAAAGCACCGGTCGCTTGGTTGGGCCACGACATCGTCGCGCGTTGCATGTAACATACTTAAAAAGGGGTCACTATGTCCGTTCAGGCGGGAGAAAGCTGGAGTTATCAAAAATATAAATTCCACGGCCTTTCGCTTTCGGGCATCCGCACGGCCATCGCCATGCCGGAACTTTCGTTAAGTTTCGACGTGGCTCAAGGTTACCCTTACCTGCTGAACCTTAAAAAGTTTTTCATCAGCCACGGCCACCTGGACCATGCCGCTGGAATCCCCTACATCATTTCCCAAAAAGCCATGACTTCGCAAAATGCGGGTCAATTTTATATGCCAGCATCCTTGGTCGAACCAATGACCAACATCATGCGGGAGTGGGAAAAAATTGAGGGTCATCAATATAAGTTTGAATTCATCCCGGTCAAAGCCGATGACGAAATCGAACTCAATCAAAATAATTATGTTAAGGTCTTTCCGACCACCCATCGGATTGAATCCTACGGCTTTACGCTTTTCGAAACCTCAAAAAAACTGCGCTCGGACCTTCAGGGACTGAGTCAGGAAGAGATCGTAAATTTGCGCCGCAAGGGCGAAGAAGTGAACGAGACCCATCGCTCCCCAGCAGTCAGCTTCACCGGTGATACTCAGATTGAGTTTTTAGATTCCCGTCCTTGGGTTAAAAAATCCAAGATTCTGATTTTAGAAGCCACATATCTGGACAACAAAAGAACTGTCGCGAATGCCCGCGAATGGGGCCACACCCATATCGACGAAATCATTCCGCGCCTGGACGAAATCGAATCTGAACAAATCGTTCTGATCCACATCTCCAGCCGTTACCCCGATCACGAAATCGCCCGTATCCTGAAGCACAAAATCCCGCTGGAACACCAATCCCGCATCGTCGTCTTCCCCGGCCGCTAAAGGTACGGACACACCTTCTCCATAAAAAAAGGCCCGGTTATTCCCGAGCCTATCAAATGGAGAAGGTGTGTCTTCACCTCTGGCGCGACCTTTAGAACAGATCGTTGAGATCCATCCAGATTTTGCGGTTTTTGGATTTTTTGGTTTTGAAATGATCGGTCCACTGTTGAGGAGAACGTTTGTTCCAGTTTTCTGCCAGATTAGCGGCAAAAATCAACGGAGCCTGCCCTTGGCCCATTTTATCTTTTGGCGGACGAAGAGCTGTTAGCATCTCTGGCCCATAAAAAGCTGCTGGCATCAAACGATCGCGATCACCCAACTCACCGATGATAACGGCATTATGAACCTGCCCCAGAACCGTGCGAGTCAGCGGCCCGGAAGCCTCATTTTCTCTGGGAGCTCCAGCAGTTCCAACAACGATCATCCCGCTGTCGGCTCTTTTATTCAAAGCCTCCAGTAAGGATTTATTTTGTTCATTGGATCGTGAATTGTAATCAAAAAACACAAAGCTGGTGTCTGCAGGAAGACTTGCAATGCGCTCATGCATTGCAGGCTCGTCGACCGCACCCTCTGCTGTATACGGAGTGTAATTTAAAATCTCACAAGACTTGCAATTCGCCGTGGAATCGAAGACTGGCTTCACTTTTAACTCAAAGTCCGCTTGATTCTGCAATCCAAAATAGATCACGCGAGTTTTTGTGGTCGGGACAGAAGCTTGCGCCAAAGCGCTCCCCCAACACATTGCACCCAGAAGACTTACTGTCATAACTTTTCTAATAATACTTATTTTGCTTGATGCCATAGATTTCAAGTTTGCCCTCGCCCCTGCTTTGCTGTCGACTTTTTTAATTTATTATTGAACAATGCAGCATATGGATTCATGGAGCGACGTTAAGCTGTTTCATACTGGTGATGAGTTCTTTGCAAGTCTGACTGAAGACATTCAAAATGCTCAAGAAAACATCACCATTGAAAGCTACATCTTTGATATGGACAAGCTGACGGATAACATCCTTCACGAGCTCTCCCATGCAGTTAAGAGAGGCGTCTCCGTAAAACTCATTTTGGACGGCTTTGGATCCTACACTTCGATTCCACAAATTTTAAAATTCTGCCAACATCATGGCATTGAGCTGCGGGTGTTTCATATCCTGCCATATCCCTCATCATGGCTCCGTCGTATGCCCGCATTCGAGATTTTGGGCAAAGCCAGCTGGTGGCGCCGCATGAACCGCCGCAATCACCGTAAAATTGTGATCATCGATGAAAAAACCGCCTATGTCGGCAGTTTGAACTTCACCCAGATTCACTGTGAAAAATACGTCGGCGCCAAAGCCTGGAGAGACACTGGCGCCAGAATGCAGGGACCAGCGGTCAAACAACTCGTCACAGCCACCCAGATCACCTATCTGCGCACCATTTATAAAGGCATTTTATCCTGGATCAGCCGCTGGAGAATTCCACAAACCCCGCTCAACTCGGCGATTCAACTGAATACGACGCAAAAAATGCGCAAACATCTTTATCGCGACATACTTCGCCGTATTTCACACTCAAAAACCCGCGTCTATATCACCACGGCCTACTTTCTGCCGAAACGTTCCCTACTGCGAGTTTTGATTCGCGCCAAAGAGCGCGGCGTGGACATTAAACTTCTGATCCCGGAAAAATCAGACCTCCCATTTTCTCAATGGGCCGCTTTTTTTCTGGTTCGCTTCCTGATCGAGAAGAAAATCCCGGTCTTTGAGTATCAGAAGTCTATTTTGCACGCCAAAACTATGGTGATCGATGATGATGTCTACGTGGGCTCGTTTAACTTGAATTACCGCAGCCTGTTTCACGATTTGGAAGTGATCGCTCACTTCAGGGACTCTCACACTCTAAGCAACATGCTCAACCAGTGGGAAACGGACCTGGGTCACTCAAAAAACATTACCGCGCGAAGCTTCTCTTGGCTCACCCGAGTCCTTGCCAAAATCGCTTTTCGACTGCGCTATATGCTGTGATTTTTTTGCTTTGACCTAAGGCTCTGTTGTATCCGATCCTAGTTTTATGAAACAGTACGTAAAAATCGTTATTACCGGCGGCCCCTCAGGTGGCAAAACCACATTGATTGAAGCTTTGAAAAAAGAGCTGGGACAGAAATGCGCCATCGTTCCTGAAGCAGCCAGCATCCTTTATCGCGGTGGATTCCCCCGCTACAAAGAGGCCCAAGGTATCATCAACGCTCAGCGGGCTATTTACTTCACTCAAAAAGAACTTGAAGACATGATCTGCAAGGTCAGTCAAAAACCTCTGATCGTTTGTGATCGTGGCTCTGTGGATGCACTTGCTTACTGGCCTTCTGAGCCCAGCCACTTTTTTGACAGCATTCAGTCCGACAAAGGCGCAGAGTTTTCCCGTTACGACTGGGTTCTGCACCTGGACACCGCCGACATGGATGACTATGACACTTCCAATCCAATTCGCACGGAAACTTTTTCAGAGGCCGCCAATCTGAACGCAAAAATCATGGAAGCCTGGGAGGGTCACCCGCGCCGTATCGTGATCGGTCACAACCGGGATTTTCTTTCGAAAATGACCACGGCTCTTTCCGTTATCAATGCAATTATGACCCATAAAAGTGCCGATGAAATTAATAAGGAGCTTTTGAAGTGAAAAAGTACAGTGTCTTGTTTTTAGCTCTTATCGCAAGCTCGATCTCCCATGCGGATGTCCGCAAACCAATGCTCTTTCAAGCCAGCAAAAACAATCTGCAGGTTTTACCGCAACGTTTTGAATACACTCTGGTCGATGAAGACCGCCTTAAAGTCGGCGATATTTTGATCGATTCAACCAAAGTCACCTTCGACCTTCAGGCTCCAACCAAGAACGATGCTCCTTACAAAGTACGATTCACGTGGCCCGCGGACCTTTTAAAGGATGGCGAGCTGGCGATCAAAAACAATGCGGGTAAAGCCATCTTCACGACACGTCTGGATCAGGAGAACGTCAAGCTCTCCAAAAACGAACGTGGCGAGGAAAATCTTCGCTCGGATCTGGCAAGTCTGACGGTTGAACTGAAAGACTCCAAAATCGTTGAAGACATGAAGTACCTGCCATTCATGACTTTTTGTATTTATCGCCAAGGTGAAGACACTCAAACTTATCTGTGCTCAAAAGAGCTTTATCTGACTTCAACAAAAGGCCAGCTTGAAGTCCTTCCGCGCTCATCTTCAAAAAAGGCCGCGCAGGTTGAAATCAACGGCAAAGTGGTCGGCAATCAAGGGATCATTTATCTGAATGACCGCTCAGAGAGCGTTTCTTTTAAAGCCCTGACTCAGTCGGGCGCCTTCCTGGAAATCGAAACTCGTATGAACGAAGTGGATTTCAAGGATGCGGTTCAGACGGAAAATGGCCAACGCATTGTAATTACCGCAGCCGGTGCGGAACCTGCTGATGGTAGCAAAGCACGCCGCCTTTCTGATGGGAGCTGGCAAACTGTCCTCAATAAAGAACGCCCTATCATTTACCTTAAAGGCGATGGCGATATTCCAATGCGCCAGGAATTTTATGTGCGTGGAGCCATTCCACCGGCAACAATCCGACCTTCATTGGCATCAGGCTCCGTGACCAAAACCTACTCTTCCAATGTGCAACTGGAAGGTGCCGTTCCTGCGGGAGTCACGGTTTCTGGCGACGGCTCTGATAAAGACGCTCTTTTTCAAAGCGAAGGCAGCAAGTTCCGCTGGAATTTGAACAATCTGCCGGCCGGTAAAAGTACACGTCACTATCTTCAAGTGCAAAGTGGTGAAAACGCATTTATGGCGGGATTTGACATCGAACGCGGAAATCCATTCTCAGGATGGCTGGGCGCTCGCTACCAAACACCTTCTGGCATTGCCTTCGGAACCTTGGGATTTGAATGGTGGTTTGAAAACTTCCTGGGCATTAATAGCTCTGCGACACGCCTTCATTGGGGCCTTGCTGTCAGTCGCGATCAACATCTGACGACGAATAGTGATTATCCAGAAGTGGATCTGACAACGGCAGAGCTTTTCTGGCGCGCAACGCCTGGCTTTCATTTGATCGATGAGACCTGGGGCTTAAGCATCCCGATGCAAATGGTTCAGGGCAAAGATGGCAGCTCCATGGCCTACGGCCTGGGAGTGTTTATGCAAAACAAACCCACAGCAGCCTGGTTGAAAAAAGCCATGGAGTGGTCTGAACTTAAACTTCAGTACTATCTAAGTGGCTCTGGCAGCGACTTCAAAGTCAGCAGTGCCTACCGTGTTGAAGGCAACGGCTACCACCCGATCAAAAAAGATTTCTATCTGAAATATGGATTGGCGCTGACAGATTACAAATATGATCCGGCGGCCCCTAAAGAGGAAATGCAAATCGAACTGAACGGAATGGCATTCTGGAAGTTCTAATGTAAAAGGCTCCTCAGGGAGCTTTTTTTTATTTCTTCTTGAAGAAACCTGAAACCATTTGCTTCAGGTCCATGTTGAAAACATCCTGCTTTTGTTGCTTAGAAGCTCCCAGTGACGCCAACTCACGACGAGCCGACATGAAGGATGCATCCATCGCAATCGCTTTTTCAAACTGTTTGCGTGCACCCACAACATCACCACGAACTTTTTGGAACAGACCAGAGACAAACGGATAAAGTGCATCATAGCGCTCATCCGGTGGAATCTGCATCATATCCATTTCAACTTCTTTACATAGAGCTGCACGGCGAACACCGTCTGCTTTTTCAGCCACACCCAGTTTAGCCCACGATCCATAAAGATAGATTTGCGCCTGAGATGGATTGAGCTTGGTCACCTCAGCAACCATCGGCATTGCCTTCGCATATTGCGTGTACTGCAATGCCTTCTTGATGTCTTCCATCAAACTATTGGCTTTCAGTTTATTCTCAGCCTCAGAACGCTGAGCTTCCTGACGGAACTGTGTCGCTTTATTGGAGTCCTGCGCAACCAGAACTGCATCTTCAGCTTCTTTTTTAATTTTTCTCCAAAGTGCTGCCACTTCAGATCTGTCATCTGCAGGAGCCGGCCCCAAAGTCGTCAGGAAATCCTCAAGCACACTTTCCAGCGACGATCCCATCGTAC